>NZ_BAAAQX010000030.1:0-166399 GCF_039531895.1 Nonomuraea monospora
ACTCTTCAGCAGATCATCGACCCTCACGTAGAGTGCGGTTGCGAGGGTGTCCAGTTCGGTCGTCACAACCCGAGAATGGACATCCTCGCCCTATCTCCGCAGCTATGCCTTGGACTCATCCATCTAGGTGGACGACGGAGGACGCCAAGGCCACCAAGACCGCCCAGAGCCAGTACGGCCGCCGCTTCACAGACGCCCGGCGCAGCACGGCGAGGTTCACCGCCCCCATCACCGCGACCCAGCCGGCAACGAGAACGAGCCCGATCAGCAACGCGCCGAGATACCCGTCCCGGAACGGAATCCCCGGCGCTGCGACACCCAGCCCCGCCAGCCAGTCACGGGCCACGTAGTAGGGGTAGAACAGAGCGAACTGGCCGAGAAAGCCGAGTAACGAATTCAGGACAAGAGACAGGAGATATGCGGCGCGCGACGACAACCGATGACCGCTCACCTGCCCATCCTGCCCTCCTTGATCAGAGCCCCACCACCGCCGGATCGATCCTGACCGTCGCCGCCCGGTACCACCGGGACCGGGCACCCCGGTGGGCGCACACGTACACCCCACCGACGACGACCGCCATGCCGATCTCCACCCCGGCCCGCCACCGTCCCCAGCGGCCAGGACGGGTGAGTAAGCCCCAGCGGTCTTCGGGTGTCCAGGCGCTTCGATCATCCACTCTTAAGCCGCGGCCACGCACCCGGCGCAGACCTGAGGGGGCAGGTTCTTTCCCAGGCAGAAACCCGCCTCTTTTGCCCCGGCGCGGGCGGGACCGATGGTGGAACCGCCGCAGCTGCAGTGTGGCCCGGCAACACCGGAACCCGCACTTTGATCGATCAGGGAGAGTCCTCTCATGGCCAGAACCCACCCGACGCCCGAGCGGAGAGCCTGTCTTCGACGAGCCGGAAATGTTTACCGTAGGGGTGCGACCCGCTGAGCACATGCCCGGCTACATCCTGCTGCAAGGCACCCTTCCGACTTGATCAGTAGACACATAACACGCCACCCAGGGCGTTTGCGTTCTTGCCGGCAAGTACCGAGCACTGACATTTGCCTGCGGCACTGGCCCAAGTGGACCACGGTGGTTGGGTGAACTGGAATCGAGCGCTGGGGGTCGATGAATGGAGGGTGAGGATCTGGTCGGGTGGTGATCAACAGCCGTTCGGTTGAGAGGCTGTGCAACGGCCAGCGGATGCCGGAGAGTACGTAGTCCCCGTCCACTGGTTCCCGCCCCGTGGGCGGAAACCAGGTGCTCCACCTGATTAGGGCCGGGGGGAACCGTGGGTACGGCCAAGACCGGTGGGCTGCAGCCGTTCCCTGTAGGCGCGGACACTCGTACTCATCAGGTCGGGCAGGTTCTCTGCCGCCTCGATAGCCGAATCCCGACCGAGCGCGGTGGGCCACGTGCAGACGAGGTATTCCTCAACCGGTTCGTCAGTTTCGGGGGTACCGATACGGGGCCGAGTGGAAGCATGTACCCGCAGCGTGTAGACCCCCGGTCCCTGCGGAGTCAGCGAAGGAAGGTCCGGCGGAGGGGTATCTCCCATGAAGCCGAACAGGCGCATGTTTCCAATCGAGGTGGGGAACATCACTTCTTCTACCTCGGCCCACTTCCGCCCCTCGTCTAGAGGAGGGGCGGAAGTGGTCGTCTGCACGGTGACGGTCACATAGCCGGTATGAACTCCGGTGAAAATGGCAGCTGCGTCCAGGTGGGCAGCCACCAGTTCGTTTGGGGCATGACTGGGAGGATCGGTGTAGTCAACCTCGCCGAGGGCTTTGATGAGGATCTTGCTGTAGGAGACGAACACCTTGGCAGTGCCCGCCATCGACGCGTTGTCGCTCATGTGGGAACCCTAGCCGAGGATGAGATCCGCCGTCAGATGTGCCGTCTACCCGGAATGGCTTATGTTTCGACGTCGACGAAGAATGGGTCTGCTTCTATCACTCGGTGGTATCGATAGAACCACGCCAGCTGCTCTCCACCGTCCTGGTTTTGGCTGGTCGAGATGAGATCCGAGAAATTCACATCAGGGTCACCGGTGTGAGCACCTTGCCACGTTGAGCGGAAGGGGTATTCGTCGCACTCTTCACCTGGAGGGCGCGGTGTCGGCCACATTCTGCATGCCGCTGCGCCGTTCCTCTGTCTGAGCGTAGGATCCATGAGCCGTGTGAGGGGGTAGTCGCCTGGCGCGCCTGGCGCCCCTTTCACGGTTTGGGCGGCTGTGATGACCTCGGCATGTTCGGGAAGCTCAGCCCACACGACAACGTGTATGGGCCAGAGATTGTGGTAAACGCATCCATAGGCTGGAGCGTCTCCGCCTGCGGCGAGGTAGTCACAGCGGATCTCCCACTCCTCATCGAGCCATATCTGATCTTCTTCGGGATCATGTGCCGCGGCAGGTGCAGCCATGGCGATGTCCATGAACGGGGAGATGCCAGGCCGGACCGTTCCTGCGGGGACTCCGGAGAGGCCGGTGGCGGCGCCTTCGAACTGCACGGCGAGCCACTCATCCTCTGAGGGGTCCACCGGCAGTTCCGTCGGCGGCAACGGGGCGGTGGATATGGTGCAGGGGCCATCACAGCCTGGTGTCATGGCAAGCCTTATGAGCTCGGCTGCCCCCGTGACGTCGAATGCGCCGGCCCACGACTGCCAGATGATCTTGTTCTGCGCATTATGGTTGCGCAACACGTTCCAGATGACGACATCTGCACTGCCGATTTCGGTGGACCCCTGAGTAACTGTATAGGTCCAGCCCCAATATGAGCAGGCAGTGAGTCTGTCGCCTCCCCAGACTCCTACGCTATAAGTACACCACGTCGGGATACTCTTTGGTTTATCCTGCATAGCCGCTAGGCGTGCGGACTTCGGCTCGAGGGGGCCGAAGCAGACCGTGATCGGTTCGTTCGAAGGCGTAGGAGTGGTCAGCTTCGCTGAAACGCAGCGTTCCTTGGCCTTGGCTTGGTGATGCATGGAAGTGGGACGACCCGGCTGGGCGAGCACTCTGTCGCGGTACTTCTTGAGATTGCCGTTGAGAGGTTCATCTTGTGGCGCTACTGGACTGGGCTGCGGAGGGTCGGCGAGGGCGGGGCGGGATATTCCGATGAGCGGCGCGAATGCGATGGCTAGAGCTGCTAACAGGGATAAGGACCGGCTGTTTAGATTTGTCACCCCGTGCTACTCCCTTCAGTTAGGTTCTCCACAGGAGATTTGAAGACGTGGAACATTTGATGTCAAGTCTTGACACAGGCGGCACCGTTGTGATCGATTGGATTCTCCTCGGCTGATGGCGTCCACGCTGACAGTGATTCACCCAGGTCCTAGAACGTCCGTAGATGGGGTGCAACGCTTCTGCAATGGCTTGCTGAGCTGGACGTTTGGGCGGGCGAAGTCTCTTGGCTGCCAAGATGGCGGGTGCCGCTATCTGATGAAAGGACGTAGAGGCGCGGAGGCCGCGCGACTGTCTTCTGCTTCATCGTCGATAGCGATAGTCGATGAAGGGCAAGTAAACTCAGGAAAGTCTAGGACGACCGAACTCCCTCACCAAACGCCGTCGCTGATTGCGTAATACCTGGCCCGGGTCACCGGTGGAGCCGACACGGACGCCCTCGACATGCCCCCTGCTCCGCAACCTCATATCGGAAGGGCCAACGCCAGATGCGATGGCCCTTCCACGCTGTCTACCGGTCCAGTCGGTCAGCCCTTGGTTCCATCGTGTGCCGAGCTCGTTCTAGGGCGAATCGCTCCTGCGTATTCGGCTTCTCGTCGAGCAGTCCAGTGGCCGATCTGGACTTTGCTGCCGGTGGTCGGCGCGTGTACGTATCGCTTGCCGTCGATGTTGAGGACGACGTGGTGGATAGTGGCGGAGTTGTTGGGGTTGGTAGCGAAGAAGAGCAGGTCGCCTGGCTTGAGCTGGGAGCGTGGTACGCGGGTGCCCGCTCGCCATTGCGCCGAGGTGTGGCCGCCGATCTTCACCCCTGCCTTGGCCCAGGCGTATTCGGCCAGGCCTGAACAGTCGAAGCCCTTGGTGCCGGCGCCGTGGGCGATGCCGAAGCTCGGCCCCTGCGGACCGCCTCCGCCCCAGGAGTACGGGACGCCGATCATCTTGAGAGCGGCGGCCAGGGCGACCGCGCCGCGACCGGAGGTGCGGATCGCGGCGAGGGTCTCTGGGTCGAGCACCTCGCTGATCTTCTGCGAGAGCTTGTCGCAGACGCGCTGAGCCACGGTTGTCACGATCTTCTCGGCCAGTTGCCGGTTGTTCTTCGTGGTCTTCGCTTCGTGGCGAAGACTCGGCAGCGCGCCAGCGTCGAGGGCCTGCTGGACGTCGGCGACGATGGTGGCGCGTGGGACACCGAGGGAGGTAGCGAGCTCGAGGCTTTCGCGCACCGCATGAGCGTCTGCTGCGGAGATCCGCAGGTCATCGGCCTTGCGTGAGGGTTTCGGCTTCGCTGGGCGGCCTGTCAAGTAGGTGAGGAGGCGTTCGGCCCGGGCCGGTCGAGGGGTTCGGTGCCGATGTCGTACTCGAGGAAGAACTCGATGCTGTTGCGGCCTTCGGCCCAGCGGGCGTAGGCGTCGGGGCGGGCCATGGGGCCCATTCGGTGGCGCAGCGGTGTTCGGGCCACCATGTGGAGAGCGACGGCGGGCGAAGCCGTACAGGCTGGTGGCGATGCCGTTGGTGCCGACGGTGTGGGCCAGGCGCTGGCTGTAGACGATGGACAGGATGCGGTCACGGCGGTAGCCGAACCCGCTCAGCTCGATGCCGTCTTCGGAGTCGAGCACCGCGGCGGCGGTCTCGCCGATGACGTAGTGGTACGGGGCGGTGCCCATGGCGGGCGGGAGGTTGGGCCGGAAGCGCTCCAGCAGGCCCATGCGGGTCAGGGCCAGGAGCCGGCGGCGGGCGGCGTCGTCGGTGTCGAAGAACATCTGGCTGACCTGCGGGGAGGTGAGGACTCGGAAGTCGCGGGCGAGGCGGATGAGTTTGCGTCGCGGTCAGTGAGGCGGGCGGCCAACTCGGTGAGCAGGGTGGGGCTGTAGCGGATGGACATGATGGGTTTCCCTTTCTAGAGAGTGCGCCGGGCGTCCGGCTTGGGGGTGGTGGTGCCGGTGGTCGTACGGCCGTGGGCGCGTGCGGCGGCGGCTCGCAGGCGCTGGGCGACATCGCTGGAGGGCTCGGAGAGGGGCCGGGTGCGCAGCGTGAACGGCGGGGCTTCGGCGGAGCGGACGACGAGGCGGGCGGCGGCCTGGTAGGCGTCGAGGTTGGCCAGGTCGTGCGCGGTCAGGAAGGGGGTGAAGTGGTGTTCGGCCTCGCGGGCGTCCTCCGGCGAGAGGGAGAAGTAGATCTTGTTGCGGGCGTCGGAGGAGAGGGCCTGGCGGAGCTGGCGGGGAAGTTGGGCCAGGTGCTGGTGGGCGAGGGTGAGGCTGACGCGGTAGGCGCGGGCTTCGGCGAGCATGTCGGACAGGGCGTGCGGCAGGGTGAGGAAGTCGTGGCACTCGTCCACGTACACGGCGGCGGCGCTGCGGGAGTGGCCGATCTTGGCGCGGCGGGCGGCGGCCTGCCAGACCTGGGCCAGGACCATCGAGCCGAGCAGGCGGGCCGAGTCGTCGCCGAGCACGCCCTTGGGGAGGCGGACGAGCAGGATGCCGCCGTTGAGTATGTCGGTCAGGTTGAAGGTGGAGGTGGCGGAGCCGATCACGTCGCGGATGAAGGGGCGCAGCAGGAAGGCGCGCAGTTTGTTCATGATGGGGGCGGTGACGTGGGCCTGGGCCTGCTCGGACAGGGCGCAGTACCAGCTCCAGAAGCCGCGCAGCATCGGGTCGTCGAGGGTGGCGAGGTGGCGCTGGCGGTAGGTGGTGTTGGACAGCAGGGTCGGGATATCGGCGAGGGTGCCGTTGTCGCGGGCTAGGGTGAGGGCGCAGCCGCGCAGGATGTCGTCGGTACGCGGGCCCCAGTTGTCGGCGTAGATCTGGTGGAAGATGCCGACCAGGTTGTCCACGCCCATGGCCAGGTCGGGGCCGCCCAGCACGTTGAGAGAGGGGCGGGCGTGCCGGTCGTCGGGGTCGATCAGGACCAGCTTGCCGCCGGCCTCGTCGGGCATCAGGCCGAGCAGGTCACGGACGAGGTCGCCTTTCGCTTCGATGACGACGACGCCGCGGCCTGCCTGGATGTCGGACAGGATCATCTGGGCGAGCAGGGTGGATTTGCCGGTGCCGTTCGGGCCCAGGACGTGGACGTGGTGGAAAGAGTCGGCGACGCGCAGCGCGACCGGGCGTTCGTGTCCGGCGTCGGAGAAGCCGAGCACTTTGGCGTGGCCGCCGCCGTGGGTGATCTTCGGTGGGGGCGGGACGGTGTTGGCGCCCGCGCGCTGCAGGCCGGGGACGGCGGCGTCCAGGGGGAGGTGGGCGATGGCGGCCAGTTCGGGGACCGACAGCAGGTAGCCGCGGGTCATCCGGCGGGAGGTGACGCGGGCGGCGGGTCGCAGTAGGCGTCGTCGTTCCAGGCTGTTGTGGCCGCTGTAGAGGGCGAAAGCGGAGGCGAGCGCGTGGGCGCGGCCGTGGATGGCGTTGCGGCGGATCTCCTGGACGCCGGTGGGGTCGGCGGTGGTGGGTTCGTCGGCTTGGACGGCGTAGCGGATGGCGACTTCGTAGCGGGAGTGGTGGGCCTTGTCGCGAATGGCTCGTGCTTCGGCCGACTCTTCCAAGCGCTCGGCTCGATCACTCAAGGGCTGGCTTGACTGGCGCGGTCCGGGAACGGCTAGGTCAAGAAGCGCTCTGAGCAGCCGGGCCGCCACGCATCCGCAGGCGTTGGTGAGGCGGCTGCCTGTGGCCGGGCGGGCGAGGATCTGGACGCAGGCGTGCTGCCAGCCGGGCATGCCGACGGCTGCGCCGATGAGGGCGCGGAGCGGGTCGGTGCGGTGGTCGTGCCGGGTGGGGAGGCGTTCGGCGCGGGCCAGGACGAGTTGGCCGCCGGTGGCGTGGCCTTTGCGGGGTACGGGTGGTGCGGGCTGGTGGATGGTGGTGCGGGCGGATGGCCAGGCGGCTTCGATGGCGTGCTCGACGAGGTGTTGTGGGACCTGGCCGGGTACCCACAGGCTGATCGTCACGCCGCTGGCGCCGAAGCCGTACTCGAAGCAGAGGCGCGGCTGGCCGAGTCAAGAGTGTTCACTGCTCCATCTGCCGTTCGGGGGAGGAGTTCACACCGTGTCGATCTGGACTGATCTCTGTCACCTGGTGACGGACGATCTTGGTGGCAAATTGATGGCAAATGATCAAGAGGCCGCCTCCCGACCTCCGGGAAACAGCCTCTGAACTGGGAAAACTCTGTGGGGCTACCAGGACTTGAACCTGGGACCTCTTCCTTATCAGGGAAGCGCTCTAACCGTCTGAGCTATAGCCCCGCTCGCACCCCGAACGCTACCGCATCCACCTCACCGAGGCGAACCGCTTGTTCGGGACGAGGAAAAGCTTACCGCCTCCGGCAGGCTGCTCGCGCCGTCCGCACTGACCCGGACGGCGCGAGCACCCCGCTTACTCGGCCTCGCTGAAGGTCACCTCAACGCCTCCGACCAGGTCGGAAGCGATGTTGTAGATGACGGCCCCCAACGTGGAAAGAGCCGTGATCAGCACGACGTTCACCGCCCCGATCAGCGCCGTGTATCCGAGGATCCGCACGGGCTCGAACCAGGAGGCGATGTCGATCGGGATGGAGCTCTGCCCCTGCTCGCCCTGGCCGAGCTGGTTGACCAGGTCGACGATCGAGTCGAAGACGCCCAGGGCGGACAGCACGCCGTACAGCACGGCGACTGCCACGAACAGCACCACGAAGCAGACGAGGGAGACCACGAAGCTGAACTTCATGGCCGACCACGGCTCGACGCGGCGCAGGACCAGATGGGCCTTGCGGGGCAGCCGGCTGCCGGCCGAGCTGGACCCCTTCTTCTTGGGCAGCTCAAGGGCCGGCGGGGCCTCGGTGGCCAGCGACGGGCGCAGGCGTACCGTCTCATTGCCCTCGGACTGCTGCTGCTGTGCCCCCTGCGGCGGGACGGGGCCGCCCTGAGGCCCGACGACGGGGCCGGGCGGGCCCTGCTGCGGCGAAGGCTTGTTGTCATCCTTGGCAGGCATGGACCTGCCCTGCGCGGGCGAGGTGTCCTGGCCTTCTTCGACCGAGTCGAACATCTCGGTCTCTGCGGGCTTGTTCGGCTGCTGTCCGTTACCCGAAGCCGCCTTGGTCCTGGCGGGACCACCCTGGGCGCTCATGAACTACTCTCCTCCCCCGTCTTCATCACTCTCCACCGAAGTCTCCATCGACTCGGCGTTCCGGGCGAGGGCCACCACGCTGTCGCCTTCAGCGAGATTCATCAATCGAACTCCCATGGTCTGGCGGCCGGACTGCTTGATCTCGCCGGCACTCGTCCGGATCACCCCGCCGGCGGACGTGATCGCGAAAACCTCGTCCTCTGGGTTGACCATGACGGCTCCGACCAGCTTGCCACGGGAAGATACGATCTTCGCAGTCAGCACGCCTCTACCGCCACGTCCTTGAACTGGATACTGCTCCACTGGCGTCCGTTTTGCGTACCCAGCCTTCGTGGCGATAAGCACATCTTGACCGTCTGCGATGCGATTCATGGCAAGAAGTTCGTCACCTTCCAGGAACCTCATGCCGATGACACCGCTGGTCGCCCGCCCCATGGGGCGTAGCGCCTCGTCAGAGGCGGTGAAGCGGATCGACTGCGCGCCCTTGGAGACGAGCAGCAGGTCATCTTCCTCGGAGACGAGCCGAGCGCCGATGACCTCGTCGTCCTCCCGCAGGTTGATCGCGATCAGTCCGCCGGACCTGGGGGAGTCGTACTCCGACAGGCGCGTCTTCTTGACCAGCCCGCTGCGCGTGGCGAGGACGAGATAGGGAGCGACGTTGTAGTCGCGTAGGTCGAGAACCTCCATGACTGTTTCGTCGGGCTGCATGGCAAGAAGGTTCGCGAGATGCATGCCCCGGGCGTCGCGGCCCGCGTCCGGCAGCTCGTACGCCTTGACCCGGTACACCCGCCCCTTGTTCGTGAAGAACAGCAGCCAGTGGTGCGTCGTGGTGACGAAGAAGTGGTCGACGATGTCGTCCTGACGGAGCTGAGCACCGCGAACGCCCTTGCCGCCGCGCTTCTGCGCCCGGTACAGGTCGGTACGGGTGCGCTTGGCGTAGCCGCCCCGGGTGATGGTGACGACGATCTCTTCCTCGGCGATGAGGTCCTCGATCGACATGTCGCCGTCGTAGGCGATGATCTCGGTCTGCCGCTCGTCGCCGTAGCGGTTGACGATCTCCGCGAGCTCCTCGTTGATGATCTCGCGCTGCCGGCTCTCGCTGGCCAGGATCGAGTTGTACTCGGCGATCTGCGTCATCAGGGAGTCGAACTCGTCCTGGATGGCCTGCCGCTCCAGGGCGGCCAGCTTGCGCAGCTGCATGTCGAGGATGGCCTGCGCCTGCACCTCGTCGATCCCCAGCAGCCCCATGAGGCCCTGCTGGGCGTGCGAGGCCGACTCCGAGGCCCGGATCAGCGCGATGACGTCGTCGAGCCGCTCCAGGGCCTTCAGCAGGCCGCGCAGGATGTGGGCGCGCTCCTCGGCCTTGCGCAGCAGGTAACGCGTCCGGCGGACGATGACCTCGATCTGGTGGGCCACGTAGTGCCGGATGAACTGGTCGAGCCGCAGCGTGCGCGGCACGCCGTCGACCAGCGCCAGCATGTTGGCGCCGAAGGTGTCCTGGAGCTGGGTGTGCTTGTACAGGTTGTTCAGCACGACCTTGGCGACCGCGTCGCGCTTGAGCACGATGACCAGGCGCTGCCCCACCCGCGAGGAGCTTTCGTCCCGTACGTCGGCGATGCCGGTGAGCTTGCCCTCACGCACCAGCTCGGCGATCTTCAGCGCCAGGTTGTCGGGGTTGACCTGGTACGGCAGCTCGGTGACGACCAGAGCCTGACGGCCCTTCTCCTCCTCGACCTCGACCACGGCGCGCATGGTGATCGAGCCGCGGCCGGTGCGGTAGGCGTCCTCGATGCCCCGGCGGCCCACGATGAGCGCCTTGGTGGGGAAGTCGGGGCCCTTGACCAGCCTGATGGAGGCTTCGAGCAGGTCCTCGTCGCCGGCCTCCGGGTTCTCCAGCGCCCACTTGACCGCCGCCGCGACCTCGCGCAGGTTGTGCGGCGGGATGTTGGTGGCCATGCCGACGGCGATGCCGCCCGAGCCGTTGACCAGCAGTTGCGGGAAGCGCGCCGGCAGGACGTCGGGCTCCTGCGACTTGCCGTCGTAGTTGGGGCGGAAGTCGACGGTGTCCTTGTCGATGTCGCGCAGCATCTCCATGGCGATGGGCGCGAGCTTGCACTCGGTGTAGCGCATCGCCGCCGCCGGGTCGTTGCCCGGCGAGCCGAAGTTGCCCTGGCCGTCGACCAGCGGGTAGCGCAGCGACCAGTTCTGCGCCAGGCGGACCAGCGCGTCGTAGATCGAGGTGTCGCCGTGCGGGTGGTAGGTGCCCATCACGTCGCCGACGACGCGGGCGCACTTGAAGTAGCCGCGGTCGGGGCGGTACCCGCCGTCGTACATCGCGTACAGCACGCGCCGGTGCACCGGCTTGAGGCCGTCGCGCACGTCCGGCAGCGCTCTGGACACGATGACGGACATCGCGTAGTCCATGTAACTGCGCTGCATCTCGGACTGGATGTCCACAGGCTCGATGCGGTCAGCCGGGGGAGTGGTGTTCACGTCCGTCACAGGTGTTGGTCCTTCTTAAACGTCGAGGAAGCGAACGTCGCGCGCGTTACGGATGATGAAGTCGCGCCGCGCCTCCACGTCTTCCCCCATCAGCACGCTGAACAGGTCGTCGGCCTGCGCCGCGTCGTCGAGCGTGACCAGGCGGAGCAGCCGGGTCGCCGGGTTCATCGTGGTCTCCCAGAGCTGGCCGGCGTTCATCTCGCCCAGACCCTTGAAGCGCTGTACGTTGTCGCGCGGACGCGGGTCGGGCTTGCCGCCGGCGATGCCCGCGGCGATCACCGCGTCCCGCTCGCTGTCGGAGTAGGCGTAGGAGGCGTCCTCGCCCTTGCGGTCCCACTTGATCTTGTAGAGCGGGGGGCAGGACAGGTAGACGTGACCGGCTTCGATCAGCGGCCGCATGAATCTGAACAGCAGCGTCAGCAGCAGCGTGTTGATGTGCTGGCCGTCGACGTCGGCGTCGGCCATCAGGATGACCTTGTGGTAGCGCAGCTTGGCGATGTCGAACTCGTCGTGCACGCCGGTGCCCAGAGCCGTGATCAGCGCCTGGACCTCGTTGTTCTTCAGGACCTTGTCGATCCGCGCCTTCTCGACGTTCAGGATCTTGCCGCGGATGGGCAGGATAGCCTGGAAACGCGAGTCGCGGCCGCCCTTGGCCGAGCCACCGGCCGAGTCGCCCTCGACGATGAACAGCTCGCACTTCTCCGGGTCGTTCCACTGGCAGTCGGCCAGCTTGCCCGGCAGCCCGCTGCCCGCCTCCAGCAGCGACTTGCGCCTGGTCAGGTCGCGCGCCTGACGCGCGGCGATGCGGGCGCGCGAGGCCTGCAGCGACTTGTTGATGATGTCCTTGGCCTCGCCGGGGTTGCGCTCGAACCAGTCGCGCAGGTGGTCGTTGCAGGCCTTCTGCACGAACGACTTCGCCTCGGTGTTGCCGAGCTTGGTCTTGGTCTGGCCCTCGAACTGCGGGTCCGACAGCTTGACCGAGATGATCGCGGTCAGCCCCTCGCGGACGTCCTCGCCGCTGAGGTTGTCGTCCTTGCCCTCCTTGAGGAACTTCTGCTCGCGCGCGTAGCGGTTGACGATGGACGTCAGCGCCGCGCGGAAGCCTTCCTCGTGGGTGCCGCCCTCGGCCGTGTTGATGACGTTGGCGAAGCTGTAGAC
This sequence comes from Nonomuraea monospora, assembly GCF_039531895.1. Lineage (NCBI taxonomy): Bacteria > Bacillati > Actinomycetota > Actinomycetes > Streptosporangiales > Streptosporangiaceae > Nonomuraea > Nonomuraea monospora. Next base: position 11,910 of record NZ_BAAAQX010000030.1, read on the forward strand.
GGACTCCGAGTAGGAGTTGTTCCACTGCATCGCGATGTCGACCGCGAGCCCGTCGCTCTCCTCCTCGAAGGAGATGATCGACGCGTGCGCCGGCTCCTTCTTGGCGTTGAGGTGCTGCACGAAGTCGGACAGACCGCCCTCGTAGTGGTAGGTGACGGAGTGCGCCTCGCCGTTGATGTGGTCGGGACGCTCGTCGGTCAGCGTGATCGTCAGGCCCTTGTTGAGGAAGGCCATCTCCTGGAAGCGCCGCGAGAGCGTCTCGTAGTTCCACGTGGTGGTCTCGAAGACGTCGGGGTCGGCCCAGAACGTGACCGTGGTGCCGGTCTCGTCGGTCTCCTCGCCCTTGGCCAGGGGGGCCGTGGGCTTGGACATCTCGTAGCGCTGCCGCCAGTAGTGGCCGTTCTGCTTGACCTCCACCTCCATGGCGGTGGACAGCGCGTTGACGACGGCCGAGCCGACGCCGTGCAGACCGCCGGAGACCGCGTAGGACTGGCTGTCGAACTTGCCGCCCGCGTGCAGCGTGGTCAGCACGACCTCGACGGCCGAGCGCTTCTCCACCGGGTGGATGCCGGTGGGGATGCCGCGCCCGTTGTCGACGACGCGCACGCCGTTGTCGGCGAGCAGCGTGACGTCGATCCTGTCGGCGTAACCGGCCAGCGCCTCGTCCACCGCGTTGTCGACGATCTCCTGGACGAGATGGTGCAGGCCACGCTCACCTGTCGAACCGATATACATACCCGGGCGCTTGCGAACCGCCTCAAGCCCTTCGAGTACGGTGATTGAGCTAGCGTCGTAGGACAACTGCGAAATCCTCCTGCCGCGGACACGCGGCGGGGGAGGCGACTATCTAGCGAAGCTGCCCCTGCCGTGCCCGTCACCGTCGTGAGTGCCCCGATGCGCGGTCACCCAGGGGAGTCGGCTTGCTGCCGGGGTGACACGCAAGCGGACGTGTCCGGAATCCTTTTTCATTCTACCGCTTCCGGAGGGCCAAGGTGGCAATGAACGCGCCTGTGATGCCCTCTAGCTCGTTTGGCCCCCGGGCAAGCATCCCCCCTCCGGAAAGGGGGCTTATCGCGTCTGCGGCGGTCTGATCGCCCCGAGCGCCCAACCGCAGCCCCTGCGAACGCCGCCCCTAGCCGTGGGTGTCACGGGGCCCCCGCCTTCCGGTCACCCGCAAACCCCCTGATGGACGCGGCGCCGTCTGCGGGCCTCTGACCTTGACCTTTGTCACCGTGCCGTCGCCGAGCTCCTCGTTCAGCCTGCGTACGAGGGTGCGGGCGAGCAGCCGGACCTGCGTCGCCCACGCCGTCGAATCGGCCGAGATCAGCACCTCGCCGTCGTCGAACGACTCGGGCTTGGTGTGAGCGGCCAGGTCAGGGCCCACGATCTCGACCCAGCGGCCGAACACCGCGCCCACCTTCGCCGGGCGCTCCCAGCCGCGATCGGCCAGGAGGTCGGCGATCGCGCGTCCGAAAAGCTGTGGATCGCCGTTCTCCCTGCGGGCGCCGCGGGCCTTCCGCCGGGGCTCGCGGCGGGGGAGGTTGCCGCGTTTGGCGGCGTCGGCCTTGGCCTGGGCGAGCTTCTCCCGCGCCATGGCCACGCCACGGGCCGTCGCGTTCTCGCCGCCCGCCGCCGCCGCAGCGGGCCCGCCCGGCCTGGCCGCCGACGGCCCGCCCTGCCCGGTCGCCGGTGTTCGCGCACCGGTCGCGCTTGTCTGTGCACCGGTCACTGGCGTTCGCGCATCAGCCGCCGGTGGTTGTGCACCGGTCGCCCCCGCCTGTGGACGACCGTCCGCCGCCGCCGCGCGTCCACCGGCCGAACCGGCCCGCGGCCGTCCACCGGAACCCCCAGCCTGTGGATAACTCCCGGGCGGGAAGCCGTCATCAGCGGACACGCGTCACACCCCCCTCCGCGACGTCGAACCTGCCTCCCGCCAACTCCTGCGGCACGTCATCAGGCACGGCCGCCGTGATCAGCACCTGCTCGGCGGGCGCCACCATCTCCGCCAGCCGCCGCCGCCGCTGGCTGTCGAGCTCGGCGAACACGTCGTCGAGGATCAGCACGGGATCGCCCCCGTCGGCCCGCAGCAGGTCGTAGGCCGCCAGTCGCAGCGCCAGCGCGAACGACCACGACTCGCCGTGGCTGGCGTAACCACGGGCAGGCAGCTCGCCCAGCCCGAGAACGAGATCGTCGCGGTGCGGCCCGACGAGCGTGACGCCTCGTTCGAGCTCCGACGAGCGGACCTCTATTAGCCGCTCCCGCAGACGTTCTTCAAGGGTTTTCCCCAAGTCTGTGGATAACGTCTGTGTATCGAAAGATCCCCGCTCACCGGGGACTTCACCCTCCGGAACCCCTTCGCCGGGATCCCCGCCTGTGGACAACGTGCTGCGGTAGGCGAGCGTCGCGGGAGCACTCGACGGGGCGAGCGCGGCGTACGATCCGGCCACCAGCGGGCGCAGCTCCTCGATGAGCTCCAGCCGCCCCCGCAACAGCTCCGCGCCGTGCCGGGCGAGGTGGGCGTCCCACACCTCCAGGGTGCTCAGCACGTCGCCCGCGCCGGCCGAGGCGAACCCGCTGTCGCTTTCCTGCCGCCGCGGGCTCCTGCTGCCTCTGCGGGCCTGCGCGGCCGTACGCAGCAGGGCTCCGCGCTGCTTCAGCACCCGGTCGTAGTCGGCGCGCACCCCGGCGAACCGGGGAGTGCGCGCCACCAGCAGGTCGTCGAGGAAGCGGCGGCGCTCGGACGGGTCGCCCTTGGACAGCGCGAGGTCCTCGGGGGCGAACAGCACCGTGCGCAGCAGGCCGACGGCGTCGCGGGCGCGGGAGACGGGCGAGCGGTTGAGCCTGGCGCGGTTGGCCCGGCCCGGGTTGATCTCCAGCTCGATCAGCGCCCGCCGGTCGTCCCTGTGGATGGCGCAGCGGACGATCGCCCGGGTGGCGCCCTGCCGCACCAGCGGCGCGTCGCTGGCCACCCGGTGGCTGGAGTGCGTCGCGACGTAGCCGAGGGCCTCGACCAGGTTGGTCTTGCCCTGGCCGTTGGGCCCCACGAACGCCGTGACGCCCGGCTCCAGGCCGAGCTCCACGGACGCGTAGGACCGGAAGTCGGTCAGCGAGAGGTGGGCGACATGCACCCCACGAGGTTAGTGCGCCTCACGGGTCACCGGGGTCACCGGCATGCGTTCTGTGGAAAACCCTGAACGACCCGGAGGCAGGCTCAGCGCTCGGCCTCGCGCGGCGGGGTCACGTCGGCTCCGGGGGAGTCGGCGCCCTTGCCGGTGCTGCCCTCCGCCGAGGTGGTGGCGTGGCCGCCGAACTGGTTGCGCAGCGCCGCCACGACCTTCATCGCGGGGGAGTCGTCCTGGCGCGAGGCGAACCTGGCGTACAGCGCGGCCGTGATGACCGGCAGCGGGACCGCGTGGTCCACGGCCGCCTGCACCGTCCACCGGCCCTCGCCGGAGTCCTGTGCGTAACCGCGGAGCTGGTCGAGGTGCTCGTCGTCGTCGAGCGCCCGCACCAGCAGGTCGAGCAGCCAGGAGCGGATCACGGTGCCGGTGCGCCAGCTGCTGAAGGAGCCCTTGACGTCCTTGACGACGTCGGAGGCCTCGAGGAGCTCCCAGCCCTCGGCGAAGGCCTGCATCATGCCGTACTCGATGCCGTTGTGGACCATCTTCGCGAAGTGCCCGGCGCCGACGTCGCCCGCGTGCACGAAGCCGTCCTCGCCCTCGGGCTTGAGCGTCTCGAAGATGGGCATGAGCCGCTCGACGTCGGCCTTGTCGCCGCCGCACATGAGCGCGTAGCCGTTCTGCAGGCCCCACACGCCGCCGCTGACGCCGCAGTCGACGAAGCCGATGCCCTTCTCCGCCAGCTCGGCGGCGTGCTTCTGGTCGTCGACGTAGTGGGAGTTGCCGCCGTCGATGACGATGTCGCCCTCGCTGAGCAGCTCGCCCAGATCGTCGACGGTGGTCTGGGTGGGTTTGCCGGCGGGCACCATGACCCACACGGCGCGCGGCGCCTGAAGGCGTTCGGCCAGTTCCTTCAGGCTGGCGACGTCGCTGATCGCCGGGTCGCGGTCGTAACCGACGACCTCATGACCACCGCGGCGCAGCCGTTCGGCCATGTTGCCGCCCATCTTGCCCAGTCCGACCATGCCGATCTGCATGATGTAACCCCCTTGTCAGACTTCCATCATCTCCGATGACAGGTTCAGCCTGACAGTCGGATGGGCATGATCAGGTACCGGTAGTCCGTTACGGCTCCGTCCTCCACAGGCTTGCCACCGGTGAGGATAGCGGGCTTCGTGGACGTGGTCATCTGCAGCCGCGCCACGTCGGAGTCGATGGCGCCCAGTCCTTCCAGCAGGAACTGGTGGTTGAAGGCGATGTTCATCTCCTCGCCCTCGTAGTCGACGGGCAACGCCTCGACGGCCTGCGCCTCGTCGCCGCTGCCGGCCTCCAGGACGACCTCGCCGCTCTTGAACGCCAGCCGCACCGGCGTGTTGCGCTCGGCGACCAGGGCCACGCGCTTGACCGCCTCGACGAACGAGCCTGTGGACAGGTCGGCGCGCGCGGAGAACTCGGTGGGCAGCAGCGAGCGGTACTTGGGGAACTCGGGGTCGAGCAGGCGCGTCGTCGTCCGGCGCCCGGCGCTGGAGAAGCCGATCATGCCTTCGCCGGTGCCGCCGGCGGAGCTGAGCGCGATCTCGACCTCGGCGCCCGTCGTGCCGAGCGCCTTGGCCGTGTCGGCGAGCGTCTTGCCGGGGATCATCGCGATGGCGGCGAAGTCGGGCTGGCCCGGCTGCCACTTCAGCTCGCGCACGGCCAGCCGGTAGCGGTCGGTTGCGGCGAGGGTGACCGTGTCGCCCTCGATCTCCATCCGCACGCCCGTGAGCATCGGCAGCGTGTCGTCGCGACCGGCGGCGACGGCGACCTGGCCGACGGCGGAGGCGAACACGTCGCTGCCGACCCGCCCGGCGGCCGGGGGCATGGCCGGCAGGGTCGGGTAGTCCTCCACAGGCATGGTCAGCAGGGTGAATCGCGCGCTGCCGCACGTGACGACCGCCTTGGCGCCTTCCACCACGAAGTCCACAGGCTGTGCGGGAAGCGCGCGGGTGATCTCGGCGAGCAGCTTGCCGGAGACCAGGACGACGCCGGGCTCACCGGTGTGCAGTTCGAGCGTCACCTCGGCGGAGACCTCGTAGTCGAAGCCGGAGAGCTTGAGCTGCTGCTGCTCCGTGACCTCCAGGCGCATGCCCGCGAGGACGGGCACCGACGGGCGGGCCGGGAGGCTGCGTGCCGTCCATGCCACCGCCTCAGCGAGGACGTCTCGCTCGATTCGGAACATCACGGTCATCAGCCTCCTGGGTTCGTCGTTGATTCAAGGATCTCAAGGATCCACCCTCCCGGCCTCGCGCTCCGGGAGAAGCCCAACTATGGGTCTTTGAGTTTCTTAGTTAGAGAAGGGAAGTCATCACACTAGGGGCTGTGGAAACTGTGGACAACCAGAGTCTTGGCTGGTCAGCGGCAGTTTTGCTATCCACTTGTCCTGTGGGTGACGCCTGGGGAGAACTTCGCCGCCTGGGGACGAAGAAAGTTCGTGCACAGGCCGTCCCCAGATCATGGTCCCGTCATCCACGGAAAGAGGGCAGTTATCCACGGGGTTTCCACAGGTTATCCACCGGGTAGAAGGGGCCCTTCTGGAGCCCCAGATCCGTTGTTCACAGTCTGTCCACACGTTGTCCACTGGTAGTCCCCAAGTTCCCCACAGGATGTCCCCACCTTTATCCCCAACCGTTGTGGACGGATTTTTCCCAGCATTATCGGGCGAACGGCGGGTGAATTTCTGTGTTTCCGCTGGTCCACAGTGTTTTCCACAGGCTGTGTACAAACTCAAGATCCACGCTGTGTCTGCTTGATCCGCATTGTTAGCTCGTTGACCTGGTTGTACATCGACCTGCGCTCCGCGATGAGCGACCGGATCTTCCGCTCCGCGTGCATGACCGTGGTGTGGTCGCGTCCGCCGAACTGCTGGCCGATCTTCGGCAGCGACAGCTCGGTCAGCTCGCGCGCCAGATACATGGCGATCTGCCGGGCGTTGACGAGCGCGCGGCTGCGTGAGGTGCCGCACAGGTCGTCGATGCTGATGCCGAAGTACTGTGCGGTCTCGCTCATGATGGCCGCGATGGTGATCTCGGTGTCGGACTCCGAGGTGATCAGGTCCTTGAGCACCACCTCGGCGAGCTGCAGGTCCACGCCCTGCCGGTTGAGGCTGGCGAACGCGGTGACCCTGATCAGCGCGCCCTCCAGCTCACGGATGTTGGTGGAGATGCGGCTGGCGATGTACTCGAGCACCTCGGGCGGCGCGGCCAGGCCCTCCTGGATGGCCTTCTTCCTGAGGATGGCGATCCGGGTCTCCAGCTCGGGCGGCTGGACGTCGGTGATCAGGCCCCACTCGAACCGGTTGCGCAGCCGGTCCTCCAGCGTGATGAGCTGCTTGGGCGCCCGGTCGCTGGAGATGACGATCTGCTTGTTGGCGTTGTGCAGCGTGTTGAAGGTGTGGAAGAACTCCTCCTGCGTCTGCTCCTTGCCCTCCAGGAACTGGATGTCGTCCACGAGCAGGATGTCGATCGCCCGGTAGCGGCCACGGAAGCCGTCGGCCTTGTGGTCGCGGATGCTGTTGATGAAGTCGTTGGTGAACTCCTCGGAGCTCACGTATCTGACCCGCGCTCCGTCGTACAGGCTCTGGGCGTAATGCCCGATCGCGTGCAGCAAGTGCGTCTTCCCCAGCCCCGAGTCTCCATAGATGAAGAGCGGGTTGTACGCCTTCGCGGGGGATTCGGCCACCGCCACGGCGGCGGCATGCGCGAACCGGTTGCTGGCGCCGATGACGAATGTCTCAAATGTGTACTTCTGATTAAGCCTGGCCGGTTCGCTGGGCTTGTTGCTCTTCGCCTCCCACCGATTCGGCGTCGGCTCGGGCGACTTCTCCACAGGCGGTGTGTACGGCTGCGCCTGTTCATAACCGAAGCCAGGCTGTGGATATTCGGTGGATATCTGGGGCTGCTCCGGCTGTGGAGAATAGAACTGCGGAGGCTCGGATACCTGGTTGTACTGCGGTTGGACGGGCTGTGCGTAACGAAGCTGACTCTCCACACCCTGGGGATAACTTTGAGTCACAGGCTGTTGATGAGCGTCGCCGGCGGGCTTCTCCGGGGCCGCCGTGTCGATCATCACGGCCACTCGCATCGTCCGGCCGAGCTCCTGTGAGAGCGCGTGCGTCACCAGCGGGCGCAGTTTGTTGCTCTCGATGAGGTCCTTGAGGAAGTCGTTGGGGACGCCGAGCACGATCGTGTCGTCGGCCAGGGCGATCGGACGCACCATCGACAGCCAGGTGCGCTGCTGGATGGGCACGTTCTCGTTGAGGAAGTTGCCCAGGGCCCTCTCCCATACCGTGCCGAGGTCGACACCGTTCATGGTGCGGCTCCCCCTCCTCCCTCTCGCGGCCCCCCGCGATCGTTATCCACATGGCAGGGTCGCCTGCGGCGGTCGGCGGCCCCCTTCGTCCACACGTGGGGACAGAGCTTGAGGCCGTCCTCCACAGGCGGTCCACACGCTATCCACAGGGTTTGAGCGGGCCGAAAGGGCCGACAGTATCTTTGTGCACAGGTGTGTTCAAGCGTTGTCCACAGCCTAGTGGCACCAGAGTGCACAACTTGTGGACGTGGGGCCCCAGGTGGAAAAGTGGGCTGTGGATTGGTGGATAACCGGTCTGGTTTGACCTGGACGGTACTTGGCCCGTAACGTACGACGGTCGGCTTGTCACGCGACGGCTATTTCGCGTGCCCTCGTAATCTGGCAGGCCATCCATGTGTGTACAGCGCCCCCCGTGGCGCACCATCAAGCCTGGAGCCCACCCGTGAGCAAGCGTACTTTCCAGCCGAACAACCGTCGTCGCGCTAAGACCCACGGCTTCCGGCTGCGGATGCGCACCCGGGCCGGTCGCGCCATCCTCGCCTCTCGTCGCCGCAAGGGCCGCGAGAAGCTGTCGGCCTGATCGTCTCGCGCGACTACAGCCCGCCGGCGAAGCTCGCCGGCGGGCGTTAGACGTATACGGTGCTGTCCCGTCAATCCCGCATGCGACGCGGGGAGGAGTTCGAGGCGGCGGTCAGGCGCGGCAAACGCGCGGGTCGCCCCACCCTTGTGGTGCATTTCACCATTTCTGGGGAAGAGCCACCTCTGGTGGGTTTCGTGGTGAGCAAGGCCGTCGGGGGCGCCGTGACCCGAAACAAGGTCAAACGACGGCTCCGACACCTGATGCGGGACCGTCTCGATCGGCTGCCGCGAGGTAGCCTGCTTGTGGTACGCGCCAACCCACCGGCCGCGTCCGCGCGATTCGAGCACCTGGCCGCCGAACTCGATCTCGCGCTGGATCGTTTGCTCAGGCGGCGCGAGTCCTCGACGGGTGGACAGAAATGACGGAGCAACCGCAAGGGGTGGTGCCGGGCCTCGCCGCCCGGGCGCTCATCATCCCCATTCGGTTCTATCGGGCGTTCATCAGCCCACTGCTCGGTCCACGCTGCCGGTTCTATCCGTCGTGCAGTGCCTATGGACTCGAAGCGATTGCCGTGCACGGGGCATTGCGCGGCACATGGCTGACTGTCCGGCGCATCGGGCGGTGCCACCCATTCCATCCCGGAGGTATAGACCCGGTGCCCCCACGCCCGGTCCGGTCCCACGAAACGCAAGGGAGATAGCTCGGTGGAGCTGTCCTGGCTGAGCTGGCTGTACCAAGCCGTAGCCCAAGTCATCATCTGGATCCATACTGCATTCAGCACGGTTCTCAACCCGGACAGCGGGCTGACCTGGGCGTTGACGATCATCACGCTTACCGTGTTCATGCGGATCCTGATCTTCCCGCTCTTCCTGAAGCAGATGCGCTCGTCGCGGAAGATGCAGGAACTCGCCCCCAAGGTTCAAGAGCTGCGCAAGCGTTACAAGAACGACAAGCAGCGCATGAACCAGGAGGTCATGGCGCTCTACCAGGGCGCGGGCGCCAACCCGCTCGGTGGCTGCCTGCCTGTCGTCGCACAGTTCCCGATCTTCATCTCCATGTTCACGGTGCTGCAGAACATGGCGAACGGGCACGCCAAGTACGGCATGACGCAGGAGCTCGTCGACAGCGCGCGCAAGGCGCACATCTTCGGCGCGCCGCTGCCCGCCAACTTCTGGATGAGCGCCGACGACCTCGCGGCCTTCGGCGCCGGCAACGTACAGACCAAGATCGTCCTGGGCATCTTCGTCGCGGTCAGCTCGCTGACCACCTTCCTCACCGTCCGGCAGAGCGTCACCCGCTCCATGGCCCAGATGCCGGACAACCCCATGGCGCAGCAGCAGAAGATCCTGATGTACATCTCTCCGCTGTTCGCCTTCTTCAGCCTGAACTTCCCGCTCGGTCTGATCATGTACTGGGTCACGACCAACCTGTGGACCCTCGGTCAGCAGCACTGGTTCTACAGCAGGCATCCGATGCCGCAGTACGACGCCAAGGGCAACGTGATCCCCGTCGAGTCCAAGCCCGGGCTCCTCGCCAAACTGCGGAAGACCACTCCGGAAGAACAGGCCCCTCCGCCCCCTCCGGAGCCTAAGATCATTAGGCAGCAGCCGAGCAGGCAGTCACGCAGCAAGCGCACCGGCAGCAAGAAGTCTTGAACACGAAGGAGAGGCCGGCCATGACCGAGGCCGAGCAGGAGAAGGCTCCTGATCTCAACGCGCTGGAGCAGGAAGGTGAGATCGCTGCCGACTACGTCGAGGGCCTTCTCGACATCGCCGACATCGACGGCGACATCGACATGGACGTCGAGGGCGACCGCGCCCTGGTCTCCGTCGTCGGGCTGAAGAGCACGGAGCTGGTGGGGCCCGCGGGCGAGGTCCTCGAAGCGCTGCAGGAGCTGACCCGGCTGGCCGTGCACCGGCAGACCGGCGAGCGTTCGCGGCTGATGCTCGACGTGGCCGGCTACCGGGAGCGGCGCCGCGCGGAGCTGACCAAGCTCGGGACCGAGATCGCGATCCAGGTCAAGGAACGCGGCGAGTCGAAGGCGCTGCAGCCGATGACCCCGTTCGAGCGCAAGATCGTCCACGACGCGGTGGCCGCCGCCGGGCTGCGGAGCGAGTCCGAGGGGGAGGAGCCGCAGCGGTACGTGGTGGTTCTGCCTGCCTGAGGCATGCATGTGTGGGTTCGTGCCCGTCTGGGGCCTTTGGTGCTCCTCGCCTGAGGTACATTCCCGCCGCCGTCCGAATCGGCCGTCTGTCCGCTGTTGCGCGTGGCAGGCGGCCGTTTTCCGTTGCGGGGTGCTTTCTGCGGGGTGCATGCGCATCCTCCAGTGCTCGCACCCCTCACAGCCCGTACGCCTCACAGCCCGTACGCCTCACAGCCCGCCCTCGCGTGCGCCCGGCACCTTCAGCACCCTCAGCGCCGCGTGCGCTCGGCACCCCAGCACCCCAACGCTGGCAGTGCCCGCGTGCGCCCGGCACCCCTCAGCACTCGCCACCCTCCAGAGCCCGTACCCGCCCGTACCCCAGCGCCCGCGTTCACCTGCACGCCAGCGCCCGCCAGCGCCCGCACTCGCATTTGCCTGCACCCCGCACCCGCGCTCGCGTCCGCGTCCGGCCGTACCCTGCACCCGCGCCCGCGTTTCCCTGTACCCCCGCACTCACGTTCGCCCGCTCTCGCGCTCTCTCCCCGTGTTAGCGCTCGCAAGTCGGCAAGGGCGTGCCGACGGCGCGCTCACAGGCCTCCTTGACCCCAGCCCGCTAGTCTGCCTTTGTGATCTCCTCCCGTAGCCTTGGGGGAGCACAAAACCGAAACCGGCCTCCGCAGCCGCCCGCCGCACCACCGAAGCAGACCGCCCACCGCAGCCCGCACCGGCGCGACACGAGACGACGACACACCGAACCCACACCGAACCTCATACCGACACCCTCGACACCTTTCACCTACTCTCCACACCTACGCCTCGACCACCCACTCTCCACACCTCCTTCCACACCGACACAGCGAGCAAGGGCCGCCAGGTCCCAGAAAGGGCCACCGACCAGTGAGCGACGATGAGCTTCCTGAGCCGCCGGAGATAGCGCGGGACGTCTTCACCGGGGAAGCTTGGGAGCGTGCCAACGCCTTCGCCGGGCTGCTGGCCGGTCCCGGCGTCGTCCGAGGGCTGCTGGGCCCGCGGGAGGTGCCGCGCATCTGGGATCGTCACCTGCTCAACTGCGCGGTGGTCGCCGAGGCCGTGCCCCCGGACGTAAGCCTGGTGGACATCGGCTCGGGGGCGGGGCTGCCGGGTCTGGTCCTGGCCATCGTGCGACAGGACATCACGGTTACCCTGTTGGAGCCGCTGCTTCGTCGTACCGTGTTCCTGGAGGAATGCGTTGAGGCGCTCAAGCTGGACAACGTCGAGGTGTTGCGCGGCCGGGCGGAGGAACTCGCCGGCAAGCACGTCTTCGACGTCGCCAGTGCCCGCGCCGTGGCGCCGCTCGACCGCCTCCTGAAATGGGCGATGCCGCTGCTCCGCGAGGGCGGCGAGCTGATCGCCATGAAGGGGGAGCGGGCCGCCGACGAACTCGCCGAGGCGGAGGCCCAATTGCGGGCCAGCGGAGCCCGAACGGCTGAGCTTGTGACCGTCGGGCACGGTAAGGTCGAGCCGCCTGCAACATTGGTTCGGGTGGTAGCGGGTCGCGCGCCGGAGCGAGCTAGGCCGCGACGAAGGAGGTGACGGTTGTGCCAGTCGCGTCAAGCGGTCTGGGCTGGCCGGACAGCCGTCGGTCCGAGAGTCCCAACGGGGTTGGCTGGCCTGAAATGGGCGTGTCGCGACAGCAAACTCCCGGCACCGGCACACCACTGGTTGAAAGGATGGCCAACGTGACCCAGACCCCCCTGAACCCCGGTGATTCGCCCCTGGTACGAGAGGCCCTCAGCTCAGTGGTTTCACGTGAAACATCCGCCACCCAGACGGCCGCCCAGACGGGTGAGCCGACGAGCGAGGGTAACGGCACCTGGCCGCGTCCAGCCAAAACCAGAGTGATCGCGGTTGCCAACCAGAAGGGCGGCGTGGGCAAGACGACCACCTCGGTCAACATTGCCGCCGCCCTCTCCATGCACGGGCAGCGCGTCCTCGTGGTCGACCTCGACCCCCAGGGCAACGCCTCCACCGCCTTGGCGACTGAGCATCGCGGCGACGTGCCGGACGTGTACCAAGTGCTGGTCGACGACCTGCCGATGGCCGACATCGTCAAGCAGGTGCCCGAGATGCCCAACCTCTACTGCGCCCCGGCCACCATCGACCTGGCGGGCGCGGAGATCGAGCTCGTCTCCCTGGTCGCCCGCGAAGCCCGCCTCCGCCGCGCCTTGGCCGCCTACGAGGGCGTGGACTTCGACTACATCGTGATCGACTGCCCACCATCCCTCGGCCTCCTGACCGTGAACGCCCTGGTCGCCGCCGACGAGGTCATGATCCCCATCCAGTGCGAGTACTACGCGCTGGAAGGGCTCGGGCAGCTGCTCCGGAACGTCGACCTGATCAAGGCCCATCTGAACCCGACGCTGCAGCTCTCCACCATCGTGCTGACGATGTACGACGGCCGTACCCGGCTGGCGTCGCAGGTGGCGGAGGAAGTACGGGCCCACTTCGGTGAGACGGTGCTCAACACGGTGATCCCGCGTAGCGTCCGCCTGTCGGAGGCGCCCAGCTACGGGCAGTCGGTGATGACGTACGACCCGGGATCCAGCGGCGCGATGGCCTACATGGACGCCGCCCGCGAAATCGCCCACCGAGCCGTCGTCGCCTGACCGCGCTTCTTCCACGCACGGGTTGAAGGGAACCGGGTCGGTCCGTTCTCACCTCGGGCGAGCGACGTCCGAATCGCTGCCGGTGACCTCGTGGGGGATGCGTGGCCTCGGCCCCATGTGATCCCCGGGCCGGTGAGGGTCCCTGACGAGTGCAGCGGCCCCCACCGGGGTTGGTGCTTTGGTGCGGGGCGGTGCTTCGTTGCGGGGGAGTGCGTTGTGTGTGGCGTGCGCGGGCTTGGACGGTGATCTACTCCCTTCCGGCGTCCAGCTCTTGTGCTGTACGCGCACGCCTGCATGCCCCACGCCCACGCTCACGAACGCCACACCGCCCACGATGCCTTCGGTATCCACAACGCCTTGAGTGCCCACGCGAGGTCTTACGCAGGTCCGCTCATGCGTGACCCACCGCGGTCCGCGAGGCGGTGCTTGTAGGTGCGCAGCCCTTCGCGGTGGTCGCCGGTGGCACGGTACTTCACCCTTCGTGGTGCGCGGTGCCCCGTGGTGCGCGGTGCCCTGTGGTACGCGGTGCCCCGTGGTGCGCGGTGCCCCGTGGTGTGCGGTGTTTCGCAGTGCCGCAGCCTTCATGCCCAGCACGGCATGCCACCCCTGCGGCTGGACCGCCGAGCACGTCCGGACGCACGCGCACAACCGGGCGCCGCACGCATGCCAACGCGCACGGCCAAACGCGCGTAGCGATCCGCGCCTCCCGCTCGCCCACCACTGCGCACCGCCACTGCGCACCCTGCAAGGCGGCCGTGACACCGCCCACGTGATCGTGTATCAGAAGGCCAAGCACAGGGGAGGCTCTTTACGCAACGCGAGCCGGCATTCGCCGCGTACCCTTGCCCTGTGTATCGTGCCAGCCACACGAGGCGCACGCCGTGCACAGCTCTTCCCGTCCTGCCATGCTCATCAGCAGCATGCTCGGCCGGGCCTGTGAAAGGCATCCAGGCCGGGTGGTCATGCTGCCCTGGCGCATCGGCATCGCCACCGCCCTGGCCTATGCCAGCGTGCTGGCCCGCCTCCGCCCTGGCGTACGCCGGCGTGCTGGCCCGCCTCCGCCTCGCTCTTGGCTTGCTCTGCGGCGCTCCTCACCCGCGTCCGCTGCGCTTGAGGGCCGCCTCTGGTCTGCCTTTGGTCCGCCTCCTCTCCGCCCCCCTCCGCCTTCCATCCGCTTCTCGTCCGTCTCTGCGGCTGCCTCCGGCGCGCTCCTGCCGCGCTAGTGGGTTGGTATCAAGGTCCGCCTTGGCGTTCCGTTGCCACACTCCCGGTCTGCCTCCGGACTGTGTCGCGGCTCCGGTTCGCCTCCGGCGTGGGTTCGCCCGCTCCTCGCTCTCTTCGCTCCTGGCTCACCTCGTCCCCGCTTGGCTTGCCCACCCCAACCTCGCGTACAGCCGCGCCCGACGCTTGTGCTCGGCACGTGCGCCTGGAGCGTGTACATGGCACGGGTGGTTGGCGTGTGGCCGGGGCGGGACAGGTGCATCTTGGAGCTCAGTCACGAGTTGGGCAGGTTTGTGACCGTGTCGGTGTAAATCCAACCGGGTGGTGTGTGGCGAGGGGGCACCCCGCGGGGCGGGCGACGGTAACCTTCCCTGGAGACCGGAATCTACCGGGTGGATGAGGAGACGCAGTGAGTCAGCAGCGGCGGGGATTGGGCAAGGGGCTCGGGGCGCTCATCCCGACCGGTCCCATCGTTGACGGTACGGGGGCGGCGGCGCCGACCGCGTCCAACGGGTCAACGGGGGAGACGGGGCCGAAGCCGATCGCTGGGGCGTACTTCAAAGAGATCGCCCTCTCCGCGATCGTCCCCAACCCGCGGCAGCCGCGTGAGATCTTCGAGGAGGAGCGGCTCAAGGAGCTGGCGGAGTCCATCCAAGAGGTCGGTCTTCTGCAGCCGATCGTGGTGCGATCGGTCGGTGGTGGCAAGTACGAGCTGATCATGGGGGAGCGGCGCTGGCGGGCGTGCCAGCGGGCGGATCTCGATCCGGTGCCGGCGATCGTCAGGAACACCCAGGACACCGATCTTCTGCGTGACGCCCTCATCGAGAACTTGCAGCGCGAGCAGTTGAACGCGTTGGAAGAGGCGGCGGCGTACCAGCAACTCCTTGATGACTTCCAGGCGACGCACGATCAGCTTGCCAAGAAGGTCGGTCGTTCCCGTTCTCACATCACCAATACGTTGCGTCTCCTGAATCTTCCGCCCGAAGTGCAGCGGAAGGTGGCCGCTCAGGTCATCAGTGCCGGTCATGCGCGGGCCCTGCTGGGGCTTGAGAGCGCGGAAGAGCAGATAACGCTTGCCAAGCGCATCGTGGCGGAGCTTCTCTCGGTGCGGGCCGTGGAAGAGATCGTGGCCATGGGGAGCGCCAAGGCGGCCAAGTCGCCGCCGCGGGAGCGTCAGACGGCCAAGCCGACTGCGCCTGGGCTTACGCACCTTGCCGACCGGCTCTCGGATCACTTCGAGACCAAGGTGAAGGTGGATCTGGGGCGCAGGAAGGGGCGGATCGTTGTGGAGTTCGCGACGATCGATGACCTTGAGCGCATCATCGGCACCATGGCGCCTGAAGCGGTGCGTGCGATGCGGGATGGCGAGGACTGACTGATCGGCGGCTGGCCCTGCCGACTCTGCCGGTCTTACCAGACTCGGCCAGCTCGGCCAGCTCGGCTGGTTCGGCGTCTTTCGGTGGCTAGCAGCTAGTTGGCTGGGGCGCTGGGCGAGCGGTGTTTCACGTGAAACATGGGCGTGAAGAGCGGGCTGGGGTTTCGCGGTGATGCTAGGCGCTGTTTCACGTGAAACATGGGGAGTGGGCGGCGGTGCGCTCTGTCTGAGCGACGTTCGCTGCGGCTTGCTTGATGGCGGACTTCATGGGGCTGGGGGAGTGCCGGAGGGTTGTCTGCCGCACCATCGGTCGCTGCGGTGTTTCACGTGAAACTGTGCGGTGGGGGAGTTGGCGACGCTGCTGCGGGCGTCGCGTGGACGGTGGCTCTTCGGGGGGCGTGTTTCACGTGAAACCGGAGAGGCGCGGATTGTTGGCGGCCTTCGCTGTTACGTCGCGGCGGCCTTGTGGATGTCGTCGAGGAAGTCGTCCACGTGTTCCGGTGTCGTGTCGAAGGCGGTCATCCAGCGGACCGTGCCTGCGGCCTCGTCCCAGTAGTGGAAGAGGTAGCGGCGGCGGAGCGGCTCGGCGACGGTCGGCGGGAGAGTGGCGAAGACGGCGTTGGATTGCACCGGGTGCGCGAGCGAGACGCCTGGGACATCCGCGAGGCCGGTCGCCAGGCGGGTGGCCATCGCGTTGGCGTGGGAGGCGTTCTGGCGCCAGAGGTCGTTCGTGAGGAGAGCAGAGAGTTGCGCTGAGATGAAGCGCATCTTCGAGGCGAGTTGCAGAGACTGGCGGCGGAGGAACGGTACGGCGTGGGCCAGTGATGGATCGAGGACGACGACCGCCTCGGCCGCCAGGGCGCCGTTCTTGGTGCCGCCGAAGCCGAACACGTCCACCCCTGCGTCCGTGGTGACGGCCTTCAGGTCGCAGTTGAGGAAGGCGGCCGCGTTGGCGAGCCGGGCGCCGTCGAGGTGGAGGCGGAGACCTGCCTCGTGTGTCACTTCGGCGATGGCGGCGATCTCGGCGGGGGAGTAGGTGGTGCCTAGTTCTGTGGTCTGCGTGATGGAGACGACGGCGGGCTGGGACACGTGGTGGTTGCCGAGGCCGTCCAGGCGCGACTTGATGTCGGCGGGGCGTAGTTTGCCGTCCTCGGTCGGGACGGTCATGAGCTTCACGCCGAGCAGGCGTTCCGATGCGCCGGCTTCGTGGGTGGCTATGTGGGCGCTGTCGGCACAGATGATGGCGTCGTAGCGGCCCAGCATGAGGGCGAGGCCGACCATGTTGGCGCCTGCTCCGTTGAGGACCGCGAAGCCCTCGGCGGTGGGGCCGAATGTTTCCTTGATTTTCTCCTCGAAGGTTGATGTCCAGGTGTCGTCGCCGTAGGCGGGGGCGTCGCCGACGTTCGCGGCGGAGATGGCTTCGAGGATGGTGGGGTGCACGCCGGCGTGGTTGTCGCTGGCGAAGCTCTTGGGGTACATCGGATCGATCGGCACGTTGTAAGGCTACTTATGGGTGTGGGAGCTTCGGTGCCTCCAGGGTGGGGTGCCGCCGAGTGAGGGCCTCAGCGGTGGGGCGCCTCAGGGGTGGGCGCCGTAAGGGTGGGCGCCGCAAGGGCGGGTGTCTCAAGGGGCGGGTGTCTCAAGGGGCGGGTGTCTCAAGGGGCGGGCGCCGTAAGGGTGGGTGACTCAAGGGGTGGGGTGACGGCGTCATGGCGGTGGGTGGTGAAGGGGAGGGGCGCGCGGCTGGCCGCCGCGTGGGTGGGGAGGAAGCGGCGGCGGTTGGACGGGAGGGGAGTGGGTGAGAGGAGTAGTGGGGCGGGGACGTGGGCGGGAGGCCATGCCGCGGTCTCGCGCCCCACGCACGCGCCCACGTCATACACACGGAACGTCGCCCCACGACCGCGCTACACGCGCACGCCACACGCCCGCGTTACACCCGCACCCACACCCACCCCCCACACAAGCGTCACACGTCCGCACACCACGCCGCGCGTCATGCGCCCGCACACCACGCCGCGCGTCATGCGCCGCACCCCAGGCGCACGCAACGCGCCCTACCGCATACACTCACCGCACACCGGCCCGCTGCGGCCCGCCGACGCGCCGACGTATCGCCCCACTCCCCGCCGCTCCCGATCTCGCCCAAGCCTCGCCTTGCGCACTCCGCTCCCACCCACGTCCCTCGCTCCACTCCTCGCCCCCCTGCTGCTGGGTGTAGGCGGGTGCATGCGGCTTGGGTGCCTGAGGCCGCGCATGCATGGGCGTGGGTGCCTGAGGCCGTGCATGCATGGGCGTGCGTGGCGCGAGGTCGTGTGGCGGGTGCCTGTGATGCGCTTGTCCGGCGGGTGTGGGCGTGGGGCGGGGGAGTATGGCGGGCGTGTGTCCGTCGTGCCGGGTGTGAGCGCGTGTAAGGCGAACACGGCATCACATGTGCGGGGGAGTAGTGGGGGCTCAGGGTGAGACTTCACGTGTGTACGGTGCTGCGGCCGTAGACCGCCGCACCCTGAGCCTTAACCAACCGAACAGCCACCCCAGGGTGCCGACACACCTGCCGCCCTCGCTAGGAAGCGGCGGAGCGGGAGGCCGCGTTCTGGAGGAGCGTTCGGCAGAGTTCGCCGAGATCCTGGCCCGCCGCCTCAGCCGCCATAGGCAGCAGGGAGGTCTCCGTCATCCCCGGTGCCACGTTGACCTCAAGGAAGTGCGGCACCCCGTCTCCGTCCACGATGAGGTCCGTTCGGGAGATGTCGCGCAGTCCCAGAGCGGTGTGGGCGGTTACGGCGGTGGAGGCGCAGGCGGCGGCTGCGGCGGCGGAGAGGCGGGCGGGGGCGAAGAACTCGGTGTGGCCGGCGGTGTAGCGGGCGGCGTAGTCGTAGACGCCTTCGTCGGGGACGATTTCGACGGCGGGCAGGGCGATGGGGCCGGATCCGAGGTCGACGACGGAGACGGCCACCTCGACGCCCTCGACGTACCGCTCGATCAGCGCGGTGTCGCCGTACGCGAAGCAGCCGACCATCGCGGCGGGCAGCTCTTCGGCGGTGGGGACGAAGGAGGCGCCCAGGGCGGAGCCGCCGCGGGCGGGCTTGACGAAGAGGGGCAGGCCGAGGCGTTCGACGATGCGGCCGAGGACGACGGTGGCGCCCAGGTCGTGGAAGGTCTCCTTGGGGAGGGTGACGGAGGCGGGGGTGCGCAGGCCGACGGAGCGGACGACGGCCTTGGCGGTGGGCTTGTCGAAGGCCACGCGGCAGGCGTCGGGGTCGGCGCCGACGTACGGCACGTTGAGGAGCTCCAGCACGGAGCGGATGGCGCCGTCCTCGCCCGCGCCGCCGTGGAGGGTGACGAAGACGGCGTCCGGCGGGTCGGCGAGGATGTAGGGCACGAGGGAGGCGTCGGTGTCGCGGGTCTCCACGTCGGTGCCCGTGGCGCGCAACACCTCGCTGACTCTGCGACCCGAGCGCAGAGACACCTCCCGCTCGTAGGAGAGGCCTCCGGCCAGCACGAGCACGTGGCCCAGATCGCTCATCACATCTCCTCTGCTGACGCCGCTGATGGCAGGCTGTCCAACCGTACCGGCGGCCGGGGCTAATGGTGTACGGGAGGTGCTTTCTCCGGCGATCCCATGCCATCTCCTCCGGGAAGGGAAGGATCCGGCTCCTCCGGAAGGGAAGGATCCGGCTTCTCCGGGAAGGGAGGATCCGGAAGCCTGGGGACGCAGGGTGCAAGTGCCTCAGGGACGTGGGGAAGCGCAGGGGGCAGAAAGGGAGCACGTACCACCTCAGGGAGCACGTACCTCAGGGATCTGGCGGGCGCAGGGGGTGCACGTACCTCAAGAAGCGACAGGCCGAAGAAAGCGGCAGGCCGGCGTCGCGCGCTGGGCGACGCCGGCCTGCCGGTGGATCAGGCCAGATCGGGCCCCGGCGTGTCGACGCCCTGGTGGTCGC
This sequence comes from Nonomuraea monospora, assembly GCF_039531895.1. Classification (NCBI taxonomy): domain Bacteria; kingdom Bacillati; phylum Actinomycetota; class Actinomycetes; order Streptosporangiales; family Streptosporangiaceae; genus Nonomuraea; species Nonomuraea monospora. The sequence goes on from NZ_BAAAQX010000030.1 coordinate 31,278, forward strand.
GGGCGGAGGCGGTGCCGAAGGTGTCCCGGAGCTGGATCTCCTGCTCGATCACCCCGGCGAGCCTCCGCACCCCTTCCCGGATGCGGTCGGGCTCGGGGAAGCAGTACGACAGCCGCATGTGCCGCGCCCCGCTGCCGTCGGAGAAGAACCCGGTGCCGGGCACGAACGCGACCCGTTCGGCCACGGCCCGCGGCAGGATCGCCTTGGAGTCGAGACCTTCGGGCAGGGTGGCCCAGACGAAGAAGCCGCCGCCGGGCCTGGTCCAGGAGACCTCGGGCGGCATCAGGGATTCGAGCGCGTCGAGCAGCGCGTCGCGGCGTTCGCGGTAGAGCTCCCTGAAGGATTTGATCTGTTCGTGCCACGGCTGCGTCGCGAGGTACTGGCCCACCGCGAGCTGCGTGAACGACGAGTGCGACAGCACGGCCGACTCCATGGCCAGCACGAGCTTGTCGCGGATGGCGTGCGGCGCGAGCGCCCAGCCGACGCGGAAGCCGGGGGCCAGCGTCTTGGAGAACGAGCCCAGGTAGACCACGCCGTCGGGGTTGTCGGCGCGCAGGGCGCGCATGGGCTCGCCGTCGAAGCCGAGCAGCCCGTACGGGTTGTCCTCGATGATGAGGATCCCGGCCCGCTGGCAGATGTCGAGCACCTGCTGGCGGCGGGCGATGTTCAGGGTGACGCCGCCCGGGTTGTGGAAGGTCGGGATCGTGTAGAGGAACTTGATGGGCGCGCCGGCGGTCTCCAGGGCGTAGATGGTCTGGGCCAGCGATTCGGGCACGATGCCCTGATCGTCCATGGCGATATGGACCACTTTGGCCTGGTAGGCGGCGAACGTACCCAGTGCCCCCACGTAGGAGGGGCCTTCGGCCAGCACGACGTCGCCCGGATCGATGAAGATGCGGGTGATCAGGTCGAGGGCCTGCTGCGAACCGACGGTGACGACCACGTCGTTCGCCCCGGCGTGAATCCCCTCCAGCCGCATGACCTCGCAGATCTGCTCGCGCAGATGCGGGTCGCCCTGGCCGGAGCCGTACTGCAGCGCGACGGGGCCGCGCCGCGTGACGAGGTCGGAGACCAGCTCGCCGACCATGTCGAGGGGAAGAGCCGTGACGTACGGCATGCCGCCCGCGAGCGAGACCACCTCGGGCCTCGACGCGACGGCGAAAAGAGCTCGGATCTCGGAGGCGACCATCCCGGTAGCTCGCGCGGCGTACCGATCGACGTAAGCGTCGATGCGCGACCCTTGGGTCGCGGGCGTCTGACCGTGATCCAGCTCTTCTGTCACGGCCCACCTCCTAGGTGTCATATCGGGCTGAAATACCAGATTACGCCAGACGGACATGTCGCCCGTCGCCGGGCTCGACCGTCGTGGTGTCCGGTGGCGGCATCTTCACTGGGCTACGATGCCACCTGTAGACGCGGTTTTCGCGCGCTTTTCCGGGTCAACGATAGGGGCCGTAGTTGTCGCGCCGGCTGGTCAACATAACCCTGGACAATCTTGAAGATCTTCCGCGCCGTTGCCGAAGGTGCGTGTTCTGGGAGCTCGACCCCATGAGCGGGGAGCGGGCGGTGGATTCTGGCGATCCGACCCTGGAGAAGGAAGCCTGGATCTCCGGCACGCTGCTGGAGTGGGGGAGTTGCGGCAAGATCGCCTACGTCGACGGCGTGCCCGCCGGGTTCGTGCTCTACAGCCCGCCGCTCTACACCCCGCGTTCGGTGGCCTTCCCGACCTCGCCGGTGAGCGCGGACGCGGTGTTGCTGATGACCGCGCACATCATTCCCGAGTTCTCGGGCGGCGGGCTGGGCCGGATGCTGATTCAAGGGGTGGCCAAGGACCTGACGCGGCGCGGCGTGAAAGCCATTGAAGCTTTCGGGGACCTCAAGTGGGAAGAGCCTAGTTGCGTCGTTCCAGCGGAATACTTGCTTTCTGTGGGGTTTAAGACCGTTCGTCCGCATTTGAGATTTCCGCGGTTGCGGCTGGAGCTCAAGAGCGCGGTCTCGTGGCGTGAGGACGTCGAGGTGGCCCTTGAACGGCTCCTCGGCTCCATGAGCCCGGAACGGGCGCTACGTCCCGTCTGACGCCACCACAGCCCCGCAGAATACGAGCACAAGACAAACGCCCCGCGACCGGTGACGATCGCGGGGCGTTTCTCGCTGGGCGTCCTAGATGATGCCCTCGAGCTCGCGCAGCAGCATGGCCTTCGGCTTGGCGCCGATGATCTGCTTCACGACCTCTCCACCCTTGTAGACGTTCATCGTCGGGATCTGGAGCACACCGTACTGACGGGGCACCTCAGGGTTCTCGTCGATGTTCAGCTTGACGATCTCCAGCTTGTCGCCGTGCTCGTTGGCGATCTCCTGGAGGATGGGCGCGACCTGACGGCACGGGCCGCACCACTCCGCCCAGAAGTCGACCAGCACGGGCTTGTCGCTCTTGAGGACCTCGGACTCGAAAGTGGCGTCGGTGACAGCCTTCACGGTTGCGCTCCCTTACTTCTCGTTGTCGGCGAGCCAGCGCTCGGAGTCGAGCGAGGCCGCACAGCCGGTGCCCGCCGCGGTGATGGCCTGGCGGTAGGTGTGGTCGACGACGTCGCCGGCGGCGAACACGCCGTCGATGTTGGTCGCCGTGGAGGGGGAGGCCACCTTGATGTAGCCGTCCTCGTCGAGGTCGATCTGGCCCTTGACCAGCTCGGTGCGGGGGTCGTGGCCGATCGCGAGGAACAGCGCGTCGGTCGCCAGCTCGCACTCCTCGCCGGTCTTGACGTTGCGCAGCTTGACCGCGTCGACCTTGGTCTCGCCCAGCACGTCGACGACCTCGGAGTCCCAGACGAAGCGGATCTTGTCGTTGGCGAACGCCCGGTCCTGCATGATCTTGCTGGCGCGCAGCTCGTCACGGCGGTGCACCACCGTCACCATGCGCCCGAACCGGGTCAGGAACGTGGCCTCCTCCATCGCGGTGTCGCCACCGCCGACGACCACGATGTCCTTGTTGCGGAAGAAGAACCCGTCACAGGTCGCACACCAGGACACACCGTGGCCGGACAGCCGCTTCTCGTTCTTCAGGCCGAGCTCGCGGTAGCCGGAGCCCATCGCCAGGATGACCGACTTGGCGTAGTAGGTGTCGGTGTGGGTCTTGACCACCTTGGGGTTGGCGTTCAGGTCCACCTCGACGACGTCGTCCGCCACCAGCTCGGCGCCGAACCGTTCGGCCTGCTTGCGAAGGTTGTCCATGAGGTCGGGGCCCATGATGCCGTCGGGGAACCCGGGGAAGTTCTCCACGTCGGTGGTGTTCATGAGCGCGCCGCCGGCGGTCACGGAGCCTTCGAAGACGAGCGGCTTGAGTTCGGCGCGCGCGGAGTAGACGGCCGCCGTGTAGCCGGCAGGGCCGGAACCAATGATGATCACGTTACGGACGTCGCTCAACGCTGTCACGCCTTCCTCGTCTGCTGATTGCACCGGCGTCAACGAATCCTAGGCCGCCCTGATTCCCCGCCCTACCCGGCAACGCGGGGAGAAACGAAAGAGCCCGCCGAAGCGGGCTCTGACGTGGGCTAACTTACGGACGACCGTTACCAGCGGCCCAGTGCGGGCTTACGCAGGTTCTTGCAGTTGAACGGGTCGACGACGTCGATGCGGACCTTCTTGGCGGCCCGCTGCTTCCAGGAGGCCACGACGAGCGCCTCCTGGCCGTTGTACTGGCCCTGGTCCACGGCGAACACGTCGAGCTTGGACCGCTTGGAGACCGCGCTGACACACTTGGAGACCGCGTCGGCCCCGTTGGAGGTGTCGAGCACGGCCGGAGCCGGCGCCAGGAAGCTCTCCAGCGACATCCTCAGCTCAGGGTCGCTGTAGTTGTGGTCGCTGTTGGTCACGGCGTAGCCCCTGGCCTTCAAATGGCCCTTCGGCTGCTCAGAAGACTGGGAAGGCTGCGCCGGTGGCAGGGCGATCGGTGGCGCGACGCTCGTGCCGCTGTCACCGCCGCTCGCCAGCAGGCCCGTGGAGGCCACGGCCGTGCCGACCACGACGGCCGCCGCCGCGGCGGCGACCGCGGGCATCGCCCAGCGCCGTCGCCGCATGGTGCGGGTCTCGGCGGGGACGATGGTGCCGTCGTCGGAGACCACGCCGAGACGTACCGGCTCGGGAATCTCACGGACGCCGTCGGCCCCGGAAACCACCGAGGAGGCCATGGCCGGACGCCGCTCCCACGGGGCGTCCCGCATGAGCTCATCCCAGTCAGGCGTTTCCACGAGGCCGACACCCCCGCCACGCCGGGACTCAGCCTCGGCTGCCAGGGCCTTGTCGATGCGCAGTGCGACACCCATCGGCATGGCCGGTGTGGGGGTCGCGGCCAGCACCTCGCGAACCGCCGCCAGGTCGGCCAGAAGCTCCCCACAGGGGTCGCAGACCGCGAGATGCTCGCGGACCTGGCGCGCCGTGCCTGCGTCCAGGAGACCCTCTGCCAGCTCGGCGAGGATTTCCAGATCGTAGTGCGTATCACCCGTCACGAAGTTCTGCTCCCTTCGCGGATGAGACGCGATTGAGGTCCGATCGGTTCCGCAGATGCGAAAGAATTGGGGCAAGTTTCGCGCGGCCTCGCGCACAGCGGCTCTTCACGGTGCCGCTGGGCACCTGAAGCACCTGAGCTGCGTCTTCGACCGAATAGCCCATCATGTCCACCAGCACCAGTGCGGCCCGCTGGTCGGCGGGCAGCAGCTTCAGCGCGGCCGAAACCTCCATCGAGACCTCGCGCTCGACGGTCTGGTCGGGCAGCGGCGTCTCGCGCTCGGCCGCCTCGATCAGCTCGTCGTCGGCGACGGGCCGGACGGACTTGCGGCGCATCCGGTCGAGGCAGGCATTCACCACGATCCGGTGCAGCCAGGTCGTGACGGCCGCCTCGCCGCGAAACGTGGCGGCCTTGCGATATGCGGAGACGAAGGCGTCCTGCACGGCGTCGGCGGCCTCGTCGGGGTCACCGAGCGTACGCAGTGCGACCGCCCACATGCGGTCGCGGTGCCTTTTGACGATTTCACTGAAGGCGTGTGGATCCCCGTTGATATGCGCGGTGAGCAGCTCGGCGTCTGTGACCGCCGGCCGCTCCGCTGCTGAGGGTGTCTCGGGTGGGGAGTTCACAAGAGAGATTCCTGATTATGCCGATCCGGGAGAGTGCACCACTACCTCATAGATGGTGCCATGAAAAGTGCCTGCATCCGTCGGAACACGCGTAAACCAGATCAAAACGTACTGACCGCTTGTCGCCTCTTCGGGGGTGAGAGTCGTCTTACCTGCGGCGTTCTTCTCGGTCGCCACGGTCTTCAGCGAGTCGAGGTCGGGGGAGTCGCCCACCTTCAGCTCGACGGTCGCGCCCGACGCATCGGACAGCGTAGCCACCACGTCACTGATCTGCATGGACTTGCCCATGTCGAGCAGCAGGCCCACGCCGTCCTTGAGCCTGCCCAGGTCGGCGCTGGTGTAGGTCTCGGTCTTCCACAGCGTGCCGGGCTTGCCGTCGATGGCCAGCTTCGCGATGTCGCTCTTTTCGTCGCCGTCGCCGAGCGGGTCGAAGCCCTTGGCGTTCTTCGGCTTGACGGCGTCGACGGCGACCGTGGCCGACTTGGTCGAGGTGGGGGCGGCGGAGGCCGGGCCGGACGCGGTCGGGCTGCCCAGGCTGCGGCCGATCGTCCAGGCGCCGACGCCGACGGCGGCGATGACGAGCAGCACCACCAGCGTCATCAGCACGCGGTTGACCGTGCTGCCCCCGCCGCCGCCCGACGGGCGCTGCGGCATCGTGACAGGCGGCAGCGGCGGCATGGGGGCGGCCTTCTGCCGGTGAGCGATGTCCAGGCCCTCGGTGTGGGACGCCGAGGCGACCGCCGGGGTCGAGGGGTAGGAGATCGGGATCGGCATCGGCCTGGCCACGTCGGCCAGTGACTCGGCCACCTCTGCGGGGCTGGACAGCGCGCCCTGGCCCCTGCGCGACTCCGGCAGGCAGGCCCGCACGGTGACCGTGTCGAGGTAGCCGGGCACGCCCGCGGTCACCTGGCGGGGCGTGCAGAAGTGGCCGTCGGTCATGGGGGCGGCGGGCAGGCCGCCCTCCTCCTCGTCGCCCGGCCAGTGGCCGGTCAGGCCCGCGTACAGCAGCCGGCCGAGCCCTTCGGCGTCGTCGAGCGCCGGCTGGTCGGTGGTCAGGCCCCACATGGCCGCGTCGACGGCCACGCCGAGCACCTTGACCGTGTTGCCGTTCGTCCACATCAGGTGGGACGGGCGCAGGCACAGGTGGTAGAGCTGCGCCTCGTGGGCGTGCGCGAGGGCCTCGGCGGCCTCGGCGACCAGCCCGGCCGCCCGCTCGGGCTCCAGCGGCCCGTTGGCCAGCAGGTCGGTCAGCGTCTCGCCGGTGACCCACTCGCTGACGACGTAGGCGCTCTTGTCGTCCTCGGCGGCGTCGAACACCTGGGTCAGGCGCGGGTCGGTCAGCCGGCTGGCCGCGCGGGCGGCCGTGACGACCTCGTGGACCCGGGGAAAGTCGGGTGCGAAGGTGTGCACCGCCACAGGGCGGGCAAGGATCTCGTCGATCGCCTTCCACAACGTGGCGCCGTCGGACTCGCTGACGCGGTCCTCCAGCCGGAAGCGCTCGGCGAGACGGGTGCCGGGTTCGACGGCCGACGTGCTGCTCACTGGCTCACTCCGCTTGGCCGATCGGGCGTGCTCATGGTTCGACTCACCTGCGTGGCCGTGTCCCACGAAGGCACGCTATGCCGGGTGGATCCGCCCACGCCCCTCCTGCTTCCATTCGCGCGTGTCGGGCTCCATGGTAGTGCCGAGTAGATTCCGCCCGCGTTCTTTACCGACCTACCCGCCTCGCGACCATCCCAACGATCGAATTGACCTCCGGGATGCGCATTCTGTGGGCCACGCCGAGATAGAGCACCATACCCAGTCCGCCGCCGATGGCGAGCACTATGACCGAATTGAGAAAATCGAGCCCGCCGAAGACGGTCGTCACGAGCCACACCGCGGCCAGCGCCAGCACGGCCGTGGGCAGGGCGGCGAGGTACATCCGGGTCATCGACATGCCGACGGCCCAGCCGCCCAGGCCGCCGACCCGGCGGCTGGCCAGCCACCAGGCCAGGACCGCGCCCAGCCCGTACGCGACCGCGTACGCCAGCGCCAGCCCCATCACCGCGTACGCGGCCGGCAGCACCAGGTACAGCAGCACCATGAGCACCGCGTTGACCGCCGTCGTCCCGGCCCCGACGAACACGGGGGTGCGGGTGTCGCCGAAGCTGTAGAAGACCCGCAGGAGGAGCTGGAAGATCGCGAAAGGCACCAGCGCGAGCCCGTACACCTGCAGCACGTTGCCGATGTAGACGGCGTCGGCGACGCTGTTGGCGCCGTGGCCGTAGATCGGCACGGTGATCGCCGGCCCGAGCACCATGAGCAGCAGCGACACGGGCACCATCAGCGAGCAGATCAGCCGCACGTTCGAGCCGAACTCGCCGCGCACGTCCTCGAAGCGCCCCTCGCTCACGGCCCGGCTCATGCGCGGCAGCATCGCGGTGATCACCGAGACGCCGATGACGCCGTAGGGGAGCTGGAAGAGCTGGAACGCCAGCGTGTACGGGCTGACCCCGTGCCCCTTCACCGCGTCGCCCGCCGAGCTGGCCAGGTTGACGGTCAGCATGAAGCCGAGCTGGGTGACCACCGCGTAGCCGATCGTCCAGACGCCGGCCTTGCCCATCTCGCCCAGGCGGGCGTTGCGCAGGTCGAAACGGGGCACGAAGGAGAACCCGACCCGCCGCAGCGCCACGACGAGCACCGCCGCCTGCGCCACGATGCCGGCCGTGGTGCCCAGGCCCAGCAGCGCGAGGTCGGTGTTGGTGACCTTGCTGATGTCGCTGCCCGTGCCGATCGCGGCGTAGAGCAGGAACACCACGATGACGACGACGTTGTTGAGCACCGGGGCCCACATGGGGGCGCCGTAGCGGTCGCGGGTGTTGAGGATGGCGCCCGCCACCGCGCCCACGCCGAAGAAGGCGAGCTGCGGCAGGATGAAGCGGGCCAGCATGACGGCCACCTCGTACTGCCTGCTGCCCGGCGCCCAGTCGCTGTAGAGGTCGATCAGCAGCGGCGCGGCCAGCACGGCGAGCACCGCGACCACGACCAGCGTGCCCGTGGCGATGGTCAGCAGCCGCTGCTCGTAGGCCCGCCCGCCGTCCTCGTCGTGCTGCTGGGCGCGGATCACCATGGGCACGATCACGCTGCTGAGCACGCCGAGGAGCAGCAGGTCGAGGATGCCGTACGGGATCGCGTACGCCACGTTGTAGGCGTCGCCCAGCGCGGCGGTGCCGATGGCGTAGGCCAGGACCATCGTCCGCACGAAGCCCGTGACCCTGGACACCATGGTGCCCGCCGCCATGATGGCGCTGGCCCGCAGCATGCGGCTCATACGGTCTCACTCTCCCGGTTCTTGGCGGCACGCGCGAGCTTGCGCTGGGACCTGCGGCGCAGCAGCCGCGTCACCACGGCGGCGAGCATCACGGTCAGCGCCGCGCCCACGATCACCAGGGCGATCCCCGTGTAGCCGGTGGTGCGGATCGTCAGCCGCTGCGGCTTGCCGTACGGCTGCCCGTCGGCGGTCTTGAGCTGCACGGTCACGGTCGCGTCGCCGCTGGTGTCGGGGGCGGCGTTCATCTGGACCTGCACGGTGCCGCTCTGCCCGCCGCCGATCGTCAGCGGCTCGGGCTGCGCGAAGTTCACCGTCAGCAGCTCGGGGTTGTCGGACTTGATGTCGATGTAGAGCTCGATGGGCACGCCGAGCTCGTTCTTCACGCTGATCGGCACCACGCCGTTGCTGCCCGCGAGCGTCTTCGGGGAGTCGGGGCTGGCGCCGGTGATCTTGATCTCGGCGAGCCTGCCGTCCACGGCCTTCTTGACCTCGTTGGTCACCGAGCGGCCCGCCCGCGTGCTGTTGCGCCAGGCGGAGGAGGTCAGCCGCAGCACCGCCGCGTCGAAGCGGGACTGCGTCTTCTGCTGCATGATCAGCGAGGTGAGCTGCGACTTCGACCAGATGTCCTTGACCGGGTCGAGGTACTTGCGGCTCAGCTCCTCCTTGCGGTCCTGGTCGGTGTAGGTCAGGCCGGCGCGCGGGGTGGAGGTCTTGGCCGGCTTGAGCGACTCCAGCGTGGCCGGCTGCAGCCACGGCAGCCGGCCCGCCGCCTTGACCAGGGCGGTGACGAGCGCGGGGTTGGGGTTCCAGCGCCGCGAGGGGGCGATGACCAGCGACCTCGGCGTGACCTGGCCCGGCTCGGAGGCGATCATCGCGGTCTCGGCGACGAAGCGTTGCGTGCTGAGCGCGACGGACGTGCCGGTGCCCGGCTCGAACAGGCGGCTCAGCTCGGCGTCGGCGACCAGCGCGGTGACGGGGCCGTTGACCGAGTCGAGGGTCGCCGCGGCGTCGGGCGTGGTGAGGAGGGCCTGCTGCGGCGGCAGGTTGGTGGCGTTGAGCAGGACGGTGTCGACGTCGCTGACCGACAGCAGGTCGAGTGCGTCGGGGTCGAGCACGCCGTCGGCGGGCCAGGCGAGGTTGGTCTTGGCGTTGCGGTTGAGCAGTGTCCTGGCCGTCTGCCCGCCCAGCTCGACCGCCCGCTGGGTCTGCGTGTCGAGCCCCTGGTGGGCCAGCGCCGCCACGTCGGGGTCGGCGTACGGGGTCGCGACCACGGGGGAGGCGGCCAGCGCGCTGCGCATGGTCGTCAGCCACTGGGCGGCCTCGGCGCTGGCGGGCTTCTTCTCCTCGCCGTCCTTGGTCTTGACGCTGTAGCCCTTGGACATCCGGTTGACGTCGTCGAGCAGCGCCGGGTCGAACACCCAGGTGACGGTGGACGGCGCCGACTGCGCGATGCGGGCCAGGTCGGCCAGGCGGCCCCGGCCGGCCAGCGACTGGCTCAGCTTGTCGTCCACGAACGCGGCGTCGTCGGTCGCGCGGTGCGGCTGGTCGATGACGGGCAGGGCGATGGCGATCTTGTTGCGCGGCAGCTTCTGCGGCGTGGCCGGCGCGTACGTCAGGAACGTGCGCTGCGCGGCCTGCGGGACGGAGTACTGGGCGACGTCCACGGCGATCGGATAGACGCCGAACTGGCTCAGCCCGAGCTGCACGGGGGTCGCGGTGATCGTCCACTGCGCCGTGCCGCCCGCGGCGAGCGGCTCCAGGTCCATGTAGGAGTTGCGGGTGGAGACGTTCTCCGGGAGCGTCTGGGTGCTCTGGTCGTTCTGGTAGGCGGCCATGGCGGCGCGGTCGGTGAGCCTCTGGTTGCTGTAGCGCAGGCGCACCTGCAGCCCGGTCACGGGCGCCCCCGTGTCGTTGCGCACCGTACCGGTGATCTTGATCTCATCGGTCAGGTTTCTGGGGGCCTCTGGCGTGATCGACGAGATCGTCACCGTGTAGCCCTGCCTCTGCACGGTGGTCAGCGCCGGTTTCGCGGCAGCAGACCCTGGCGTCACCGCCACCAGGGGGGCGAGCAACGCGGCGGACAGCGCGGCGAGCAGCGTGGCCTTACGGATCACGCGGATGCCCGACCTGGACTACGACGACGACGCACGCCCGCAATGGTACGGGCTCAGTGCCGTCGCGCGACCGCCACGCGCGATCCTCGCGGGCGCGAGCCGCGCAGGTCGACCATCTTGCCTGGCAGGACGGCCAGCAGGTCGAGAGCACGCAGGCACAGCGCTGTGTGACGCTCGCCGGTGGCGGTGTAGAGCGGCCCGGTGTCGGCCAGCAGCCGGTCGTCGATGAACATCGGCAGCGACTCGGGCAGCAGCAGCGGGCACACCAGCCCGCAGGCGTAGTCGGTGGTGGCGTTGACCACGTGGGCGGGCGCGGGGCGTACCTGGCGCGCGCCGAGCAATCCGCCGACGGCTCCGGGCCGGGGAGGCGAGGAGACGGGGGAGGTGACCCCGATGACGACCTCGCGGCCGACCCAGGTCGTGACTTCGAGCACTGTGACCGTCAGGCACCGCTCAGGGGCGGCGGAGACCGTCTCCGGCAGCTCTTCCGCGCATGTCATGGGACGCGGAAGGCGTACGATCTCATGATGGACCTGGTGTGCGAGGAGCCAGCGGTGGATCGCGAGGGCGTCCTTCATATAGTCCTCCTTGCCTGTGTCCATGGCCCCCGACGGTCCCTTGACCGACGGTAACCCGGACCTGGTGTGGCTCGGGGGATATGTTCCGGAAGCAGAAGGCCGACTCAGTTTGTCCGACTCAACCTTGACCGAAAGCCAGCAGCGGGCCATGACCGACCTGTTCCGCAAGATCGCACCGGTGGCCGACGAGCTCGGCCGCCTGTTCGCCGACAAGGGCCACGAGCTGGCCCTCGTCGGCGGTCCCGTGCGTGACCTCCTGCTCGGCCGCATCGGCAACGACCTCGACCTGACCACCGACGCGCGCCCCGAGCGGGTGCTGGAGATCGTCAGGGACTGGGCCGACTCCGTATGGACGATCGGCATCGACTTCGGCACGGTGGGCCTGCGCAAGGGGAGCTGGCTGATCGAGATCACCACGTACCGGAGCGAGTCGTACGACCCCAAGTCCCGCAAGCCCGAGGTGATGTACGGCGAGACGCTCGACGCCGACCTGGAGCGGCGCGACTTCGCGGTCAACGCGATGGCGGTGCGCCTGCCGGGCCACGAGTTCGTCGACCCGTACGGCGGCCTGGAAGACCTGCGCGGCCGGCTGCTGCGCACGCCGGGCACGCCCGAGCAGTCCTTCGGCGACGACCCGCTGCGCATGCTGCGCGCGGCCAGGTTCGCCTCGCAGCTCGGCTTCGCCGTGGACCCGCAGGCCGTGGCGGCGATGACCGCGATGGCCGAGCGCATCGAGATCGTCTCCGCCGAGCGCATCCGCGACGAGCTCGACAAGCTGATCTGTGGCGCCAACCCGCGCGAGGGCCTGCGCCTGCTGGTCGACACGGGCCTGGCCGCCCACGTGCTGCCCGAGCTGCCCAAGCTGCGCCTGGAGATCGACGAGCACCACCGGCACAAGGACGTGTACGAGCACTCGCTCACCGTCCTCGACCAGGCCATCGCGCAGGAGGAGGACGGCAAGCCCGACCGCATCCTGCGCTGGGCGGCGATCCTGCACGACATCGGCAAGCCGAAGACGCGCCGCCACGAGGCGGGCGGGCGGGTCTCCTTCCACCACCACGAGGTGGTCGGCGCGCAGATGACCAAGAAGCGCATGACCGAGCTGAAGTTCCCCAAGGACGTGGTGGCCGACGTCTCCCGGCTGGTCGAGCTGCACCTGCGCTTCCACGGCTACGGCACGGGGGAGTGGACCGACAGCGCGGTGCGGCGTTACGTGCGTGACGGCGGCCATCTGCTGGACCGGCTGCACAAGCTGACCAGGGCCGACTGCACCACCCGCAACAAGCGCAAGGCGGCGGCCCTGTCGCGCACCTACGACCACCTCGAGGAGCGCATCGCCAGGCTCGCCGAGGAGGAGGAGCTGGCCAAGATCCGGCCCGAGCTCGACGGCAACGAGATCCAGCAGGTGCTCGGGGTCGGGCCAGGGCCGATAGTGGGGCAGGCCTACAGGTTCCTGCTCGACCTCAGGCTCGACAAGGGCGTGCTCGGCAAGGAGGCCGCCACGGCGGCGCTCCTGGAGTGGGCCAGGTCAAACGACGTCGGCGCGTGACCGCGTGGTGATCATCCGGTAGGCGAACGCCGCCACGGGGTAGCCGAGCGAGATGATCACCACGACCGCGTACGACTTGCCGTTCGGCGGCAGGATGGCCGCCGAGAGGGCCGCGGCGAGCACGTACATGCCGTTGAAGAGCATGTCGTAGATCGAGAACGCGCGGCCCCGGTAGATGTCCTCCACGTCGCGCTGGACGGTCGTGTCGGCGCAGATCTTGACGCTCTGCCCGGCCAGCCCCAGCACGAACCCGGCCAGCGGCAGCCCCCACTCCTGGAACGGCAGCACCAGCGCCGCCGTCAGCACCCCGGCCGCGACCAGCGCGATCTGCACCCAGCGCTCGATCCCGAACCGCTCGGTCGCGTACGGGGTGATCACCACCGCCAGCGCGGTGCCGACGCCGGCGGCCACCACCACCAGGCCGATGCCGCGCAGCGCCGCGTCGGCGTCGCCGTCGGTGAAGTAGTAGCGGTAGAGGATGATGCCGAGCGCGGTGCACATGCCGAACAGGAACCGGTGCGTGGCCATCGCGCCCATCGTTGCGGCGGCCACCCGGCGCCGCACCAGGTGCTTGGCGCCGTCGGCCAGGCCGGTGACCACGTTGCGCAGCGCCTGGCGCGCCTGCGGCCGGTTCGGGTCGGGCCACGGGCCGAGCAACTGACGGTCCATCGTCCGGGCCACCAGCGCGCTCATCGTGAACACCACGCCGGACGTGACCAGCAGCAGCGCCACCCCCGCGTCCGCGCCGCCGAAGATCTCCCGCAGCAGGAAGCCCAGGCCCGCGCCGATGAACGTGGCCACCGTGCCCGAGGTGGGCACCACCGCGTTGGCGGAGATCAGCCGCTCCGGCGGCACCACGTGCGGCAGGGAGGCGCCGAGCGCCGCCAGGAAGAACCGGTTGACCCCCAGCACCGCCAGCGCCGCGCCGTAGAACCACGCGTCCGGCACGTCGGCGATCACCAGCCCGGCGGCGACCAGCAACAGCATGCCGCGGATGAACGGCGCCACCACGAGGATCTGCCGCCGCGACCACCGGTCGATGAAGACGCCCACGAAGGGCCCGAGCACGCTGTACGGCAGCAGCAGCACGGCGAGCCCGGCGGCGACTTCGAGGGCGGTGGTCTGGCTCTCTGGACTGAAGAAGGCGAACCCTGTCACCCCGAACTGGAAGATCCCGTCAGAGAACTGGGAGACCAGCCGGGTGCTGAACAGCCTTCTGAAGTCCCGGCCCCGCAGGACCACGCGGAGATCGGCGACGAAAGACACGCCGCCAGCCTAGCTCCGCGTCCCCTGTCCTAGGATGCTGGTGCAGCGGGTGCGCATGGGGTTCCAACCGGTGCGGGTGATCTCGTACGCTTCATAGCGTGACCACTGAGGAACACGTTGTGCTGGTTGACCCGTCCGGCCATGCGCTCGGCACCGCGCCCAAGACGTCGGTGCACGGCCGGGAGACCCCTCTTCACCTGGCGTTCTCCAGCTACGTCTTCGACAGCGAAGGCCGCGTGCTGCTCACCAAGAGAGCCGATCACAAGATCACTTGGCCGAGCGTCTGGACCAACAGCTGCTGCGGCCACCCGCTTCCCGGCGAGCCCGTCGACCGGGCGGTGCTGCGCCGGCTCTCCTACGAGCTGGGCCTCACGGCCGGGCACGCCGACCTGATGCTGCCCGCCTTCTCCTACCGCGCCGAGATGGCCAACGGCATCGTCGAGCACGAGCTCTGCCCGGTCTACCGGGTCACCGTCGACTCCTCCGTCACGCCCAACCCCGACGAGGTGGCGCAGACGCGGTGGATGCCGTGGAAGGAGTTCGCCGAGGGGGCCGGGAACGGGCTGCTGGCGATCTCGCCGTGGTGCAGGGAGCAGGTGCCGCTGCTGGCCGAGCTGGGCTCCGACCCGCTCACCTGGCCGCCCGCCTCCCCGGCCGACCTCCCCCCGGCCGCCCGCCCGTAGCCCCGCCCGCCCACCCGCGCACGCGCCGCACGCCCGTGGCGGCGCCGCGCCCGCGCGGATGCGTGGCAGGCGCGTGGGGCACCCCAAAGCCCGTGCGAAGGCATCGCAAGCCCACGTACGCGTCGCAAGCACGCGAAGGCGCCGCAAGCACGCGGAAGCGCCGTAAAGGGTGTGAAAAGCGCCGTGCCCCCGCACAAAAGCGGGGGCACGGCGCCACGGGGCGGAGCAGGTCAGCGCTCGACCTCACCCCGGATGAACTTCTCGACGTACTCCCGAGCCTCATCGTCCGAGTACTGCTCCGGCGGCGACTTCATGAAGTACGAGGAAGCCGACAGAATCGGCCCCGCGATCCCCCGGTCAAGGGCGATCTTGGCCGCCCGAACGGCGTCGATGATGATGCCCGCCGAGTTCGGCGAGTCCCACACCTCCAGCTTGTACTCGAGGTTCAGGGGAGTGTCACCGAACGAACGCCCCTCCAGCCGCACGTACGCCCACTTGCGGTCGTCGAGCCACGGCACGTGGTCAGACGGCCCGATGTGCACGTCGGCCTTGCCCATCTCGTGCGGGATCTGGGAGGTGACCGACTGCGTCTTGGAGATCTTCTTGGACTGGAGCCGCTTGCGCTCCAGCATGTTCATGAAGTCCATGTTGCCGCCGAAGTTGAGCTGGTACGTGCGCAGCAGCTCGACCCCGCGGTCCTCGAACAGCTTGGCCATCACCCGGTGCGTGATGGTGGCGCCGACCTGCGACTTGATGTCGTCGCCGACGATCGGCACCCCGGCCTCGGTGAACTTCTCCGCCCACTCGGGGTCGGAGGCGATGAAGACCGGCAGCGCGTTGACGAACGCCACCTTGGCGTCGATCGCGCACTGCGCGTAGAAGCGGTCGGCCTCCTCCGACCCCACAGGCAGGTACGACACGAGGACGTCGACCTGGTTGTCACGCAGCACCTGGACCACATCGACCGGGGCCTCGTCGGACTCCTCGATGATCTCGCTGTAGAACTCGCCAAGTCCGTCGAAGGTGTGGCCGCGCTGCACCGTCACGCCCGTGGGCGGGACGTCGCAGATCTTGATCGTGTTGTTCTCGCTGGCGACGATGGCCTCAGAAAGGTCGCGGCCGACCTTCTTGGCGTCCACGTCGAAGGCGGCGACGAACTCCACGTCACCGACGTGGTAGTCGCCGAACTTCACGTGCATGAGGCCCGGGACCCGTGTGTCCGGGTCGGCGTCCTTGTAGTAGTGAACGCCCTGGACCAGCGACGACGCGCAGTTGCCGACACCGACAATGGCCACGCGAACCGAACCCATCGCACTCGCTCCCTTACTCATCAGTTGACGTGGTATCTCTCTCGGGCCTGTCCTCTGACGAGGACGAGGCCCGACGCTCCGTTGCGATCAGCTCGTTCAACCAGCGCACCTCGCGTTCGACGGACTCGAGCCCGTGACGTTGCAGCTCGAGCGTGTAACTGTCGAGACGCTCCCTGGTGCGCGCCAGCGCAGTACGCACCGCGTCGAGGCGCTCCTCGAGCCGGCTACGGCGGCCTTCGAGAATGCGCAGCCGCACTTCGGCCTCCGTGTGGCGGAAGAAGGCGAAGTGCACGCCGAAGCTCTCGTCCTCCCATGCGGATGGACCGGCCTGCGTGAGCATGTCCTGAAGGCGTTCCTTGCCCTCGGCGGTCAGCTTGTAGACGATCTTCGACCTGCCGCCGACGATCGCGGTGGGAGCGGGCTGCTCCTCCACGATCAGGCCCTGAGCCAGAAGTGATCGCAGACAGGGGTACAGCGACCCGTAGGAGAACGCACGGAACATCCCCAGCAAGGCGTTGAGCCGTTTGCGCAGCTCGTAGCCGTGTAGCGGCGTCTCGTGCAGCGACCCGAGCACGGCCAGCTCCAGAACCCTGCCCTGTCCGCTGGCCACTGGAACCGCCCCCTCTCGCGTCGATGTATCGAGCCGATACATCTCCAAGATACGTCGGTGCGCTATATGGCTGCAATCTATGAATCTGCCAAGGCGTTGGGATGAACCCGTAAAACGCCGTAGTCTGGCGCTCATGTGGTCACAGAGAAGGGTGGTGGATTACGGCCTCGCGAAGCGGGCGGTGGTCCGCTCCGTGCGCTCGGGGCGCGCCTCGCGCCGCGACGTCTGTGACGCACAGCCCTACCTCCTCCGGGCGGCGCGCCACTTCGGCGAGCCGACCGAACGCCCCTGCCCGGTGTGCGAACAGGAGAACGTCACCAACGTGACCTATGTCTACGGGGATTCCCTCGGGAGGCATGCCGGTCAGGCAAAGGTCACATCAGAACTCGCCGCCATGGCTCATGATTACGATGAGTTCCGGGTGTACGTTGTCGAGGTCTGCCAAGGTTGTTCCTGGAATCACCTGACGGTTTCGTACGTCCTCGGGAACGGACCACCGGATCTCGCCGGACAAGCGTGAAGACCGAGGGCGGCGAAGAGTTCACGCCCGACCGCCGTTTATGTTCCGACGACGTTGTGAGGACGTGTGAGTAACAGCATGAATGAGGGGACGGCCCGCCCTGGAAGGCGCCGTCGATCCAGCTCATCCCGTTCTGTGCCCCAGAGTTCTCCACCTCAAACCGGCGAGCCGGGTTGGGGTGCGGCCCAGCCGCCCCGTCGTCCTGAAGCGGCCTATGAGCAGACGGGCGCGATGGCCGCGCAGCCGTACGACCAGCCGGCGCCGCGCAGGCCCGAGCCGCGCCCTGGGCCGGACGATCCGTACGGGCAGCAGCCGCCGCAGCGCCCGCGCAGCCAGGATACGCGCACGCTGGGTAACCAGGAGACGATCATCAGTGACGCGCCGCGCCGTTCGCGCAGGCGCGGTTCCGGGCAGCCGCCCGAGCCTCCGGGCCCGCCGACGAAGAAGGACGGCGACGGACGCGGCGGCTGGCGCAGGTTCGTGCCGAGCTGGAAGATCGTCGTGGCGGGCGCCGTGGTGCTCGCGGCCGGCCTGTTCGGCATGATCATGGTCGCGTACGCCAACACGCCCGTGCCGACCTCCGCCCAGAGCGAGGCGACGGCCCAGCAGAGCACCATCTACTACCGCGACGGCAAGAGCGTCATCGCCCAGCTCGGATTCAAGCGTGAGATCGTCCCCTTCGCCAGGATGGACGAGGACGTCAGGAACGCCGCGGTCGCCATCGAGAACAAGACGTTCTGGGAAGACTCCGGCATCTCCATCTCCGGCATGGCCCGCTCGGTGTGGATGACCGCCACGGGGCAGCAGCTCCAGGGCGCCTCGACGATCACCCAGCAGATGGCCCGCGGCTACTACGACGGCCTCAGCCAGGAGGTGTCGATCCAGCGCAAGGTCAAGGAGATCTTCGTCGCGGTCAAGCTCGACGAGACCATGTCGAAGGAGGACATCCTTTCGACCTATCTCAACACCATCAACTTCGGCCGCGCGTACGGCGTCGAGGCCGCCGCGAAGTCGTACTTCCCCGGCAAGAAGGTCACCGCCGCGAAGCTGACCCCCGAGCAGGGCGCCTACCTCGCCGCACGCATCCAGCAGCCGAACTGGGACCACAACTCCCCGGCGCTCCAGCAGCGCTTCAAGCAGGTCATCCAGAACATGGCCGAGCTGTGGCCCGACAAGTACGGCACCCTCCCGCAGACCGCCAAGTTCCCGAAGACGCTCGCCTCCGCCGGCGACGACGACCTGGGCGGCCTCAACGGCTACATGGTCGAGGAGGTGCTGAACGAGCTCGAGGGCCGCGGCCTGACCGTCGACGAGATCAAGTCCGGCGGCTACAAGATCGTCTCGACCTTCGACAAGAAGCTCATGAAGGCCGCGCAGACCGCGGTCAAGAGCACCATGCAGGCCTACGGCATGAGCACGGAGTTCCACGGCGGCCTGGCCGCGGTGAACCCGAAGAACGGGCGCGTGCTCGCCTTCTACGGCGGCGACAACTTCCTCACCGACCCGTGGAACGAGCCCTTCCAGTCCACCAAGCAGGCCGCGTCCGCGTTCAAGCCGTACGTGCTGGCGGCCTGGCTGCAGGCCGGCTACTCGCTGAAGAGCTACGTGCCGGGCAACCAGACGGTGCCGAAGGAACTGCCGGGCCAGCAGGCGGGCGGCATCAAGAACAGCCACAACGTCGGCGTGTCCGTTGACGTGGTCAAGGCCACCGCGGCCTCCGTCAACACCGCCTACGTGTCGATGGCGTACGCGCTGCCGGGCCGGCTCGACGACGTCAAGAACCTCGTCGAGGCGGCCGGCTTCGACCAGAAGCGCATGGAACAGGACGTGGACGAGCACCACTTCCAGTTCGCGATCGGCAGCGCGCTGGTGACGCCGGTCGAGCAGGCGGCGGGCTACTCGATCTTCGCCAACGGCGGCAAGTACACCAAGTACCACGTCGTCCAGGAGGTCAAGCAGAACGGCAAGGTCGCCTACCCGGAGCAGGCCGTCGCCAAGACGGTCGTCGACCCGGGGGTCGCCGCCGACGCCACGGTCGCCATGCAGGCGGTGCTGCAGGCGGGCGGCACCGCGGCGGGCAAGGGCCTGGGCACCAGGCCGGCCGCGGGCAAGACCGGCACGAACAACGACGAGAAGGAGGCCTGGTTCGTCGGCTACACGCCGCAGGTCTCCACCGCCGTCGGGTTCTATCGCGAGCAGTGCGTGACCAAGACGGGCAAGGTCGTCCCGCCGCAGCACTCCAACTGCCCGATCACCCGCAAGGGCAGCAAGAAGTACGACAACGACAACCCCTACACCAGCGTCAAGGAGGTCTCGCTCGGCTTCGAGGGCGCGGGACCGCCCACCATCGCCTGGCAGAAGTTCATGCAGCTCGCCCACGAGAACCTGCCGGTCGAGCAGTTCCCGGACCGGGCCGAGGTCGGCGTCCCCGAGAACATCGTGCCGAGCCCGACGCCCACCCCGACGCCCACGCCCGAGGACGAGAACCCGTTCGGCTCGGACAACCCGTTCGACGACGGTTCCGACGACTGCCTCATCGGCTGCGACGACAACGACGTCACCGTCCCGGACGACGACGTGAACGTGGACGACGGCGCCGACGACGACTTCGGCAACAGCGACCCCAACGACGTGGGCCTGGCCGGCCAGGGCTCCGCGCCCGAGCCCAGATCCAGCGGGGCGCAGCCGAAGGCCACCAGGCCAGAGGACCAGTGACGAGCACCGAGGCCCGCGCCCCCTTCGTGGCGCGGGCCGTTCCCTACCTGCCCCTGGGGCTGATCGCCGCCCTGGGGGCGACCCTCGCGTACGTGGTGCGGCTCCCGTGCCGCACCGGCGGGTGGAACGACCAGGTCACCACCTACACCAACTTCTGCTACAGCGACATCTACCCCCTGTACTTCGACAGGGCGCTGGCCACCCAGAACCCGTACTTCGCCGACGTGCCGTTCGACAAGCAGGTCGAGTACCCGGTGGTGCTGGGCGAGGTCATGCAGCTGTTCAGCTGGATCGCCCGCGCGCTGGAGCCTGACCACGTCGCCCAGGCGGTGCGCTTCTACGACCTGACGGTGATCCTGCTCGGCGCCTGCCTGGTGGCGGGCGTGCTGCTGATGGCCGCGGTGGCGGGCCCGACGCGGCGCTGGGACGCCCTCTGGTACGCCATCTCGCCGGCCGTGGTGCTGGCCGCCTACATCAACTGGGACCTGGTCGCCGGCGCGCTGTCGATGGGCATGCTGCTGGCCTGGAAGCGGCAGCGCCAGGTGGCGGCCGGGGTGCTGCTGGGGCTGGCGATCGCGACCAAGTTCTACCCGCTGATGTTCGTCGGCGCGCTGTTCCTGCTGACGTGGCGCACCGGGCGGTGGCGGCCGTTCCTCGTCACGATGGGCTCGGCCTTGGGCGCGTGGCTCGTGGTGAACGTGCCGTTCATGGTCCTCGCCTGGGAGGGCTGGCGCAGGTTCTACGTCTTCTCCCAGGACCGCGGGGTCGACTGGGGCTCGCCGTGGCTGTTCTTCCAGAACAAGGGCTGGCCCGTGCTGGGCGAGGCCGACGTGAGCACGCTCGGCATGGTGTCGCTGGCCGTCATGTGCGTGGGCATCGCGGTGCTGACGCTGGCCGCGCCGCGCAGGCCCCGGCTGGCGCAGATCTGCTTCCTGGCGCTGGCCGCGTTCATGATGACGAACAAGGTGTGGTCGCCCCAGTTCGTGTTGTGGCTGGTGCCGTTCGCGGTGCTGGCCAGGCCCAACTGGAAGCCGCTGGTGCTGTGGCAGCTCGCGGAGGTCTGGTACTTCGTCGCGATCTGGCTGTACCTGGTGGCCCAGTCGCCGCTCAACCGGGACGACCTGGGCATCGGTGACGACACGTACTTCACCGCCGTGTGGGGCCGGATCATCACGATTGCCATCATGATGGCGTTCGTCGTGCGTGACGTGCTGCGGCCCGACAAGGACGTGGTGCGGCAGGCCGACATAGACGACCAGGCGGGTGGCGTGTTCGACGACGCCCCTGACCGGTTCACGCTCCAGTCCGCCTTCAGATGATCACTCGCTCGGCCGGTAGGGACGCGCTGCTGCTGTGGTTCGGCTCGCGGGCCGGGCTGCTCCTGGCCACGCTGCTCGGCGCGGCGACGGGCGGGTACCTCGACAAGTGGCGCAAGTGGGACGCCACGCTGTTCGTCACGATCGCCCAGTACGGCTACGACGGCGAGCCGGGCAAGCCGCCTGACGACGGGCTGCCCGCCTTCTTCCCCGGCCTGCCGGCGGCGCTGCGGCTGGTGCACCTCGTGGTGCCCGACTGGGCGGCGGCCGGGCTGCTGGTCTCGCTGGCCGCCGGGGCGGTCGCGATGCTGGCGCTGGCCAGGCTGGCCGAGGTGGAGGGCGCGTCCGGGTGGATGGCGGTGCTGGCGCTGCTGCTCTTCCCGATGGCGGTGTTCCTGGCCGCGGGCTACAGCGAGTCGCTGTTCCTGGCCTTCGCGATCCCGGCGTGGCTGGCCGCCAGGCAGGGGAACTGGCCGTCGGCGGCGCTGCTGGCGGCGGGGGCTTCCTGCGTGCGGATCACGGGGTTGTTCCTCGCGGTCGCGCTCGTGGTGGAGTTCGTGATGCGCAAGGAGCCGCCGCGGCGGGCCGGGTGGCTGGCCGTGCCGTTCGTGCCGCTGGTGGCGTACTCGTACTACCAGTACGGCAGGACCGGCGACTGGCTGGCCTGGAAGCACGCGCAGGAGGCCGGGTGGGGGCGCGACTTCTCCTGGCCGTGGGAGGCGTGGGCGACGACCTGGCGCTCGGCCATGGGCTCGGGCGACTTCGCGGTGGCCTTCCGGATGGAGATCGTCGGCGTCGTGGTGGCCATGGCCGCGCTGGTGTGGCTGCTGGTGCTGCGCCGGTGGAGCGAGGCCGTCTACACGGGCGCGCAGGCGGGGGCGCTGATGACGTCGGCGTACTACCTGTCGATCCCGCGTTCGCTGCTGCTGTGGTTCCCGCTGTGGGTGGTGGTCGCGCGGTTCGCGACCAGACGGACGTGGGTGATCGTGCTCTACGCGACGATCTCGGGGCCGTTGATGCTGGTCAACGCCTTCCGGTTCCTCAACGGGGCCTGGGCGGGCTGACCCTTACCCACTTTTCCGTCTCGGTAATCCAGGGAAGTTATCCACAGGCTGTGTGTAATCGCTAGAGGTTCTTCCTCAGGAACGCGATGTCGTCCGCCTGGCCGTCGCCGGGCGTCTCCACCACGATCGGCGCGCCGGCCGCCCGGCAGACCGCCAGGATCAGCTCGGGGTCGATCTTGCCCTTGCCCAGGTTGGCGTGCCGGTCGGCGCCGGAGTCGAAGTCGTCGCGCGAGTCGTTGCAGTGCACCAGGTCGATGCGGCCGGTGATGGCCTTGACCCGGTCGACCAGGTCGATCAGCTCCTCGCCGCCGGCGTGGGCGTGGCAGGTGTCGAGGCAGAAGCCCACGTCGAACCCGTCGAGCGCCTCCCACAGCCGGGCGATGCGCTCCAGCTTGCGCGCCATCGCGTTGCCGCCGCCCGCGGTGTTCTCGATCAGCACCGGGATCGGGCACTCCATGCGCTCGAACACCTTGCGCCAGTTGTCGAACCCGGTCTGCGGGTCGTCGCTCTTGTTGACGTGGCCGCCGTGCACGATCAGGCCCTTGGCGCCGAGGCTCGCCGCCGCCTTCAGGTGCTGCTCCAGCAGCTTGCGGCTGGGGATCCTGATGCGGTTGTTGGTCGTCGCCACGTTGACCAGGTAGGGGGCGTGGATGTAGACGTCGACCCCTTCGACCGGCTTGGCCGGCAGCACGGGCTTGTCGTAGCCCTGCGGGTCGCCGAGGAAGAACTGCACCACCTCGGCCCCCACCTCCGCGGCGTGGGCGGCGGGGTCGTCCTGATCGACGTGAGCTCCGATTAGCACCATGTCACCGAGCTTATCCGTTTGGTGGAAGCAGCTCAGGGCAGTCGCGGGGACACCCCCTACTCCTGAGGAGACAACATATGAGCCGCTGGCGCTTACGAGCGCTCATCGTCCTCGTTTACGTCATCATCGGCATCTACGTCGCCTGGGTGTACGACTACATCACGCCCG
The DNA here is from genome assembly GCF_039531895.1 of Nonomuraea monospora. Taxonomy (NCBI): domain Bacteria; kingdom Bacillati; phylum Actinomycetota; class Actinomycetes; order Streptosporangiales; family Streptosporangiaceae; genus Nonomuraea; species Nonomuraea monospora. The sequence goes on from NZ_BAAAQX010000030.1 coordinate 54,416, forward strand.
GGTTGCTCAGGGACCTCGCCGAGGCGTTGCTCTCGGTGTTCCTGTGGTTCCTGGTCCTGCTCGGCATAGACCTGCACATCGGGTGAGGCGCATAGAACAGGACGGCCCCGGTCGAGCCGGGGCCGTTGCTCATGGATGGGGGAGGAAACCGCCGTGGGCGATGCCCAGCGCGGCGCCCACGAACGAGCCCACGAGGCCGATGATGTTGAGCGTGCGCTGCGGCGTCGTGGCCGAGATGTACTGCGAGTAGAGGCCGACGCCGAAGCCCAGCGTGCCGACCCAGGACGCGATCATGTGCGCCGAGGTCCAGAACGTGGCGACGAAGGCGACCACACCGCACACGAGTGTGACGATGGCCAGGATGTTCTCGACCGGGTGCGGACGACCATCCGGGTTGAGCGTGAGCCTGAACCGCTCCGATTCGGAGGGCTGAAGCACATGTGGCACAGCCACCACCCCCTTGGTTTCCTACAGGCCTTCCCACCTACCCGCGGCTGGTAACCTGGGGCACGCTGCGTTGTGATGGGTGCCCCATCGCCCCGGGTGCCGAAAGGGGCCGCCCGGGCCAAGACGTCAGCGTCCTCCTGTCACGGCAGAGTGTCGTGACCGCAAGAGTCCAGAGGAGGTAGGAGTCCCGCATGCGTCGTTACGAAGTAATGGTCATTCTGGACCCTTCGCTCGATGAGCGCACTGTCGCGCCGTCCCTCGACCAGTTCCTCACCGTGGTCCGCAACGACGGCGGCACCGTGGAGAAGGTCGACGTCTGGGGCCGTCGCCGTCTCGCCTACGACATCGACAAGAAGTCCGAAGGCATCTACGCCGTCATCGACCTGTCCGCGGAGCCCGCGACGGTCAAGGAGCTCGACCGGCAGATGAACCTCAACGAGGGCATCCTGCGCACCAAGGTCCTGCGTCCCGACGTGCACTAACCTCCGGCTTTTTGTCGGAGGAGCCCCGTACTCTGAGCCGTAATCCAAGCGAAGGCGTGCAGGAAGGCGAGCGCTAGCCATGGCAGCAGGCGACACCGTAATCACCATCGTCGGCAACCTGGTCGACGACCCGGAGCTGCGCTTCACCCCGACGGGGCAAGCGGTGGCTCGATTCCGCATCGCGTCCACTCCGCGGTTCATGGATCGACAGACCAACGAGTGGAAAGACGGCGAGAGCCTCTTCCTGACCTGCAACGTCTGGCGGCAGGCGGCGGAGAACGCCGCCGAGAGCCTCCAGCGCGGCATGCGGGTCATCGTGCAGGGGCGGCTCAAGCAGCGGTCTTACGAGACCAAGGAAGGCGAGAAGCGCACGGTCTACGAGGTCGAGGTCGACGAGGTCGGCCCGTCCCTGCGTAACGCCACCGCCAAGGTCAACCGCACCTCCCGTCAGGGTGGCGGCGGTGGCGGCGGCTTCGGTGGCGGCCCGGCCGACGACCCGTGGGCCTCCGCCTCGCCCGCCCCGCCTCAGGGCGGCGGCTTCCAGGGCGGTGGCGGCGGCTACGGCGGAGGCGGCGGCGGCCAGCAGGGCGGCGGCGGCTTCGGCGGCGGCGGTGGCAACGACTTCAGCGACGAGCCGCCTTTCTAAATCCAGTCCCACAAGCCCGAGTCCATTCCCGCCCTGAAGGCGGGGCTCTGAAAGGAGCACCACGATGGCAAAGCCGGCACTGCGCAAGCCCAAGAAGAAGGTTTGCCTGTTCTGCCACGACAAGATCTCCTACGTCGACTACAAGGACACGGCGCTGCTGCGGAAGTTCATCTCCGACCGCGGCAAGATCCGTGCGCGCCGGGTGACGGGCAACTGCACCCAGCACCAGCGTGACGTGGCGACCGCGATCAAGAACGCCCGTGAGGTGGCCCTGCTGCCTTACACGAGCACCGCGCGCTAAGGAGGCCTGTCGATATGAAGCTCATCCTCACCAACGAGGTCTCCGGCCTCGGCACCCCCGGCGACGTCGTCGAGGTCAAGGACGGCTACGGCCGTAACTACCTCATCCCGCGCGGCTACGCCATGCGCTGGACGCGGGGCGCCGAGAAGCAGATCGAGACCATCCGCAAGGCTCGCGACGCCCGCGAGATCCGCGACCTCGGCACCGCCAAGGAGGTCGCCGGCCAGCTCGGCGCGCTGCGCGTCCGGCTGACCACCCGCGCGGGCGAGTCGGGCCGGCTGTTCGGCTCGATCACGACGGGCGACATCGCCGACGCCGTCAAGGCCGCCGGCGGCCCGATCCTCGACCGCCGCCGCATCGAGATCATCAACCCGATCAAGAGCGTCGGCTCCCACCGCGTCAGCGTCCGCCTCCACCCGGAGGTGGCTGCAGGTATTGACGTCGAGGTCGTCGCAGGCTGATCTCGCATACGGAAGGCCTCCCTTTGTGGGGGGCCTTCTTTTGTTTACGGCAAGCCGTGGCTCACCACCCGCCGTACTCCGGCTGAGGGCCCTCCAGGAAACGGCCTCTGACCCTTCACCGGCGGGCCGCCGTTACGCGAGCCCAAAGTGGGCCGATTGCCGTGGTGAAGGGCACCCTTGGGCGGGATTCCCTATTCGGGCGGCGTAGAATGCCGTTCGTTCTTTAGCACGTTCCCCCTGGAGGCAGGCCATGGCCGTTCGCCCTTTGCTGCTGCTCGCGTTGGCCGTGGCCGCTGTCGGTTGTGCGCCTGTGGATGACACGGCCACTACTGCCGCGCCTACGACCTCCACCGCCTGTGCGAAGGAGCAGTTGCAGCTTCTCAACCCTGGCAAGCTCACCATCGGGACCGACAAGCCCGCCTACGAGCCGTGGTTCAAGGACGATGACCCGAGTAACGGGCAGGGGTTCGAGAGTGCTGTCGCGTTCGCCGTGGCGGGGGAGCTGGGCTTCGACCGCAGTGAGGTGCAGTGGAGCACGGTGAAGTTCGATGCCGCGTTCGCGCCGGGGGAGAAGCAGTTCGACTTCGACGTCAACCAGGTCTCGATCACGCCTGACCGGGCCAAGGCGGTGGACTTCAGCAAGGGCTACTACACGGTCAAGCAGGCCGTCGTCGCCGTCGAGGGAAGCAAGTACGCCGGGGCCAAGAGCCTGGCGGAGCTGAAGGACGCCAAGATCGGCGTGCAGGTCGGGACGACCTCGCTCGACGCGGTCAAGAACGTCATCAAGCCCGCCGACGACCCCAACGTCTACAACGAGCAGATCGACGTCGTGAACGCCCTGAAGAACGAGCAGGTGGACGCGGTGGTCGTGGACCTGCCGACGGCGTTCTACGTGACGGCCGCCCAGGTGGAGAAGTCCAAGATCGTCGGCCAGTTCAGCTCGACGGGCGGCACGCCGGAGGAGTTCGGCCTGGTGATGGAGAAGGGCAGCGCGCTCAAGCCCTGCGTGGACAAGGCCGTGGACGCGCTGAGGACCAAGGGCGAGCTGACCAGGATCGAGGAGCAGTGGCTGGGCTCGGCGGCGGGCGCGCCCGAGCTGCGATGAGCGAGTGGGTCAAGTCCGAGCGCCAGCGCGAGCGTGAGCGGGTCCGCCGCTCACGCGCCCGCCGGTCGGCCTCGATCGCGACGGCCTCGACGGTGGTCTTCATCGTCCTGGTCGTCTGGGGAGTGACCGGTTCGCCGGGCTGGCCGCGGGTGCGGGAGACGTTCTTCAACGGCGAGCAGTTCGTCAAGGCGCTGCCCGACGTGCTGAGCGGCTTCGTGCTCAACATCAAGATCTTCCTCATCGCGGAGGTCCTGATCCTCGTCGTCGGCCTGCTGGTGGCGCTGGCCAGAGGCATCAAGACGCCCGCCTTCTTCCCGATCCGCGCCCTGGCGACGCTCTACACGGACGTCTTCCGCGGCGTGCCGACGATCCTGGTGATCTACCTCATCGGGTTCGGGCTGCCGGCGCTCAGGCTGCAGGGCATCCCCTCCGACCTGGCGACGCTGGGCATCATCGCCCTCACGCTCTCCTACGGCGCGTACGTGGCCGAGGTGTTCCGCTCGGGCATCGAGTCGGTGCACCCCAGCCAGGTCGCGGCGGCGCGCTCGCTGGGGCTCGGCCATGTCAAGACCATGCGTTTCGTGGTGCTGCCGCAGGCCACCCGCAGGGTCGTGCCGCCGCTGCTCAACGACTTCGTCTCGCTGCAGAAGGACACGGCGCTGGTGGCCACCATCGGGCCGCTGGAGGCGTTGAGACAGGCTCAGATCCACGCGGCGAGCACGTTCAACTACACGCCCTACCTGGCGGCGGCGCTGCTGTTCATCCTGCTCACCATCCCGATGGCCAGGCTCACCGACCACTTGGCGGACCGGACGCGCAGGAGGCGCGGCGCATGAACGTGCTGACCATCGAAGGGGTGTGGAAGCACTTCCACGGCCACAGCGTGCTGCGCGGCATCGATCTGGAGGTGCGTCCGCACGAGGTGGTGAGCCTCATCGGGGCCTCAGGCTCGGGCAAGTCCACGCTGCTGCGCTGCGTCAACCTGCTGGAGACGGTCGACGACGGCGCGATCCACCTCGACGGCGAGGAGCTCACCGATCCCCGGGTGAACGTCGACCAGGTGCGCAGGCGGCTCGGCATCGTCTTCCAGGCGTTCAACCTGTTCCCGCACATGACGGTGCTGGACAACATCACCCTGGCCCCCAGGCAGGTGCACGGCGTGGCCAGGGCGGAGGCGGAGGAGCAGGCCCATGGGCTGCTGGCCAGGTTCGGGCTGGCGGCCAAGTCGAAGGCCTACCCCGACCAGCTCTCCGGCGGCCAGCAGCAGCGGGTGGCGATCATCCGGGCGATGGCCACGCAGCCCCGGCTGATGCTGCTCGACGAGGTGACCTCGGCGCTCGACCCCGAGCTGGTGGTGGAGGTGCTGGGGATCATCAGGGAGCTCAAGGAGTCGGGCATGACGATGGTCCTGACGACGCACGAGATGGGCTTCTGCCGCGACATCTCGGACGTGGTGTGCTTCCTCGACGGCGGGGTGCTCCTGGAGAAGGGGCCGCCCGAGCAGCTCTTCTCCGCGCCCGAGCATCCGCGCACCAGGGAGTTCCTGCGCAGCGTGGTGGAGTCGGGGCGGTTCTAGCGACGGTGGCGGCCGTGGGGGTGCCTGGAGGGGGCGCTCGGGCGGGCCAGGAGGCTGTGGCGGCGGCCGTACACGAGGTAGACGAGCAGGCCGAAGGCCATCCACAGGGCGAACCAGGCCCAGGTGAGCACCCGAAGGTTCACCATCAGCCAGAGGGTGGCCAGCAGCGACAGCGCGGGCAGCAGCGGTGAGAGCGGCACGCTGAAGCCGCGTTCGAGGTGCGGCATGCGCCGCCGCATCACGATCACCCCGGCGGCCACGAACGCGAACGCGAACAGCGTCCCGATCACCACGAGCTGCTGCATCGTCAGCACCGGCACGAACTCGGCCAGCACGATCGCCACCAGCCCGATCACCAGCGTGACCCGCGTGGGAGTGTGGTAGCGGCGGCTCACCGTGGCCAGGCGGCGGGGGATGAGCCCGTCGCGGGCCATCGAGAACAGCACCCGCGTCTGCCCCACGATCAGCACCAGGATCACCGTGGTCAGCCCGAGCACCGCGCCCGCGTCGATGACGTGCACCATCCAGTCCACGCCGACCGCGCGGAAGGCGCTGGCCAGCGGTTTCTCGACGGAGATCTGCGTGTACGACACCATGCCGACCATGACCAGCGCCACGGCGAGGTAGAGGACGGTGGCGACCACCAGGCTGCGGATCATGCCCTTCGGCACGGCCCTGGGCGCGTTCGCGGTCTCCTCGGCCGAGGTGGCCACGATGTCGAACCCGATGTAGGCGAACGCGATCGCCGAGGCCGCCGAGAAGACGCCGAACCAGCCGAACGCCTGGCTCTCGCCGACGAAGATCTCCAGCACGGTCGCCGGAGCGGTGTCGAGGGTCTTCGGCGGCACGTAGAAGTCGCCGAAGTTGGCCACGTCGAGGTGGGTCAGGCCGACGACGATGACCGCGCCGATGGCCAGCAGCTTGGCCGACACCATGACCCACAGGGCGCGCAGCCCGACCCGCGCGCCGAGCGCCACGATGCCCGTGAGCAGCACCAGGATCACGAACACGAGGACGTCCTGGACCAGGCCGGCGGCGGGCACCTGGACGCCGAAGTTGGCGATCGCGCCGACCGTGATCGCGGCCCACGCCCTGGCCACCACCGCGGCGGCGAACTGCAGCTCCAGGATCAGCGCCCAGCCGATGATCCACGCCCAGACCTCGCCGAAGATGACGTAGGTGAAGGTGTACGCGCTGCCGGAGGTCGGCATCGTGGAGGACAGCTCGGCGTAGCACAGGCAGGCCAGCAGGCACGCGATGCCCGCGATCATGAACGACAGGATCACGCCTGGGCCGGCCGTGGTGGCGGCCTGCTCCCCGGCGATGCTGAAGATGCCCGCGCCGATCATCACGCCGAGCCCGAGCACGACCAGGTCGGCCGGCCGGTAGACCTCGGCCAGGCTGTGCCGGGCGCCGGTGCGCAGCCCGGTCGCCTCCGAAGGCGGCAGTCGTCGCAGAATTGTGGACAAGGAACACCCCGCTCAGGGAACTCGCCCACAATGTCTCACTACTTGGACAACAACAAGCACGAATCCATCACGTGCCGGTTACCAGCCAGGCGGTTCCGTTGGCGCGGCGGACCAGGGTGAGCAGGCGGGCCAGCATCCACACCCCCAGCGCGCACCACAGGGCCACCACGCCCAGCCCGGCGGCGACCAGGGCGGCGGGCAGGTAGGCGAGCGTCGTCCACACCCCGGCCCAGGCCAGGTAACGCTGGTCGCCTGCGCCGATGAGCACGCCGTCCAGCACGAACACCACCCCGCAGAGCGGCTGGAGCAGCGCCACCGGCCACAGCAGGTCCAGCAGCAGCCCGGCGACCCGCGGATCGGCGTCGAACAGGCCGGGCAGCAGCGGCCTGGCCGCCAGCACCAGCAGGCCGAGCACGACCCCCGACCAGACGCCCCACCACACCATCCGCTTCGTGGCGGCCTGGGTGGCCTCGACGTCGCCGGCGCCGAGCGAGCGCCCGGTGATGGCCTGCCCGGCGATGGCGATCGCGTCCAGGGCCAGGGCCAGCAGCGTCCACACCTGGGTGGCCAGCGCGTACGCGGCCAGCTCCGCCTCGCCCATCCTGGTGGCGATGACGGTGGCGGCCAGGATCACGACGCGCATGCACAACGTCCGGATGAACAGGGCGAACCCCACCGTCCCCGCCTGCTTGACCCCCGCCACGGACGGCGTCAGCGGCGCCCCCAGCCGCGCCGCCGCGCGGGCCACCACCACGAGGTAGACGGCCGCGCCGAGCGTCTGCGCCAGCACCGTCCCCCACGCCGACCCGGCGATGCCCCAGCCCAGCCCCAGCACGAACCAGGCGTTCAGCGCCGCGTTCAGCGCGAACGAGCCGACGGCCACCGCCAGCGGCGTCACCGTGTCCTGCAGCCCGCGCAGCACGCCGGTGCCCGCCAGCACGACCAGCATGGCGGGCGCGCCGATCAGGCTGATCCGCAGGTACGTCACGGCCTGCGCCGCCTGCGACCCCACCGCCCCGAACAGCTCCACGATCGCCGGAGCCAGCGGCCAGCACGCCACGATCACGGCCACGCCGAGTGCCAGCGCCAGCCAGATGCCGTCCACGCCGCTGCGCATGGCCCGCAGGTGATCGCCCGCCCCCGACTGGCGCGCCACGGACGCCGTCGTCCCGTACGCGAGGAACACGCACAGGTTCACCAGAGTCGTCAGAACCGTCCCCGCGACACCCAGAGCGCCGACCGCCGTGGTGCCGAGGCCGTGCCCCACGATGGCGTAGTCGGCGAGCAGGAAGAGCGGCTCGGCCACGAGCGCGCCGAAGGCGGGCACGGCCAGCCGGAGAATCTCCCGATCTCTGGATGTAATGGGCATTCGTCCATTATGAGCCTTACCCGGCGTGTCGGGCCAACTTTCTTTCCTCCACAGCCGGTGGACACTGTTCGCCCTGGTCAGAGTGGCTTCGGTGGATATCCGCAAGAGTTATCCCCAGGCTCCGTCCACAGGCCGTTCACACCTTGAGGGCGTTCATCCACAGGTCATCCACAGGTCGGCCACAGGGTTGTCCACAGGTCACGTTGCCGACGGCGCGTTACTCCGAGAAACTGTCACACCGGTCGACTACAAGTGGGGGTGGTGCGACCGCCTGCAAGTTGTTCGAGGGGGCGCGGGTGAGCATTGACGAAGAGGCCGGCGGAGGCTCCGGCGGAGGCCCGGGTTTCGAGCGCACACCGCCCAGCAACATCGAGGCGGAGCAGTCCGTCCTCGGCGGCATGCTGCTGTCCAAGGACGCCATCGCCGACGTCGTGGAGATCCTCCGCTCCGACGACTTCTACCGGCCCGCCCACCAGATGGTCTACGACGTCATCACCGACCTGTACGGCAGGGGCGAGCCCGCCGACGCCGTCACCGTCTTCGACGAACTGCAGAAGCGCGGCGAGATGGCCAGGGTGGGCGGCGCGGCCTACCTGCACACCCTGACGGCCGTCGTCCCCACGGCGGCCAACGCCGGCTACTACGCCAAGATCGTCCGCGAGCAGGCCATCCTGCGCCGCCTCATCGAGGCCGGCACCCGCATCGTCTCCTTCGGCTACGGCGGCCAGAACGAAGAGGTCGACGAGCTCGTCGACCGCGCCCAGGCCGAGATCTACCAGGTCACCGAGCGCCGCACCTCGGAAGACTACGCGCCGCTGGCCGACATCATGCCGGGCGCCCTCGACGAGCTGGAGGCCATCGGCAGCCGCGGCGGCCAGATGGTCGGCGTCCCCACCGGCTTCGCCGACCTCGACCAGCTCACCAACGGCCTGCACCCGGGCCAGATGATCGTCGTCGCGGCTCGTCCCGCCATCGGCAAGTCGACCTTGGGGCTCGACTTCGCCCGTTCGGCCGCGATCAAGAACGGCATGACCACGGTCATCTTCTCCCTGGAGATGTCCCGCAACGAGATCACCATGCGTCTGCTGTCCGCCGAGGCGCGCGTGGCGCTGCACCACATGCGCTCCGGCATGATGGGCGACGACGACTGGACCCGCCTGGCCCGCCGGATGAGCGAGGTCGCCGAGGCCCCGCTGTTCATCGACGACTCGCCCAACATGTCGATGATGGAGATCAGGGCCAAGTGCCGGCGGCTCAAGCAGCGCAACGACCTGCGGTTCGTGGTCATCGACTACCTCCAGCTGATGAGCTCGCCGAAGAAGACCGAGAGCCGCCAGAACGAGGTCTCCGAGATCTCCCGTGCCATCAAGCTGCTGGCCAAGGAGCTGGAGGTGCCGGTCATCGCGATCTCGCAGCTCAACCGTGGTCCCGAGCAGCGTACGGACAAGCGGCCCGCGGTCAGCGACCTCCGTGAGTCGGGCTCGATCGAGCAGGACGCGGACATGGTCATCCTGCTGCACCGGGAGGACGCGTACGAGCCGGAGTCGCCCAGAGCGGGCGAGGCCGACCTGATCGTGGCCAAGCACCGTAACGGCCCCACCGCCACCGTGACGGTGGCCTTCCAGGGTCACTACAGCCGATTCGTCGACATGGCCCAGCACTAACGGCGGCTCGCGGGGGCGGGGATCGGGCGGGTGCTGTCAGGCGTGGGCTTCTCGTCGGGGAAGACCCACTTGCGCAGCGCCCAGTAGCGGAAGACCATGGCGACGAGCGTGCCGATGACCTGGGCGCTGACGAAGTCGGCGATCTCCTGGGTCACCAGGCCCACCTCGGGGGTCTCCAGGCCGAACACGTAACGGGAGATCCACAGGGGCGCGGAGCTGAGCACCAGGCCGACGCCGCTGACCAGGAAGAACAGGGCGGCCTCGTGACGGCGTTCGCGGCCGCCCCTGGCCCGGAACGACCACTCGCGGTTGAGCACGTAGGACACGATCGTCGCCACGAGCACCGCGATGATCTTCGCGGTCACCGGCTTGGGTTCCAGGAAGGTCAGCTTCAGCCCGTAGAAGACCGCGTTGTCCACCAGGAACGTCGTTCCGCCCACCACCGCGAACTTCAGCAGCTCACGGTGCCGCATGACCAGTGCGTGCAGCGGTTGCGGCAATCGTGCGAGTACCGCCCTTGCTATTCGGAGCACCCCAGATCTTCTCACGCGTCTCACCCGCACATGTGACCGACCAGACAGTTGACCGAGGAATGGCAGGTGATCGTCCCGGTGCTCTAACGAATGACTGAAGCGAAGGGAAGTACGCCATGACCATCCTCGTCGCCTACGACGGCTCAGCCGACGCGCGCACCGCGATCGAGTTCGCCGCCAAGCACCTCACGGCCGAGCCCACGGTGATCGTCACGGTGTGGGAGCCGCTGCTCGTGCAGCTCAAGAAGTACCCGCTGGCCGCGGGCGCGATCGACCCCGGCACGGAGAGCGAGGCCAAGGCGCAGGCCGAGCAGCACGCTCAGGAGGGCGCGGAGCTGGCGGTGGCCGCCGGGCTGAGCGACGTGTCCTACCGGGCCGTGGCCGACAACGAGTCGATCTGGAAGACGATCGTGGACGTGGCCGACGAGATCGACGCCTCGGTGATCGTGACGGGCTCGCGCGGGCTGGCCGGGGTGCGGTCGGTGCTGCTGGGCAGCGTCTCCAACCACGTGCTGCACCACGCCCACCGGCCCACCTTGATCGTCCCGCCCCCGGCCAAGCCCGCCCGTTAAGAGGGTGCAGGGACGCAGCAGGCCTGCTGCGGCGGGCAGAGCCGGGTGTCGATGCGCCGCGCGCCCGGCCCCTCGTCGCCCAGCCGGTCGTGCGGGTTGGCGACCGGGCACCGGTCCAGCGACAGGCAGCCGCACCCGATGCACTCGGTCAGATCGTCACGCAGCCGCTGGAGCTGCTCGATCCGGTCGTCCAGCTCCCCGCGCCAGGCGGCCGACAGCCGGGCCCAGTCGTCGCGGGTGGGCGTGCGCTCGTCGGGCAGCTCGGCCAGCGCGTCCTTGATGACCTTCAGCGGGATGCCGATGCGCTGCGCGAGCCGGATGAAGGCGACCCTGCGCAGGCTGTCGCGGCTGTAGCGGCGCTGGTTGCCGGCGGTGCGGCGGCTGCTGATGAGGCCCTTGGCCTCGTAGAAGTGCAGGGCGGAGACCGCCACGCCGCTGCGCTCCGCGAGCTGGCCGACCGTCAGCTCCTTGGTGTTCCAGGCGACCTTCGTCATACCTGGAGATTACTTGAGGGTTCGCTCGAACAGCGTCTCCAGGACGACGACGGTCTGCGTCCCTGTCACGCCGTCCACCTGGAAGATGCGGCGCAGCACGTCCTGAAGCTCGCGGGTGCCGGTCGTGCGGACCTTCAGCAGCAGCGAGGCGGGGCCCGCGATGACGTGCGCCTCCTCGACCTCGGGCACGGCCGCCAGCGCCTGTCCGGCGCCGCCCATCCACGACCCGCCGTTCACCAGCACGTACGCCGTCACCGCCCGCCCGAGCGCCTCCTGATCCACCTCGACGGTGGTCCGCCTGATCACGCCGCGCTCGCGCAGCTTGCGCACCCGCTCGTGCGCGGCCCCGCTGGACAGCCCCACGGCTTTGCCGAGCACCGCGTACGACCGCGTCGCGTCCTCCTGAAGCAAGCCGACCAGCATCCTGTCGATGTCATCCACAACCGAATGCTATCCGGTCATACCGCCGCACTACTGAACCCCGTATGGTGTGCGGTATGACGGACACGATCCCCACAGAGTTCGAGGTGCTGGACGAGCGGTTCGGCGCGATCGGCGGCGACGACAAGGTCGAGATCCTGCACACCGGCACCCGGTGGGCGGAGGGCCCGGTGTACTTCCCCGCCGGGCGTTTCCTGGTCTGGAGCGACATCCCCAACGAGCGCATGCTGCGCTGGGACGAGATGACCGGCGCGGTGGGCCCGTTCAGGCAGCCGTCCGGCTACGTCAACGGCAACACGCTCGACCGCGAGGGCCGGCTCGTCTCGTGCGAGCAGGGCGAGCGCCGGGTGACCCGCACCGAGCACGACGGCTCGATCACCGTGATCGCCGACCGGTGGCAGGGCAGGCGCCTCAACAGCCCCAACGACGTGGTGGTGCGCTCCGACGGCTCCATCTGGTTCACCGACCCGCCGTACGGGATCCTCAGCAACTACGAGGGCGTGGCCGCCGAGCAGGAGATCGACGGTTGCCACGTCTACCGGGCCGACCCGGTGACGGGCGAGGTGCGGATCGTGGCCGACGACTTCGTCCGGCCCAACGGCCTGGCCTTCTCCCTCGACGAGCGGCGGCTGTACGTGGCCGACACGAGGGCCAGGCACCTGCGGGTCTTCGAGGCAGGCGACGACGGCACGCTCGGCGGCGGGAAGGTCTTCGCCGAGGGCGGGGAGCAGGACAACTACGACGGCATGCGGCTCGACGACACCGGCCGCGTGTGGGTCGCGGCCGGCAAGGCGGTGCTCTGCTACGACCCGGACGGGACGCTGATCGGCAGGCTCAGGCTGCCCGAGTTCACGGCCAACCTGGTGTTCGGCGGGCTCAAGCGCAACCGCCTGTTCATCACGGCCTCGTCCTCGCTGTACTCGCTGATGACCAACGTCACAGGAGCGCGCCCGGTGTGGGCCGGGCGCTGACGCCTCCCTCCGCGCCCCCGCGGCGGTGGGCGCGGCTACTCCCATCGGAACCAGCGCACGGCCAGCCCGCCGAAGACGGCCAGCCCCGCGGCCACCACGACCAGGTGCAGGAGCTGCGGCGGCTGTCCCGCCCAGGTGTCCTTGAGCGCCTGGGCGAACGGCCCGGCCACGGAGAAGTCGCTGATCACGCGCAGCGCGTCCGGCATGACCTCGCGCGGCACCCAGACGCCGCCGAGGAACATCAGCGGGAACATCACCATCGACCCGATGCCGGGCGCGGACTTGGCGCTCGGCGCGAGCGCGGCGATGACCAGCCCGATCGCCAGCAGCGCGGCGGTGCCGAGCAGGAACACCAGGACGAACCAGGCCCACTGCCGCGGCGGCGCGGCGCCGAACGCCAGCCGGCCGGCCACGATCAGCACGATCGTGGACACGGTGCCGACCGCCAGGTTGATCAGGAGCTGCGCCCCCAGCACCCGCGCGGGATGCACGGGCGTGGTGGACATCCGCCTGAGCACCCCCTGCTGCCGGTACGTGGCCAGCACCGCGGGCAGCACACTGCACGACAGCGTCAGCAGCGAGAGCAGCGCCATCGTGCTCGGCATGTGCGTGTCGACGATCCGCTGCCCGCCCTCCTGCTGCTCGGTGAAGCCGGGGATGCTGAACCCCAGCACGATCAGCAGCCCGACCGGCAGCCCGATCGTGAACAGCAGCGTCGGCCAGTCCCGCAGGTGCAGCTTGGTCTCCATCACGAGCAGCTTCATGACAGCTTCCTTCCGGTGAGCGCGAGGAACGCGTCGTCGAGGGTGGCCCGCTCGATGCGCAGGTTCCCGGGGACGACCTGGTGGTGTGCCAGGGCGAGGGTGACGGCGGGGGCCAGGTTCCCCGAGCCGCTCACCGTGACGTTCTGGCCGTTCCTGGTGACCTCCCGCACCTCGGGCAGGGCCAGGAGCACGGAGTCGTCGAACGCGGCCGACGGGCGGAAGCTCACCCGCTGCCCGCCGCCCGCCTGCTCGATGAACCCGGCGGGCGTGTCGGTGGCGACCACCTTGCCGGCGTCGATGAGCGCGAGCCGGTCGCAGAGCCGCTCGGCCTCCTCCATGAAGTGGGTGACCAGCACGATCGTCACGCCCGTGTCGCGCACCTGCTCGATCAGCTCCCAGGTGTCCCTGCGGGCCTGCGGGTCGAGGCCGGTGGTCAGCTCGTCGAGCACCGCCACGCGCGGCCGTCCCACCAGGGCGAGCGCGACGGACAGCCGCTGGCGCTGCCCGCCGGACAGGTCCTTGAACAGCGTGTCCCGCTTGGCGGACAGGCCCACCCGCTCCAGCAGCTCCGGCCAGTCGGCGGGGTCGGGGTAGAAGGAGGCGTACAGGTCCATCGCCTCCCAGACCTTGATCTTGTCGGGCAGCGCGGAGCTCTGGAGCTGCATGCCCAGCACGCGGCGCAGCTCCTCCCTGTCGTCGCGCGGGTCCAGCCCGGCCACGCGGACGTGCCCGCCGTCCCGCTCGCGCAGGCCGGCCACGCACTCGACCGTGGTGGTCTTGCCCGCCCCGTTCGGCCCGAGGATGCCGAAGATCTCGCTCTCGGCCACCTCGAACGAGACATCCTCGACCGCCAGGTGCTTCGGGTACTGCTTGCGCAGGTTCCTGACCTCGATGATTTTCATGGTCACGACGCTAGGAGCGCGCCGCCTGCCGGGTAATCCGGCTGGATGCCCTCCAAGGGTGTATCTAGGTGCAGTGTCAGCGGATGCCCGGTTGACGCAGACTGGGGGCATGCTGCGAAGGTACGGTCACGTCACGACGCTGCTCGCGCTCGTCGTCGTGCAGGTCCCCATGACGCTCCTGACAGGGGTCATGCTGCTGCTGTCCTTCGCGCTCGGCATGGTCTTCCTGTTCCCGCCGCAGACGATGATGGTCAGGGAGCTGGCCGAGCTCAACCGCCGGCTGGTCCGCAACTGGACGGGCATCAAGATCGAAGCTCCGTACCTGCCGCCGCCCCCGCCGCCGGTCCCGCAGGCCGACGGCATGTACCGCTCGGACCGCACCCTCTACAAGACGCCCCGCGTGCCCGCCTGGAACAACCGCTGGAAGTGGCTGGTCAGCGACCCGGCGACGTGGCGCGACGAGGTCTGGCTGCTGGTCGACCCGCTGGTGAAGGTGGGACTGGCGCCGCTGCTGCTCCTGCTCCCGGCTCGGGGCCTGCGCGTGTACGGGCTGTGGAGCAAGAAGCTGCTGGACGCGACCGCCGCCAGCCGCCTGGCCGGCCAGGTCAGCCACCTCACGCGCACCCGCGACCTGGCCGCCGGCTCCCAGGCGGCCGAGATGCGCAGGATCGAGCGCGACCTGCACGACGGCACGCAGGCCAGGCTCGTGGCGATCGGCATGACGCTCGGCGCCGTCGAGCAGCTCGTCGAGAGTGACCCCAAGGCGGCCAAGGCCCTGCTAGCCAAGGCGAGGGACGCCTCCTCTGAGACGCTCACGGAGCTGCGCAGGGTCATCCGCGGCATCCACCCGCCGGTCCTGGCCGAGCGCGGCCTGGCCGACGCCGTGCGCGCGCTGGCCATGGACAGCCCCCTCGACGTCACCGTGGACGTCAGCCTGCCGCACCGGCCGGAGCCGCCGGTGGAGGCGGCGGTCTACTTCGCGGTCAGCGAGCTGCTGTCGAACGCCGCCAGGCACGGCGACGCCCGCACCGCGACGGTGGACATCAGCGCCAGCGGGGCCGGCCTGCTCGTCAGCGTGAGCGACGACGGCATGGGCGGCGCCGACCCGGGCAAGGGCAGCGGCCTGGCCGGCATCGAGCGGCGCCTGGCCGCCTTCGACGGCGTGCTCGCCCTGCACAGCCCGCCGGGCGGCCCCACGACCGTCAGCATGGAGCTGCCCAAGGTGCTGCCCGTGCCGTGGGCGCAGGACCTGTCCAAGCTGCCGCGCTGGAAGTCGGTCACCGTCATGGTGCTGTGGGCCACGGCCTGGTGCCCGACGTTCCCGCAAGGGCTGGTGGCGGGCATCTTCAAGATCTTCGGGGTGGAGGAGAAGACCTGGTTCCTGGCCCTGCACCTGCCGGGCCCCTGGCAGTGGCCGGTGATCCTGGGCATGATCGCGCTGGGTGTCATCATGCATGTCATGGCCATCCGCATCCCCGCCTCGCACAACCGCGAGAAGTTCATGGCGGAGGCCACCCCGACGAAACCCTGGTGCTGATGAACCGCGTACTGATCGCCGAAGACCTCTACCTGCTCAGAGACGGCCTGGTGCACCTGCTCCAGGCCCACGGCTTCACGGTGGTCGCGGCCGTGGAGAGCGGCCCCGAGCTGCTGAAGGGCCTGCTGGAGCTGCGCCCCGACGTGTCCGTCGTGGACGTGCGGCTGCCGCCCACGCACACCGACGAGGGGCTGCAGGCCGCGCTGGCGGCCAGGAAGCAGCTTCCCGGGCTGCCCGTGCTCGTGCTGTCCCAGCACGTCGAGCAGCTCTACGCGCGCGAGCTGCTGGCCGACGGCTCGGGCGGGATCGGCTACCTGCTCAAGGACCGCGTCTTCAACGCCGAGCAGTTCGTGGACGCCGTGCGCAGGGTCGCCGAGGGCGGCACCGCCATGGACCCAGAGGTGATCGCCAAGCTGCTGGCCAGCAACGCCAGGAACGAGCCGCTGGCCGCGCTGACGCCGCGCGAGCGCGAGGTGCTGGAGGCGATGGCCGAGGGACGCTCGAACGCGGCCATCTCGCAGCGGCTCTACCTGAGCGAGAGCGCCGTGGCCAAGCACACCGCCTCCATCTTCGCCAAACTCGGCCTGGCCCCGTCGGACGACGACAACAGACGCGTGCTGGCCGTGCTCGCCTACCTCAACAGCCGCTGATCGGCTGCCGGAACCGCCCGGAGTTGTCAGTCGCAGCGGCTATTTTCATAGAGGCACGGTGCGACGAAGAGGTGGTTTCAGGTGAAAATCCGGGTTAACCGTGATGTTCTCGCGGAAGCGGTGGCGTGGGCTGCCCGAATCCTGCCCAGCCGTCCCGTGGTGCCTGTCCTTTCCGGGCTGCTGCTGGAGGCGGGTGAGGAGCTGACGCTGTCGGCGTTCGACTACGACGTGTCCGCGCGGGCCGCGATCGACGCCGACATCGCCGAGGAGGGGCGGGTGCTGATCCCCGGGCGGCTGCTGGCCGAGATCAGCCGCAGCCTGCCCGCCGACGACGTGGAGATCGTCACCGAGGGGCCGGAGGCGGTGCTGACCTGCGGGAGCGCCGAGTTCGGCCTGATCACGATGCCGGTCGAGGACTTCCCGACCCTGCCGTCCATGCCCGCGAGCATCGGCGCCATCGGCGGCGGCGTGTTCGCCTCGGCGGTCGGCCAGGTGGCGCCGGCCGCGAGCCGCGACGACACGCTGCCGATGCTCACCGGCATCAGGGTCGACATCGAGGGCGAGTCGGTGGCGATGGCGGCCACCGACCGTTACCGCATCGCCGCCCGCGACTTCGCCTGGCGTCCGGCCGGCCCCGACGTCGCCGTCTCGGCCATGGTCCCGGCGCGGGTGCTGGTCGAGGTGGCCAAGTCGCTGCGCGGCGGCGAGGTGTCCATCGCGATGGGCGACGGGGTGGCCGGGTTCGAGAGCGTCGGGCGCAGCACGACCGTGCGGCTGCTCGACGAGCAGTTCATCGACTACCGCGCCCGGCTGACCTCCGACTGGTCGATCAGGGCCGACGTGGCGGTCGCGCCGTTCGTCGGGGCGATCAAGCGGGTGGCCCTGGTGGCCGAGCGCAACACCGCGATCCGGCTGTCGTTCAGCCAGGGGCAGGTGCTGATCCAGGCGGGCGGGGGAGACATCGGGCGCGGCGCCGAGGTGGTCCCGTGCGAGCTGCGCGGCGACGACATCCAGATCGCCTTCCAGTCGCAGTTCCTGCTCGACGGGCTGACGGGCATCGAGAGCGACCTGGCCCGCATCAACATGGAGTCGCCCACCAGGCCCGCCCTCATCCAGGACGTGCCGGGCGACGCCGAGCCGTCCTTCCGCTACCTGGTCATGTCACTGCGCCAGACCTGATCGCCTCATGAGCCGGTCTGACGCCGCACGACCAGCGTGAAGACGCGCTTGAACGCCGCGTACGCCTCCTCGCCCACGGCCTTGGCGTGCGCGGCCTCCATCTCGGCGAGGACGGCGTCCGACTTGGCCATGTGATCGAGCCCCTTCGCGGTCGGCACGATCAGCTTGGCCCGCCGGTCGGCAGGGTCGGGCTGCCGCTCCACGTAGCCGAGCGCCACCAGCTCGTCCACCAGCGTGCCGATCACCTGCTTGTGCTGTCCCGACTGCGCGGCCAGGTCGGTGGCCCGGCTGCCCTCCTCGTCCAGGTAGGCCAGGACGGCTCCGTGCCGGGGCCGCACCTCGGGATGCCCCTGCTCGCTCAGCTTCGTGAACAGCTCCCGCTGAAGGCTGAAGAGCGTCCGGCTGGACAGGACGCCGAGGTCCGGCTCCTCCTGCTTGCGTTGGCTCCTGCGCACCACACACTCCCGATTTAGTCACTAATCTTGATAGTCACTGATTCTTACTATAGTCTCTGAGGCATGACGACGGTGGAACTCACCCGATTCCGGGTGTCTCCGGAGCGTGCCGGCGAGCTGCTCGCGGCACGACCCGAAATGATCGCTGATTTCCAGGCGGACCGGGACGGATTCCTGGGCGCCAAGCTCGTTCGCGTGTCCGCGGAGGAGTGGCTGGACATCGTGGAGTGGCGGTCGAGCGCCGACTACGCCGCATCGCGGGCGAAGGGCGCCAACCGGCCCGGCATCCAGGCCTTCTTCGCCCTGATCGACGAGCTCGTCTCCGCCGAGGAAGGGACCCTGTCATGACCATCCTGATCACCGGTGCGGGCGGCACCGTCTCGCGCGCCGTGCTGCGCTCCCTCGAAGGCACGGCCGACGTGCGGGTGCTGGTGCGCGACCCGGCCAAGGCGCCGTCAGGCGTGCAGGTCGCGGTCGGCGACCTCGACGAGCCCGCCACGCTGACGGAGGCGTTCCGCGGGGTGCGCGCGTTGTGGCTGCTGACCGCCATGGGGCCGCTCGCGCCGCACCGCAGCATGAACGCCGTCTGGGCGGCGCGGCAGGCGGGCGTGCAGCACGTGGTGCGCATGTCGGCCATCGGCGCCGCGCACGACGCGCCCACGCGCAACGGCCGCCTGCACGCCCTCTCGGACGTCGAACTCGCAGCCTCCGGCCTCGACTGGACCATCGTGCGCCCGGCCTTCTTCATGCAGAACCTTTTCGGCTCGGTCAACGGCGACACCCTGTACGGCGCGCTGGGCGAGGGCAGGATCGGCATGGTCGACGTGCGCGACATCGGCGACTTCGCGGCCGAGGTCCTGCGCGCACCCGCGCGGCACCGGGGCGCCACCTACACTCTCACGGGCCCGGCCAGCATCTCGCTGGGCACGGTGGCCGCTGACCTGTCGCAGGTGTACGGCACGCCGATCACCTACCAGCCGGTGCCCGTGGCGGCCGCCGTGGGTTCGATGCTGGACGCGGGCCTGCCCGAATGGGACGCCAAGGTCACAGGGGAGTACCTGACGGCGTACGCGAAGGGCTGGGGCGACTACACGACCCAGGACTTCGAGAAGGTGACGGGCCGCCCGGCGAGGTCGTTCGGCGCCTTCGCGCGCGACCACGCCGAGCAGGTGCGGCCTACGACTCGGTGAGCGCGATGAGGATGTGCTCCATGCACGCGTGCCCGGCCCGCTCCGCCGCCGCCGCGTCACCGGCGGCGATGGCCCTGGCGATCGCGTCGTGCGGGATGTAGCTCTTGTTCAGCGACGTCCCCGCGGCGGTGATGCTGGCCCGCAGCGCCGCGGAGAAGTCCTCGTACAGGTCGATGAGGACGAGGTTGTGCGTGGCGTGCGCGACGGCCATGTGGAAGGCCAGGTCGGCCTCGACGAAGAAGTCGGGGTCGTCGAGCTCCCAGGCCCGCTCGCGCTCGGCCAGCGCGGCCTCGATGCGCCTGATGTCCTCGTCGTTGCGCCGGGTGGCGGCCAGGCGGGCCGACTCCACCTCCAGCGCGCGGCGGACTTCGAGGATCTCGAGCTGCTCGGCCTGGCGCAGCCGCCGGAGCATCGCTCCGGACAGCTCGCTGGTGGCGCGGACGTAAGTGCCGTCCCCCTGACGGCACTCGAGCAGCCCGGCGTGCGTGAGCGCGCGTACGGCCTCACGAACGGTGTTGCGACCCACCCCGAGTTGCTCGGCGAGCACGGTCTCGGTCGGAATCTTGCCGTTCATCGGCCACGACCCTGATGTGATCTGCTCCTTGAGCTGATCGATCACCTGGTCGACGAGCGAAGCCCGCTGCGCCGTACGCAGACTCACAGTCCGCCTCCTCCGGGGAAACCAGTCATCCTATGAGTCAATGACTGGTAGACCCTAATTATTCCAGACTCAAAACACCAAATCTGGAGCTCCCGGAGGTTCAGCGGGACACTGTGGCGTCTACCGTCACCCCCGCCATCGCCGAGCGAACTCCGGCAGCTTCGAGGGCCTTACGATATGCGGCCGTCTGCGGTGCTCTGGCCTCCGCCCTGCCGTACAGGTCGCCCAGCTCGCGCCAGCAGCGCGCGGCCTGCCGGTCGGAGCCGAACACCGGACGGTCGAGCGTGACCAGCAGCTCGTGCGCGTGACGCAGGTGCGCCGAGGCGTCGTCGCCGGAGTCGAGCGCGATGGTCGCCAGCACGAGGTGGGCCTCGGCGGGCGTCGTGCCCGAGCGGTCGTGGGAGAGCCCCAGCGCCGTGGCCGCCAGCTCGCCCGCGCCGGTCGCGTCACCGGCCCGCAGCTTGACCCGCGCGTGCACGATCAGGCTCTCGCCGTGCTCGCGCAGGGTGCCGGGGAACACCGCGAACGCCCTGACCGCGCTCGCGACGAGCCGCTCCGCCTCCTCGATCGGCGCCGCGGGCATCCTGGACCAGTGCATGGCGGTCCTGGCGAGCTGCAGCGCGAGCCTGGCCTGGCGGCCGGCCCCGATCGCGTCGTCGGCCAGGCGCACGGCCAGCGCCGAGTCCTCGCCCGCCGCCGCCGCCGCGCTCGCGTGCCACAGCGCCTGGATCTCACCGGAACGGTCCACAACTTCAGGTACGCCTGACAGGTCCAATACCCGCCGGACGTAGCCGAGCTCGGGGGAGTCGCTCTCGCTCTCGCTGCGCGCCTCGATCAGCGCGGCGGCCAGGTCGGTGGCGAGCTCGCCCCGCGTGATGGACAGCCGCTCGGCCTGGGCCAGCGCACTGGCGGCCAGGTCGCGGGCCCGCAGGCGGTCGCCCGCCCGCTGGTAGCAGCGGCTCAGCGCGATCGTGAGCGGCAGGTCGGCCAGCCGCTCGGGGTGCGCGGCCGCCTCCCTCCTGAGGCGCTCGAACGCCTCCACGGCCTGACCCAGCCTGCCCTGGGCCTCCAGCGCACGCGCCCTGCCGAACCGCGCCTGCGCGGTCAGCATGGCGTTCTCCTCGTCGGCGGCCTTCACGATCTCCGTGAAGCGGTCGGCGGCGATGGACGGGTCTCCGTGCTGCAACTCCAGCTCGGCGTGACGCAGGCCCAGCTCGGTGTCGATGCGCTGCCGAGGCTCGATCCCGTGAAGGAGGAACTCGGTCGTGCACCCCAGCCGCTCGGCCAGGAGCCGGGCCACCACAGGAGTCGGCGTGCGCTTACCCGACTCAATGAGCGAGACATAACTGTCCGACAGGTCGGGTCCGGCCAGCTGGGCCTGAGACATCCGCCTGTTCAGCCGCAATCCTCGGACGCGGTCACCGATGGTTCCCTGACTCGGCATCTCATCTCTCAAGGCGGGGAAGGGTCAACAACACGCAATGATTGCATGAAGTAGCCGAATCTGGTATCCCCGCGTGAAGAATTTGCCACGCTGAGATTAATCGTCGCTGTCGTCCTTGCTGGGAAAAAGCATCTGACAGACCTCGAGGTAGAGCGTTTCCGGATACGGAATGTACTCGACCGTTGACAGAGCCTGATCCTGGCCGGCCGACTCGAGGATGAACTCACCGTAACCGAGCATGCGCCCAAGCAGAGATCTTTGGAAGCTCATGTCGGTGACCTTGCCCAGTGGCATCATCGCGACCTTGCGGGTGATGAGACCCGTGGTCAGCAACATCCGCTTCGATGTCACCACAAAGTAATCGACCGACCACTCCGCGACTTTCCATACGAAACGGATCAGCAGCAGGAGCCAGAGCCACCAGACGACGACGAGTGCCGTGCCGCCCGCCTCGCCGCCGCCGAAGAACTTGCTGAGAAGCGCGGCGACGATGAGGCCGCCGAGGACCTCGGCGACCGGGCGCAGCAGGATGGCAGGATGCCGCCGCACCATGATGACCTGTTGTTCGTGGGGGAGGAGGTAGCGGTTGACCGACGATGGAGCTGAGTCCCCGTGGGTCACAAGTCTCATGAGAGGCTGTTCACAAATTGTGCCAGCGAGTCGGCCGCGTTGAACACCGTGTCGAACGCTCCTCTCACCGCGTCCGCGGCGTCAGCTGGTCGCGCGAACAGGTAGTACGCAACAAATGCGATACCACCGTATGTGAGGACCTTTTTGACCTGCACCGTCGCCTCCGTGCCACTTACCCACTCCACCCGCCAACTACATTACCCACCCGAGTGCCCGGGTAAAGGTGACTTGGCGGGTTAGTTTGGATCTTGCTTAGCCACGCTCACTGGCCACCAGAGCCAGCACGTGAAGGTGCTTGCGCGCGATGCGCTCGACAAGGCTCGGGTGGGCATAGCCGGTGACCTCCAGCGCGCCGTAGTGCGCCGCCTCCACGCAGCGCGTTACGGTGGTCGCGGAGTGGATGCCGGCGAACTCGTCGCACAGCACCGTCTCCACGTCCGCGTACGGAGTCGGATCCGTGTCGGTGTGATCGGTCATCGTGCTCCCCCACGCGCATGCGGAAGTTGCCTTCCCGCCTCTTCGTACCCACCCAACCACAGTATGTAACGAAGCGATGACCGCGTGTGACGGAAAAAGGACTTCCCTGCGTGAACGGGCGCTCAGACCACGCCGTACAGGCGGTCCCCGGCGTCGCCGAGGCCGGGAACGATGTAGCCGTTCTCGTTCAGCCGCTCGTCGAGCGCCGCGGTGACCACGCGGATCGGCTTGCCGGAGTTGGCGAACACCTTGTCCATGTGCGCCAGCCCTTCCGGCGCCGCCAGCAGGCACAGCGCGGTGACGTCCACCGCGCCCCGGTCGAAGAGGAACTGCACGGCCGCCGCCAGCGTGCCGCCGGTGGCCAGCATCGGGTCGACCACGTAGCACTGCCGGCCGGACAGGTCGTCGGGCAGGCGCGTGGCGTACGTCTCCGCCTGCAGCGTCGACTCGTTGCGGATCATGCCCAGGAAGCCGACCTCGGCCGTGGGCAGCAGCCTCGTCATGCCGTCGAGCATGCCGAGACCGGCCCGCAGAATGGGCACCACCAGCGGGTACGGCTTGGCCAGGCGCACACCCCTGGCCGGCGAGACCGGCGTCTCCACGGTGACGTCGGTGACCCGCACGTCACGCGTGGCCTCGTACGCGAGCAGCGTCACCAGCTCGTCCGCGAGCCTGCGGAACGTCGGCGAGTCGGTGCGGACATCGCGCAGCGTGGTGAGCTTGTGCGCCACGAGCGGATGATCGACGACGAGGGTCTCCATGGGTCACCACGCTATCTCCTGACACACCGTGCTGAGGACCCCCTCACCTGCGGCCTTGGAGCGTTACACAGGGTTGCGGCCACCTCACATCTTTGGTTTTGATCACAATTTGGTCCGAGAGGCACACGCCTGGTGGTCAGGTCTGGAACGATTGGGTGCTGGTGATATCTGTCGTGTCAGAATTCGGGTGGGGATGGCGATGACAGACGAGGACGCTCTTGACTTCGCCATCGTGGTTTATCGCGAGGACGGGTGCTGGCAGGCCGAGCTGCTGCCGGTCACGCTCACGTCCGATCTTGAAGGGCTGATCCATGCCCTGAAGCAGCAGCCCAGCGAGAGCGGCACGATCGGCCTGATCGCCGTCGGCGACGAGTTCTTCGTTGCGCTGCGCGTCCTGGCCGACCGGGTCGACGTGTTCCTGTCCGACATCGCCGCCTCGTGGGACTTCCCGCTGGCGGAGCAGGTTCTGGAGTACCTCGACGTCCCCGTGCCGGACGAGGAGGAGCTCGACGAGATCCTCCAGGACGAGGAGACCGTGCTGCCCGCGGGAGATCTGTCGATCTTCGCCGATCTCGGGTTGGACGAGATGGAGCTGGGCATCCTCTCCGGCGACATCGATCTGCTGCCCGAAGATGTGCTGTCCAGCATCGCCGCGCGGCTCGGCTTCTCCGAGCCGTTCGAGCGTGCCATCGAATCGGTCTTCGGCTGACCCCCCCAGGAGCGCGGACATGGCGTCCAACACCTTTTCTGCGGCCTTCGTCAGAACCTCCGGCGGCTGGAGCGGGGCCGAGGTCGATCTCGGGGGCGCCGAGATCGTCGACGACTTCGGTGACGCGGTCACGGAGGCGCTGGGCCTCGCGGGCGACGAACTGGCCCTGCTGTGCGTCGAGGTCGAGGACGAGTGGTTCGCCATCGCCCGCTACCGGGGCGAGGACGAGCCGCGCGTGTTCCTCTCCGACGTGCACGCCATCGTCTCCGACACCCTGGGAGAGCTGTTCGCCGAGTTCGCCGGGGTCGCGCCCGACAAGGACGGCAACGGGCTCGGGGTGCGGCCTGCGGGGGACTTCGAGTTGCTGAGCGATCTGGGTGTGAGCTCGGAGGAGTTGCTGGAGCTGAGCATGGAAGAGGGCATGCTGCCCGCCGACATCCTGTCGGTGATCGCCGAGCGGCTGTCGTTCGCCGACGAGCTCGACCGCCTGCGGTGACCGGGCGTCCGGGCACGCGGCGTCCCACCTCCTCGCGTCCCACCTCCTCGCGCCCCACCACCTCGCGCCCCACCACCTCGCGCCCCACCACCTCGCGCCTCGCCTCGCCGTGCGCCACCTCAGCGCGACTGACCTCAGCGCGACTCGCCTCGCCGTGACGCACGAGGAGGCCATGCGATTGGCCCTGGCGCAGGCCGTCGCGGCCGGCGACCGGGGTGAGATCCCGGTGGGCGCCGTCGTGCTCGACCCGGCCGGCGAGGTGCTGTCCGCCGCGGGCAACGACCGCGAGTCCGCCGCCGACCCCACCGCCCACGCCGAGGTGCTCGCGCTGCGCAGCGCCGCCGCACTGCGCAGCGAATGGCGGCTGACCGGCTGCACGCTCGTCGTCACGCTGGAGCCCTGCACGATGTGCGCGGGCGCCGCCGTGCTGGCCAGGGTGGAACGCATCGTGTACGGGGCCACCGACGAGAAGGGCGGGGCCGTGGGGTCGCTCTGGGACGTCGTACGGGACCGCCGCCTCAACCATCGGCCGGAGGTCGTCATGGGCGTGATGGCCGAGGAGTGCGGTGCGACCCTTAAGCGGTTCTTCGCACCTCGCCGGATCCGGTAAGCTCGTGCGCGGTGGTGTCGCCTAGTGGCCGAGGGCGCACGCCTCGAAAGCGTGTGATGGGGCAACTCATCCGTGGGTTCAAATCCCACCACCACCGCCACCAGAAGGGGCTTCCGACCAGCACGTCGGAGGCCCTTTCCGCTGTCCGGCCCCCTCACGCCCAGCCTCCGCCCCTCGCGCCGGGCCCTCGCCCCCTCGCGCCGGGCCACGCGCGCCTCGCCCATTCGCGCCCGGTCCGTTCATCGTCGGGCACAAAAAAGGAGCCGCGATTAGCGGCTCCCTTTTCTTCTTTCTCAGTTGGGCAGTTCAAGAACCCTGGCATGCAGGATGGACCGCTGATGCAACGCCGCCCGCAGCGCCCGGTGCAGCCCGTCCTCCAGATAGAGCTCGCCCTGCCACTGCACCACGTGCGGGAAGAGATCCCCGTAGAACGTGGAGTCGGCGGCGAGCAGCGAGTGCAGGTCCAGCATGGCCTTCGTGGTGATCAGAGAGTCGAGCCGGACCTGCCGGGGAGGGATCTGAGCCCACTCGCGGTTCGTCAGACCGTGGTCGGGATAAGGGCGTCCGTCGCCGACTAGCTTGAAGATCACCCCCCTGATTTTAGGAGAGAATCCGATTCCTCGCGCTATCCGCCCGTGTCAGGGCAAGCCCGTTGAGATCGCAGTCGGCCGGGGCGCCCTTTTCGTAACCGCGCTGGAAGGCCTTGACACGTTGCTCGGAGCTGCCGTGGGTGAACGATTCAGGGTCGATTCTGCCCGTGGTGCGCTGCTGGATTCTGTCGTCGCCCACCGCCGCGGCGGCGTCGATCGCCTCGGAGATCTCCGCCTGGGTGAAGGGGCGTTCGTAGAAGCCGGTGTCGATCGCGTTGCGGGCCCACACGCCGGCGTAGCAGTCGGCCTGCAGCTCGACGGGGACGGAGCTGCCCTCGTTGAGCACGCCGAGGAGGTTCTGGACGTGGTGGCCGTACTCGTGGGCGATCACGTACGCCTGGGCGAAGGGGCCGCCCTTGGCGCCGAACTGGCTGTGGAGCTGGTCGAAGAAGCTGAGGTCGAGGTAGACGCGCTGGTCGCCGGGGCAGTAGAAGGGGCCCACGGCCGAGCTGGCCGAGCCGCATCCCGTGTTTAACCGGCCCGAGTACAGGACCGTCTTCGCCAGCCGATATTGGGAAATTTCCTGCTTCCAGTAGTCCTGGATGCTGTTGACGACGCCCACCACCTGGCACTTCTCCGACTGGTCGGCGTCCTTGCCCGTCTTGCACTGCTCCGACAGGTTGGCCGGAGGCTGCTGCTGCTGCGCAGGCTCGTCGCCCCCGCCGACGTTGTTCAGCACGAACACCAGCACGAGCACGATCAGGCTGACGATCCCGCCCCCGCCGATGACCATGCCCCCGGGGAACCCGGACAGGCCGCTGCCTCCGCCGCCGCTGCCTCCGCGGTCCTCCACCTGCGAGGAATCCAGGTCGACCTGGTCCCGGAAATCCATGGTGACGTCCTTTCCCGCCGTTGCGCCTGGCGGGACAACTGCCCCGAGGAAGGCCCGCCTATCGTCAGATGCCGCCGCTGAAGGTGTCGCACCGCTCGGGATCGCCGCTCTCGTACCCGGTGGTGAACCACTTCTCGCGCTGCTGGGAGGTGCCGTGCGTGAAGGCGTCCGGGGTCACCCGGCCCTGCGTGCGCCGCTGGATGCTGTCGTCGCCGACCGCCGCGGCGGCGCTGAGCGCCTGGTCGATGTCGCTCTGGGAGAACGGCTCCCGGTAGAAGCCCGTCTTGACGGCGTTCTGCGCCCAGACGCCGGCGTAGCAGTCGGCCTGGAGTTCGAGGCGCACGGACGGGCTGTCGGCGCCTGGACGGTTGCCGCGGCCGACCCTGTTCATGGTGCCGAGGAGGTTCTGGACGTGGTGGCCGTACTCGTGGGCGATCACGTACGCCTGCGCGAACGGCCCGCCCTCGGCCCCGAAGTCGCGCTGGAGCGTGTCGAAGAACGTCAGGTCCAGGTAGACCTTGCGGTCGGCCGGGCAGTAGAACGGTCCCACGGCGGAGTCGGCCGCGCCGCAGCCGGTGTCGACCGCCTGCGAGAACAGCACGGTCTTGGCGGGCGTGTACTGTTTGCGCCCGCGCTCCTGGAACGCCTGGCGCCAGTACGACTGGATGCTGTTCACCGTTCCGACGACGCGGCAGTCCTCCGACTGGTCGGCGTCGGCGCCGGTCTTGCAGCGCTCGGCCAGGTTGCCGCTGGGCGAGGCCACGGGAGGCGCGCTGGGCTGCTGCCCGCCGCCCTGCCCGCCCTGCTGGCCGCCCTCGTCGCCGGTGAAGGGCGAGGGCACGATCCCGAACAGGAACATCGCCCCCACCGCCAGGAGCAGCAGCAGGCAGCCGCCGCCGCCCCGGCCGCCGATGGGCAGCATGCAGCCGCCCGGCATCCCGCCGAACCCGCCGCCGCGACCGCCGCCGGGCCGCGGGCCTGAGGCGCGTACGTCCTCGACCTGGGACGGGTCGAGTGGCTTGTCATCGTCGAACTGCATCGCGCGCTCCCTCCGACGCAGTTCTCCCCCGTAGCCATCCGATTACGCACGGCGACGATAATCGGCATGATATTTCGTGATTGGCCCGATAATGTGGCGACCATGACGGCAGGTTTGATGGGGATTGCCCTGATCTCGCTGGGCATGGTGCTCACGCCAGGGCCCAACATGATCTATCTGATCTCGCGCTCGCTCACCCAGGGGCGCCGATCGGGGCTGATCTCGCTGGGGGGCGTCTTCCTCGGGTTCACCACGTACCTGACCGCCACCTGCCTCGGGCTGACGGCCGTCTTCGCGTACGTGCCGGCCGCGTACACCGCACTCAAGCTCGCGGGCGCCGCCTACCTGCTGTGGCTGGCCTGGAACGCGGTCAGGCCGGGCGGCGTGTCCGCCTTCGAGCCGCGCGAGCTGCCCGTGGAGCGGCCGGGCAAGCTCTTCTCGATGGGCCTGCTGACCTGCCTGCTCAACCCCAAGATCGCAATCCTCTACCTGTCGCTGCTCCCGCAGTTCATCGACCCGGCGATGGGCCACGTGCTGCTGCAGAGCCTGGCGCTCGGCTCGGTCCAGGTGTTCGTCGGCACCCTGGTCAACGGCCTCATCGTGATCTCGGCGGGCTCGCTGGCCGCGTTCCTGGCCCGCCGTCCCGTGTGGCTGCGCGTCCAGCGCTACCTCACCGGCACGGTCCTCGGCGCCTTCGCCGTCACCATGGCGACCGACCGCTCCAAGGTCGTGGTGAGCGCCTGACGGTCGAACCAGGTGGCGAACGGCGCCCTGTACAACTGCGCGGCCCAGCGGTACGCCGAGCACGTGCCCGAAACTGACGGCGCACCGGCCCAGCACGACGAGCAGCAGCTCCACGACGATGCCGGCCACGCGCCCGCGATTGACGCGGCCGAGCCTAGGGCGGCCCCACCTGGTCATGGGGCAGCCCCCAGGCCCGCCGGGCGTCCGCCTCGATCGCCCGGTGCAGGTACGCCCCCTCGGCCTGCAGATCCAACGCCCGAGGGGCGCCGCCGGGGGAGAACATCGCCCGTACCGTCGGCCAGTTCATGTCCCCGTCCAGAGGCTCCTCCACCTCCCGCACCGCGAAGCCCGCTCCGACCGGCTCCACGGTGAGCAGGAGCGGGGAGCGGAAGCCGCTGCCCGTGACGAGCACGCCGCCGCGACGGGCGTACTCCTGGCACGCGGCCACGATCCCCAGCAACAGCAGCCGCGGGTCCTTCCTGCGCACCTCGATGAACTCCTCGCGGCAGAACGTCCGCGGGCCCAGCTCCGGCATCTCCTTGGCCAGCACGTTGTACGCGTTCCGCCGCGGATCCGTCTCGAGGAAGCGATCGGCCGCCGCCATCAACGCCGCCCGCTTCGCGGAGCCGACCTCCAGGACCTCCTCCGTCGCCTTGCCGGTCGCGTCGGGCCCGTGGTGGGACAGGGCGACGGCCGCGACCGCGACCGTCAGGGCGATGCCCACCCAGACGGCTCGCCGCCGCGCCGCGGGATCACTGCTGAGGCTTGTCCGAGATCTCACCGGAGGGCTTGGGGTAGAGGATGACCGGCCCGTTGAAGATCGGCTGGGTGGAGCCGTCGGCGGAGGCGGAGGAGGCGGTCACGACGCCGAGGCCGAGCGCGAAGAGACCGGCCGTGGCCACCAGGGCGAGCTTCTTGACGTGACTCATGAGACCTCCGTGCGATAGTGAGAATGGAGGGGGATGATAGGGGACGCGGAGATCGTGACACAATCCGAATCCCCGCGTCCGAGCCCGAGCACGCGCCGCCCACTCGCACCGCGCGGCGCCGATCCGCAGGCTGGTGATCGATCACCCATGCCGACTCCCTTATGAGGAGGGCAGCGCTCCTAGTGACGCTGGAGATCAGATATCTCGGCCCGTGGCAGGTCCTGGCCGGTGACGAGCCGGTCCGGCTCGCCGGCCGCCGCCGTATCGGCCTGCTGGCCAGGCTCGCCCTGGACGCGGGGAGGGTGGTGCACGCCGAGCGGCTCCTCACCGACATCTGGGGTGACAACTCCGCGGCGACCGCGACGAAACAGCTCCACATCGTGGTCTCCAAACTCCGCCAGACCTTCGCACCCCACATCACCGAAGAGATCATCCAGACCACGTCGAACGGCTACCGGCTGGCGCTCGACCCCGACCGCATCGACGCCCACCTGTTCGCCCGCCTCGCCAGAAGCGCCCGCACCAGCCAGACCCCGGCAACAGCGGACGCCCTGTACCGCGAGGCGCTGGGGCTGTGGCGGGGTGAGCCGCTGGCCGAGCTGACCGAGCCGTGGGCGCGCATCGAGGCCGCCCGCCTGGAGGAAGAGCACCGCACCGTCTGGGAGGACCACGCCGACCTCCGCCTCGCCGCCGGCGACCATCACGCGCTGGCCGCCGACCTGGCCGCGCACGTGCGCGCCCACCCGCTGCGGGAACGCCCGGCCGCCCAGCTCATGCTGGCCCTGCACCGCGCCGGCCGTCCCTCCGAGGCGCTCGCCGTCTACCAGGACACCCGGCGGATCACGATCACCGAGCTGGGTCTCGAACCGGGCGCCGAGCTGCGCCGCCTGCACCAGGCCGTACTGGCCAAGGACCCCGCCCTCGACCTGCCCACCCCGGCCCAGCAGACCGCCCTCGGCCTGCCTGCCTCAGCCCAGCAGACCGCCCTCGGCCTACGCGCCCCGGCTCGGCAGACCACCCCCGCCCGGCAGACCGTTCTGGGTGAGCAGCGCCCGATGGCCGACCTGCCCGCCGACACGCACGCCTTCACCGCCCGCACCACCGAGATCGACGCCCTTCGCACCGCCCTCGGCCCCGCCGACGGCCCCGCCATCACGGTGATCGACGGGCCGGGCGGCATCGGCAAGTCCGCCCTCACCATCCACGTCGCCCACGCCATGGCCGGCCGCTTCACCGACGGCGTCCTCTACCTCAACCTGCACGGCTCCACCCCCGGCCTGGACCCGCTGACCCCCGCCCAGGCACTGCGCCACCTGCTGCGCTCGCTCGGCCTGGACGGCGCCGCCGTGCCCGCCGACGCCGGCGAGGCCGCCGCCCGCTACCGCTCCCTGACCGCCTCCGGCGACCTGCTGGTCATCCTGGACAACGCCCGCGACGTCCGCCAGATCCGCCCGCTCATCCCGGCCGGCCCCCGCTGCCGCGTCCTGATCACCTCCCGCGACCCGCTGGTCACCCTGGACAACGCCCACCACCTGCACCTGGGCACCCTCACCCCCACCGAGGCCGTCGCCCTGCTGTCCCGCCTGGCCGGCCCCGACCGGGTCCGCGCCGCCCCGCAGGCCGCCGCCCGCGTCGCCCACCTGTGCGGCGGCTTCCCCCTCGCGCTGCGCATCGTCGGCGCCCGGCTGGCCGCCCGCCCCGACTGGACGCTGCCCGACCTGGAGACCCGGCTGGCCGACGCCACCCGCCGCCTGGACGTCCTGCAATACGCCGACCAGGCGGTCCGCGCCAGCATCGCGGTCAGCCACCACCACCTGCGCGAAGAACCCGCCGGCCGGGACGCCGCCCACCTGCTGCCGCTGCTCGGCCTGCTCGGCCTGCCCACCCACACCCCGGCCGCCACCGCCGCCCTGACCGGCTGGCCCGCCCACCGCGCCGAAGCCGCCCTGGAACGCCTCCAGGACGCCCGCCTCCTCGAACCCGCCGGCCCCGACCGCTACCGCTTCCACGACCTGGTCGGCCTCTACGCCCGCGAACGCGCCCACGACTTGTCGTCACCAGAACGGACGGCCGCCGTCCGCCAGGCCCTCCACCACTACCTGACCACCCTCTGGCTGGCCGGCACCAAACTCAACGACGACCCCGTCCTGCGCTGCCCCGTCGAACTGCCCGCCAATCCCTTCGAGAGCACGGCGGAGGCGGAACGCTGGATCCACGACGAACGCGACAACCTGCTCGCCGTCGCACAACAGGCGCTGTCCGGCCCCGACCCGGCCACCGCCGTCGGCCTGGCCATCGGCCTCCACTGGCCCTTCTGCTTCCAGGGCTGGCACACCCAACTCGCCGACCTCTACGCGCACGCCATCGACCTGGCCGACCAGACCGCCGCCTGGGAGGACAAGGCCCAGCTCCGCAGCTTCCTCGGCTGGGTCCACCGCGACCAGGGCCACCACGACGCCGCGATCGCCGAACTCCAGACGGCCCTCGACGACTGGGACCGCGCCGGCCTGCCTCGCCGCAAGGTCGGCGTGCTCAACAACCTCGGCGTCATCAGCACGCTGGCCGGCCGTTTCGACGAGGCGATCGGCTACCTGGAGTCCGGGCTGGACCTCAACGACGATGTCGCCCGACCAGGGGCCACGGCCACCATCCGCAACAACCGCGTCCACGTCTACTACCGTCAGGGCCGCTTCGACGAGGCGATCGAGGAGGCCCGCCGGCTCACGGAGCCGGGCCCTGCGGTGGGCCCGCTCGCCGACGCGGGCATCGCCCACGGCTCGCTGGGCGACGCCTACCGACACGCCGGCCGGCTCGCCGAGGCGGTGGACAGCTATACGACGGCCGTACGGCTGCTGCACGACTCGGGATACCGGCTGAAGGAGGCCATCTCACGCTGGTGGCTCGGCACCAGCCTGCACGACCTCGGACGGCACGCCGAAGCGCGGACGCAGTGGGAAGACTCCGTCCGCCTCCTGCGTGACGCGCGCCTTCTCACGCCGGGAGAGGCCAACGAGATCCTCTCCCAGGACGTGCCGGACACCCCCCAGCCCATCAAGCACATGCTCTGACATCAGACTTGCTCTGTGACCAGCATCAGCCCCGGCGAAATCTACGAAGACTGCTCTTTCCACCCGGTGCTCTGCACCTCCAACGACGGCGACGAGATCCAGGGGATCTCCCTGATCGACGCCTCCATGCCGCGCGCCTGCTCCATCGGCTTCTGCGCGGTGGTGAAACTGTCCATCGACGACGTCATCGCCGCGCGTACCGACTGGCCCGCCTACCTCGTACGGCGCAAGGCCGAATTCGAGCGGCACTGCTCGGAGCCGCCGCTCACTCCTCAAGAGGCTCCGCACCGAGAAACCGCAGACCCCGCAGGTCCGTAGACAGCGGGAGCCCGGTGATGCCGCTCGCCAAGGCGAACGAACCCTCCATCGGCTGGTCGATCCCCGGCCCGTCGATGTCGTGCTCGGGGTCCAGCCCGATCTCGCGCATCTTCACGACGAAACGGTCCGCGTCACTGCCCGATCGCTCCTCCGGGAACATCGGGTCGAACTGGACGACCGGCGTGCCGTCGGCGATGTAGGCGAAGGTGTTCTGGGCGTAGTCGTGGCGGCAGACCGACACGACCTCGGTTCCCCGCGACAACCGGGTGTAGATGTCCTCTACGACGGCGATCTCCCAGCCTCCCGGTTCGACGACCACGGTCCAGTCGCCGACTCGGGCGGCGCCGATGAAACCGGCCGCGTCGTCCCTCATGCTCTCCCCGGCGCGGAGGTCCAGTTCGTCGAACGCCACCTCTTCCATGGTGTCCTCGTCCACACCGAACCGGCGGAGGGCCTCCTCAGGGGAGAGATCGCGGACGAAGGACACGCAGTAGATCTCGCCCAAGGTCTCGTAACCCGGGAAACAGGGGAGTTCTTCGAAGGTCTCTGTCATGGTCGCTCCTCGGTCGTTTGAGCGGCATGATCGCAGCAATCGCCGACAAACGGCTAAGGGCCCCGTCGGACCAGAGTTCCTCTGAGCTCAGCGGACGTGCCACTCGTCGGCTGGCATGAGGTCGTACATGGTGCCGGCCCAGTCGTTGGGTTTGCCGAAGACCAGCCGGGTGAGCAGAACGTCGCCGGCTCGCTGCGCACGCGGGTACATTCCCAGCTCATCCGAACCGACGTCTCCCTCAGGGGTGAACCTGACCTCTCTGCCGGTCTTCTCCAGGTAGGTGATGAGCTCAGCGGAGAGTTCTGAAGGCGGCCGTCCTATCAGTCGGATCCCGTCCAGTGAAACCTGCGGCCCGGACAACGCGTCGATGGTGACGCAGATCAGCCCCATGGAGCCGACGTAGTAGGTCACAACGCTCACCCGGTAGGCCGGAGCGCCCATGGCGCGAAACTCCATGCGCGACTGCTCGAACGGGCCGAACTCGTCAACTTTCGGGACGTCGTCGAAGGTGTATCCCTGCGTCTCCATCGCGACGGTCGCTTCCTGCAGACGCATGCCGAAGCGCAGTGGGCCGACACTCTCAAGTGGCACATAATCCCACCGTGCTCGATCAGAGTCCTCGACAACCGCCCACGGGTCAGCACACATGATCAATGCCCTTGTTTGGTCCCATTCGGCCTACGGCAGGATCTCACTGATCATGAGGTATTCACTCCGATGCCTCAGATCCGTGAGATGGCCCGGCCTCTTGTCAACGGCCAGGTCCGAGCCGAGCAGGGTGGCCCGTCACGTCAGATGCCCATGGAACCTCTGCTTCCTTCGCGCTCCGGCCGGGAGGTCATCGGCTGTGGCGGATCGCCGCTCGTACGGCGGTGTAGATGATGACCCAGAGAGCCGCCAAGGGGAGGAGGAGCATAAAGATGATCTCGACTAAACCGACGTTGGGCATGCCCGCAACATAAGGCGCCGCGGTTGGAAAACGCTTGACGATCACTTGCCTGGAGTCGGCGCGACCTGCGTCGGCCAGCGGCTCCGCGCGCATGCTGGTGACGATGAGGTCCGCTCCCGCGTCTCCAAGCCGCTCGACCTTCCCAGGACGATTGGCGTACCCCACAGCGGCCACGGTGGGCTCGCCGATGCCGGCACGTGACGGACAGACTGGGACTGGACACGACGAAGGGGCCGACTGGGTATGGTCGGCCCCTTCGTCTCTGCCTCAACCAGGCGCGGAGGATAGGGGATTTGAACCCCTGATAGGTTGCCCTATACACGCTTTCCAAGCGTGCGCCCTCGGCCACTAGGCGAATCCTCCGCCGACGAGCTTACCGGACTTCTCAGGGTGCGCAGACCATGTTTTCCGCGCGGGCTTTTCGCGGGGTGGAGCGAGCACTGCGGCGTGCGGCTAGACTGTCCAGGGACCCCTCGCGCGGCGTCATCCTGTGAACCTCCCCAGGGCCGGAAGGCAGCAAGGATAAGCGGGCTCTGGCGGGTGTGCGGGGGGTCTCTTCGTTGAGAGCCCCCTCGCAGGCGGGATGGTCGTATGAGCCTTGCGCTTTACCGCAAGTACCGACCCGGGACCTTCGCCGAGGTCAAGGGTCAGGAACACGTCACCGATCCGCTGAGACAAGCGTTGCGAACGGGCCGTATCAACCACGCCTACCTGTTCAGCGGCCCCCGCGGATGTGGCAAGACCTCCAGTGCTCGCATCCTGGCGCGTTCTCTCAACTGTGAGCAGGGGCCCACGCCCGACCCGTGCGGTGAGTGCGAGTCGTGTGTCGCGCTGGCGCCCACCGGGCCCGGCCACCTCGATGTGATCGAGATCGACGCCGCGTCCCACGGTGGTGTGGACGACGCGCGTGACCTGCGTGAGCGGGCCTTCTTCGCGCCCGTGTCGGCGCGCTACAAGATCTACATCATCGACGAGGCGCACATGGTGACCCGCGAGGGTTTCAACGCGCTGCTCAAGCTCGTCGAGGAGCCCCCGCCGCACCTGAAGTTCATCTTCGCGACGACGGAGCCGGAAAAGGTCATCGGCACCATCAAGTCGCGTACGCACCACTACCCGTTCCGGCTGATGCCGCCCGCGACGCTCAAGGCGCTGCTGGAGGAGATCCTCACCTCCGAGAGCGTGCCTTTCGAGCCGGCCGCGCTGCCCCTGGTCGTACGCGCCGGGGCCGGGTCCGCGCGTGACTCGCTGTCGATCCTCGACCAGCTCCTCGCCGGGGCAGAAGAGGACGGCATCACCTACGCCAAGGCCGTCTCCCTGCTCGGCTACACCGACGGCGACCTGCTCGACGAGGTCGTAAACGCGTTCGCGGCCAAGGACGGCGCGCAGGTGTTCCACACGGTCAACCGGGTGATCGAGGGAGGTCACGACCCGCGCCGGTTCGCGTCCGACCTGCTCGAACGCTTCCGTGACCTGGTGATTCTGGCGAACGTGCCCGAGGCGGCGTCGAGCGGTCTGCTCGATCGGCCCGCCGATGAGCTGGAGCGGCTGGTTCAGCAGGCCGCCTCGATGGGGCCCGCCGAGCTGACGCGGGCCGCCGAGGTGTTCAACGCCGGGCTCACCGAGATGCGCGGTGCCACGTCGCCGCGGCTGTTGCTGGAGCTGATGTGTGCGCGCGTCCTGCTGCCTGGTGCGGCGCAGGGGGAGGCGGCGCTGCTGGCTCGGCTTGAACGTCTTGAGCGGGGTGGTGCTGTCGCGCAGATGGCCGCCCGTGCTTCTGTTCCGTCCGTGGGTTCCAGTGCGTCCGTTCCCTCCTCCGGTGGTGCGCCGGTGGGGCTTGGGACGGTGAGCGGGGTGGGAGCGCAGGTCGCCGCCGGTGGGCATGGTGCCTCGGCGGCGGCTTCAGTCGCCGGTCCTGCTGCCAGCCCTGCCGCTGGTTCCGTCGTTGCGGGGGCGGGGCAGGCGGGGGCGGTTGATGACGTCGCGGCTGCTGCCACGGGTGGAGGCAAGGACGACTGGCCGGAGCCTGTGCGGCCTGGTGCCGTGGCTGCTGCGCCGGCTCCGACTGCTGTGCCTGCTCCGGCTGCTCCGGCGCAGGCTGCCGCTCCCGTCGGTGGTGGCGGGGCTCCGGTGGCTGGGGGAGCGGGGGCCGTTCAGTCGCAGTGGGCCGCCGTGCTGGCCGCGCTCAAGCAGCGCAGCATCGTCGTGTGGGCGAACGTGAGCACCAACGCCCAGGTGGTGGGCGTCGAAGGCAACCTGGTCACGCTCGGGTTCAGCCAGGTCGGCGCGATGAAGAACTTCACCGGTGGCGGCAAGGACGTCGTGGTGGCCGGTGTGCTGGGTGAGGTGCTCGGCGGGAACTGGCGTGTCGAGGCGGTCGTCGGTGGCTCTCCGGCTCCTCGTGGTCCGGTCCGCTCACCGTCACAAGGTCCTCCCGCAGCATCGTCCCAGGGTGCGGCATCCTCCCATGGGGGTGCGCCGTCTCATGGGGGTGCGGGTGGCTCTCAGGGGCCCGGCGGTGCGCCGGGTTCTCAGGGGGTGCCGGGGCCGCAGGGCGTGTCCGGGCCGCAGGTGGCGGGTCAGGGTGTGCCGGGTCCTCAGGGCGGTCAGGCCGCGGGGGGCTCTCAGGGGCGTACGGCCTCGCACGGGGCTTCTCACGAGGACCAGGGCGGCCAGGAGGCCGACCACCCTCCGGCCGGCGCGCCGGGACGTCAGACCACCGACGAGTCCTGGCCCGACGCTCCCGACGACTTCGGGCCTGGCTCCCCGCCCAGCCCCGACCCCACCCGGACGGTGGCCGTGGCTCAGCAGGCGGGCGGCGCTCCGGTGGGTGGCGTGCAGACCGGGACGGGTCTGGCGGCAGCGCGGTCGGCGGCCAAGGCGGCGGCGCAGTCCGGGCCGCGGGTTCCTGCCGCTCGTAGCGGGGCGCCTGCCTGGCCGGACGCCATCCCCGGACGGGACAAGGGTCCTGAGACGGACGAGGTGGACCCGCTGAACGACGCCGACGCCGATGTGGACGCCGTCTCGGGCATGGCGCTGCTGGAACGGGAGCTCGGCGCCAAGGTGATCGGCGAGATCGACCACACCTGATCGGCGAGATCGACCACGCCCGATCGGTCGGGGCTCGAAAGAGTCGCGCAGATGGTGGCACCCGAAGAGCCGCACAGAGGCGGCGTGCAAAGGAACCGCGCAGAGGCAGGCGCCCGAAGAGCGCGCAGAGGCGGCGTCCGAAAAAGCCGGGCGGAGGGCGGCGTCCAGAAGGAGCCGCGCGGAGGCGGGGTCAGAGGAGCAGGCGGGAGCGGGCGGCGACCGAGCGGAGGTCGCCGGCCGGAAGGGCGGCCAGCCGCTCCAGCACCTCGTAGTCGTCCCGCCCGTTGCAGGTCTGCGCATACACCCACAACTCATCAGGCCCCCCGCGCCGCAGCAGGAACGCCCGCACCTGAGCCTCCAGTTCGTCCCGTTCCCGCCGGATCTCGGGCGACTCCGACCGGGACAGGAGCGGCCCCGGGTAAGCCCGGGCCAGCCCGGCGGGGTCGTCGGAGGTCAGGAGGCGGCGCACCGTCATGAAGTCCGCCTCCACGGGGCAGGCGAGCCGGTAGGGCTTGGCGGCGATGGCCTCCCCGAGCTGCCCGCGCAGGCGGTGGATCTCGGCGCGGATGGTGACGGGGTTGCCGGCGTCCCCGTACAGGTGGAAGGAGAGTTGTTCGGCGGTGAGGCCGTGCGGGTGGAGGGTGAGGAGGGCGAGTATCTCGGCGTGGCGCAGCGACAGGGGGCGTTCGTCGTCGCCGATGGCGGCGGTGGGGTTGCGTTCGCCGAGGAGCGACAGGGTGAGGGTGGGCGGGGCAGCCGATGGGGTGGGGCGCAGGAGGTAGCCGTCGGAGAAGGGTTCGAGGAGGGCGGCGGTGCCGTCCCTGAGTGACAGGCGCCGACCGGCGCGCTCGGTGACGGGCGGGAACGGGCCGCCGAGGTGGACGCGGTCGCCGAGGCCGCCCGCCGGGTCGCCGGAGATGACGCGGCCGGTGGACGACAGCAGGATGCCGGGCCTGCCGCGCAGGGACTCGAAGCGGCGGCGGAGCCGTTCGTCGCGCTCGTGCATGCGCAGGGCGAGCTGGGTCTCGGCGAGTTTGGCGGTGGCGGCGACCAGGGCGACGGTGGCGGGGTGCAGGGTGCGGGCGGTGCCGCTGACGTCGACGCAGCCGATGACGCGCCCGGAGTCGGGGTCGGTGATGGGGGCGGCGCTGCACGACCAGATGTGCAGCACCCGCATCAGGTGCTCCTCCGAGTAGACGTGTACGGGCCGGCCGGTGGCCAGGGCGGTGCCGATGCCGTTGGTGCCGACGTTCTGCTCGCCCCACTGGTGTCCGGCGGCCAGGCCGATGTGGTCGGCGCTGGACAGGACCGCGTGGTTGCCTTCGCGCCACAAGACCCGTCCGTCACCGTCTGTCACGATCATGATGTGGCCGGTCTCGTCGGCCAGTCCTGAGAGGGTCTGGGCGAGCAGGGGCAGCAGGGGCTGGAGGGGGTGGGCGGCGCGGATGTCCCTGATGGAGGCGGGGTCGCAGACGAGGGGGGCGCTCTTGCCCTCCGGGTCGATCCCGGCGTCCAGCGAACGCCGCCACGATGCCTTGATCAGGTGGCGGGGCGACTCCGGCCAGGCCCGACCTGTCGCTACGGCACTTGTCGCTACGGTTTCGTGTGCTCCGCGCAGAAGACGGGAGTACGCATCGAGGTGGGCGTAACTCATCGGTCACTCCAAGTAGTCAACTAGAGCATCCGTCGTGTACCCCGCTCAGCGCAACCCGTTCAGGGGGATTGCAGAGGGTGATTGAATGAACGCAACGTGTGTGCAACCCTCCTCCACGTACGTTCTTGACCAACGCGTCGGCGTGGTGCGGCCGCTCCGCCGGCGTGATGGCCGGGTCTCGGACACTGGAGGGGGGCCGAGACCCGGCCAAAACGCGCCGACACTCGATAAACCATGACAAAGGGATGTCGAGACGCGCGTTCGGTGTGAACACGTACACGAGGCCAGGTCAGGGTGGCGCTTCCCGGCCGGAAACGCCCGCCTGGAAGCGAGATGAATGTCGCGTACGAAGATCTGGGGAGAAACGGGGAAGCTCCCCCAGTACAGGACTTCCGCCAAACCCCGTAGGCTCGTGGCAGTCAAGAACGCGGAGCCACGAGGAGCGCACGACGGTGAACCCAGGGGATGTCAACCTGCAGCAGCTGCTGGAGCAGGCACAGCTCATGCAGCAGCAGCTTGTGAGCGCCCAGCAGGAGCTCAACGACGCGCAGATCGAGGGCTCATCCGGTGGCGGCCTGGTCACGGCCGTCGTCAACGGCTCGGGCGAGCTGCTCGAGCTCAAGATCGACCCGAGCGTGATCGACGCGGGCGACGCGCAGGACACCGCCGACACGATCGCCGACCTGGTGATCGCGGCCGTCCGCGACGCCGTGCGTGCGGCCGCCGACCTGCAGCAGGAGAAGCTCGGCCCGCTGGCCCAGGGTCTGGGTGGCGGCGGCCTCGGACAGTTGCCAGGGTTCTAGGCATGTACGAGGGGGTCGTCCAGAACCTGATCGACGAGCTGGGCCTGCTGCCCGGCGTCGGTCCCAAGAGCGCGCAGCGGATCGCGTTCCACCTGCTGGCGGCCGATCCAGCCGACGTCAAACGGCTGGCGCACGCGCTGCTGGAGGTCAAGGAGAAGGTCCGCTTCTGCCGGGTCTGCGGAAATGTGGCCGCGGAGGAAGAGTGCCGCATCTGCCGCGACACCCGCCGCGACACCCACGTCATCTGCGTGGTCGAGGAGTCGAAGGACGTCGTGGCGATCGAGAAGACGCGCGAGTTCCGCGGCACCTATCACGTGCTCGGCGGCGCGATCAGCCCGATCGACGGCGTCGGCCCCGACGACCTGCGCATCCGCGAGCTGATGACGCGGCTGGCCGACGGCCGCGTCACCGAGCTGATCCTCGCCACCGACCCCAATCTCGAGGGCGAGGCGACGGCTACCTACCTCGCCCGTCTGGTCAAGCCGATGGGCATCAAAGTGACACGACTGGCCAGCGGTCTGCCTGTGGGCGGTGATCTCGAGTACGCCGACGAGGTCACCTTGGGCCGCGCGTTCGAAGGACGGAGGCTGCTGGATGTCTGACCAGTGGAGCGCGCTGGCGGAAGAGATCTCCGGGCACGCACAGAACTACGTGGACGGCCTGACCAGGGTCGCGGGCGGCGAGGGCGGCGACGCCATCTGGTCGATCCTGCTGGTGGAGGTCGCCCAGATGAGCCTGGCGGGCGCCAAGCTGGGCGCCAACCGCGACGTCATCCTCGCCGGCAACTACGAGCCGCCGATGAGCGAGGACCCTGACATCGACGGGGTCCGCACGGCGCTGGCGGAGCGGCTGGAGGCGGTGGACGACTACGCCGAGGTGTTCGACCCGTACAAGGACACCAGCGTGACGCCGTACCGGCTGTCCGACGACCTGACCGCGGTCGCCGCCGACCTCATCCACGGGCTGCGCCACTACCACGCGGGGCGTCCGCACGAGGCCCTGTGGTGGTGGCAGTTCTCCTACTTCAACACCTGGGGCAACCACGCGGGCGCGGCGATGCGCGCGCTCCAGGCGCTGGCAGCGCACTCGAGGCTCGACGTGGCCGAGGAAGCCACCACGGTCTGATCATCCACATAGTGGTACGAACCAACAGGCGCATGAAAGGCCCCCAGTAGACTGGCAGCTCACAGTCCTAACCGGGAGACTCTCGTGGCGCTCGTTGTGCAAAAGTACGGTGGTTCGTCCGTCGCCGACGCGTCCTGCATCAAGCGGGTCGCGCAGCGGATCGTCGCGACGAAAAAAGCCGGCAACGACGTGGTCGTGATCGTCTCCGCCATGGGCGACACGACCGACGAGCTGCTCGACCTGGCCGAGCAGGTGTCGCCGCTGCCTCCGGGCCGCGAGCTCGACATGCTGCTGACGTCGGGCGAGCGCATCTCGATGGCCCTGCTGGCGATGGCGATCGCCAACCTGGGCCACGAGGCCCGCTCGTTCACCGGCTCGCAGGCAGGTGTGATCACCGACTCCACGCACGGCAAGGCGCGCATCATCGACGTGACGCCCGGCCGCATCCAGGAGGCGATCGACCAGGGCCACATCGCGATCGTGGCCGGGTTCCAGGGTGTCTCGCAGGACACCAAGGACATCACCACGCTTGGCCGGGGTGGCTCCGACACCACGGCCGTCGCGCTGGCGGCGGCGCTCAACGCCGACGTCTGCGAGATCTACACCGACGTCGACGGCATCTTCACCGCCGACCCGCGCATCGTGCCCGCGGCGCAGCAGATCCCCAGGATCTCGTATGACGAGATGATGGAGATGGCCGCCTGCGGCGCGAAGATCCTGCACCTGCGTTGTGTCGAATACGCTCGGCGGTTCAACCTGCCGATCCACGTACGCAGCTCGTTCAGCACCAAGGAAGGCACGTGGGTCGTCTCCGACCCTTACACCGAAGGAACCGAGATGGAGCAGCCGATCATCTCCGGCGTCGCGCACGACCGGAGCGAGGCCAAGATCACTGTTGTCGGGGTGCCCGACAAGGTCGGCGAGGCTGCCACGATCTTCAAAACGCTGGCCGAAGCCGAGATCAACATTGACATGATCGTGCAGAACGTCTCGGCCGCCGCCACGGGTCGCACGGACATCTCGTTCACGCTGCCCACGGCCGACAGCCAGACGGCGCTGACGTCGCTGAAGAAGATCCAGCCCCGGATCGGTTTCGAGTCGCTGCTGTTCGACGACCAGATCGGGAAGGTGTCGCTGATCGGCGCGGGCATGCGCTCGCACCCCGGCGTCACGGCGACGTTCTTCGCGGCCCTCGCCGACGCGGGGGTCAACATCGAGATGATCTCCACCTCGGAGATCCGCATCTCAGTGATCGTCGAGCAGGACGGTGTCGACGCGGCTGTGGCCGCCGCGCACCGTGCCTTCGATCTCGACGCCGACCAGGTCGAAGCCGTGGTGTACGGAGGTTCAGGACGATGAGCAAGAGGCCCAGTCTGGCACTGATCGGCGCGACCGGCGCCGTCGGCACCGTCATGCGCGACATCGTGTCGTCGCGTGCGGACATCTGGGGCGAGATCCGTCTCGTCGCCTCCCCGCGCTCGGCGGGCAAGGTGCTCCAGGTGCGCGGCGAGGACGTCGTCGTGCAGGCCCTGGCGCCCGAGGTGTTCGACGGCATCGACATCGCCATCTTCGACGTGCCCGACGAGGTGTCGGCCGAGTGGGTGCCGATCGCGGCCGGGCGCGGCGCGATCGTGGTCGACAAGTCCGGCACGTTCCGCATGGAGCCCGACGTCCCGCTGGTCGTGCCCGAGGTCAACCCGCTCGACGCGCGTAACAGGCCGCGGGGCATCATCTCGACCCCCAACTGCACGACGCTGTCGATGATGGCGGCCATGGGGGCGCTGCACGCCGAGTTCACGCTCACCGAGCTGGTCGTCGCCTCCTACCAGGCGGTGTCCGGCGCCGGGGTGGCGGGTTCCGCGCGGCTGTACGACGAGGTCGAGGCGCTGGCCGGTGACCGCGCGATCGGTCAGAGCGCCGGTGACGTGCGCAAGGTGCTGGCCAACAAGCTGCCTGAGGAGTCGCCGTTCCCCGCGCCCATCGCGTTCAACGTGGTGCCGTGGGCGGGCTCGGTGAAGGCCGACGGCTGGGCCTCGGAGGAGCTCAAGCTCCGCAACGAGTCCCGCAAGATCCTCGGCATCCCGGACCTGAAGGTCTCCGCGACCTGCGTCCGCGTCCCGGTGGTCACGACGCACTCGCTGGCCGTGCACGCGCGTTTCGCGCGTGAGATCACGGTCGCCGACGCGCACCGCATCCTGGAAGCGGCTCCGACGGTGGTCCTCATGGACGACCCGGAGAACGGGATCTGGCCGACGCCTCTGGACGTGGTGGGCAACGACCCGACGTACGTGGGTCGCATCCGCCAGGCGATCGACTTCCCGAACACGCTCGATCTGTTCGTGTGCGGTGACAACCTGCGCAAGGGTGCGGCGCTCAACGCGGCGGAGATCGCCGAGCTGGTCGCAGCCGAGTTCTAGCAGTTCCACGGGTGTGGCGTCGTGCGTTCCGTGCGGCGTCACACCTTTTTCACGGGTGCGCGCCTGGCTCTGTCACCGGAAGAGGATGTCCCAGTGGTCGCTCTCGTCGAAGAACGTCGTGCCTGATTTCGATTTGTAGATCGTCGCCCCGTCGCTGCGCACCCCGGCCTTGTCATGATTTTTGGTGATGTGCCGGTCGATGCAGGCGTTGTGGGAGATGTCCAGCTTGTAGCCGTTGCCGTGGCTGAACTGGCCGGGCGCGTGGCCCCGCTCGGTGCCGCCGGTCACCATGATCGGGCAGCCGCTCTTCTGCTTCAGCTCGAT
Source organism: Nonomuraea monospora (assembly GCF_039531895.1). Classification (NCBI taxonomy): domain Bacteria; kingdom Bacillati; phylum Actinomycetota; class Actinomycetes; order Streptosporangiales; family Streptosporangiaceae; genus Nonomuraea; species Nonomuraea monospora. The sequence goes on from NZ_BAAAQX010000030.1 coordinate 97,904, forward strand.
GGCCCTGGCGATGGTCCCGGTCCGTACCCGGTCCAGTGACGTGCAGTGGTGCATGTGCTTGCTGACGCAGTTGCCGGTGGACTTCGTGCGCAGGCCCGCGCTCTTCAGCCATCCGTTGGCGGTCGCGTGGGACATCCGCATGGCGGCCTTGCGCGGCAGGGCCCGGGTCAGATCGACCTGAGCGCGCTTGTAAGCGACTCGGGGCCGTGCTTGCGGCATCTGGGCCACCCCGGTACGTACGGGGCTCTTCACCGCCTTCGTGGCGGCTTCCCGCGCGAACCGCTCGTTCCGCTTGACGGCCCGGTCGATGGCGCGGGCGGCCCGCGCGTCCCGCACGGCCTGGTCCACGCCCCGCGCGTCCCGCACGGCCTGCTCGGCTCGTTCCACGGCCCGCTCGGCCTGCTCGACCTTCGACTTGGCGGCGTCGTCGGCCCTGCGCTCGCGGATCACCTCGGCCCGCTCGACGGCGGCCAGCGGCCACCGGGTGTCGAGCGCCGGCCAGTCACCCATCTCCAGCAGCATGAGCTCCTCGTACGCCCAGGGGTGCGGCCCCATGTCGAAGGCGCCCGTCAGCAGCTCGGCCGCCGACGGCCCCGGGCCGTGCACGGGCCAGGCCTGCGCCGGCGCCCCTTCGGGGTGGGTGGCGGCGGAGGCGGCCGAGGCCAGCGCGATTATGGTGATCTCAATGCCGAGGAGCGCGACGATGATCAGCCGCACTGTTCCACGTATCCACATGTCGATGCCTTTTCGCGGATTTAGCCCTTCCGCCTGAAACGACAATCCCACCTTTCGCAGGAGATAACTCTTGTCGCGGGGGCAACTTTGCCTTGTGGCGGTGATCACCGTGAGGCTCCATGACCTAACCTCGCTCGACGACGTAAAGTGACGAACGTGTCCGAAGCCCGAAACCGAGGATCGGAGAGCACGCGAGAGGTCATCGTCGAGACGGCTTTGCGACTGTTCAGGGAGCGCGGCTTCGACGCGACCACGATGCGTGCCATCGCCGCCGAGGCGGGGGTGTCCGTGGGTAACGCCTACTACTACTTCGACAGCAAAGAGGCGTTGATCCAGGCGTATTACGACCGCGCCCAGGCTGAGCACGAGGAGGCGTGCAGGGAGTTCCTGGCCACCGAGGAGTCGTTCGCGGGCCGGCTGAGCGGGGTGCTGCGCGAATGGGTGCGGGTCTCCGAGCCGTACCACGAGTTCGCCGTGAAGTTCTTCAAGCACGCGGCCGAGCCGACCAACCCGCTGAGCCCGTTCAGCCAGCAGTCGTCCCCGGCGCGTGAGGCGTCGATCGCGATCTACCGGGAGGTCGTGGAGGGGTCGCGTGACCGGATGAACGCCGAGTTGCGTGAGGAGCTGCCCGAGCTGCTGTGGTTGCTGTCGATGGGCATGGTGCTGTTCTGGGTGCACGACACCTCGCCGGGGTGCGCTCGTACGTACCGGCTGATCGAGGTGACGGTGCCGCTGGTGGACCGGCTGGTCGGGCTGTCGCACCTGCCGGGTTTGCGGGGGATCACGAAGGACTTCATTGCGGCGGTCCACGAACTGCGGGCCTAGGGGAACATACCGGTCGGTTGGTAAGGTCGTACCCCGACGATCTGGAGGCCGTGCATGAACTGGGGCATGACCATTCCCTTCTACGACCGCTCGCTGGCCAAGTCGCAGGACCTCATCGCGGAGTTGCCCGGCCTCGGCTACACCGACCTGTGGTCGGCCGAGGTGAACGGCGTCGACGGCTTCACCCCGCTGGCCCTGGCCTCGCAGTGGGCGCCGGGGGCCAGGCTGGGCAGCGCCATCGTGCCCGTCTCCACGCGCGGCCCAGGGCTGCTCGCCATGTCCGCCGCCACGCTGGCCGACCTGGCGCCGGGCCGGTTCGTGCTGGGCATCGGCGCCTCGTCGCCGGCGATCGTCGAGCGGTGGAACGCGGGCACGTTCGACAAGCCGTACGCGCGCACCCGTGACACGCTGCGCTTCCTGAAGAAGGCGCTGGCGGGGGAGAAGGTCTCGGAGAAGTACGAGACGTTCGAGGTCAAGGGCTTCAAGCTGGAGCGCGCCCCGAAGACGCCGCCGAAGATCGTGCTGGCGGCGCTGCGTCCCCGGATGCTGCGGCTGGCCGCAGAGGAGGCCGACGGGGCCATCACCAACTGGCTCTCGCCCGGCGACGTGCGCAAGGTGCGCGCCGAGATCGGCCCCGGCACCGAGCTGATCGCCCGCCTGTTCGTCTGCGTGGACACCGACGCCGACCGCGTCCGCGAGACCGCCAGGTGGATGCTGGCCAGCTACCTCACCGTCCCGGTGTACGCGGCCTTCCACGACTGGCTGGGCCGCGGCGAGGTGCTGCGCCCGATGCACGAGGCCTGGGCGGCAGGCGACCGGCAGGCCGCGCTCAAGGCCATCCCCGACGAGGTGGTGGACTCCCTGATCGTGCACGGCGACGCCGCCACCTGCCGCGCCCGGATCAAGGAGTACATGGCCAACGGCCTCGACACCCCGGTCCTCGCCCCCATCCCCGGCGGGGACATCCCCATCGACCAGGCGGTACGCGACCTCGCCCCGGAGAGGTGACGGCCATGCGCGAGATCCTCGGCCTCGACGCCGTCGGCCAGGCGCAGGCGATCAGGGCAGGCCAGGTGTCGGCGCGGGAGCTGACCGAGGCCGCGATCGCCCGCATCGAGGCCGCCGACGGCGAGCTGAACGCGGTCATCCACCGGCGCTTCGACCGAGCGCTGGCCGAGCTGGACACGATCCCGGCCGGCGCGCCCTTCCGCGGGGTGCCGATCCTGCTGAAGGACCTGGGCTGGCGGGAGGGGGCGGAGCCGTACAGCGCGGGCTCCGCCGTGCGCGACGGGCTGGTGAACGCCGCGGACGGCCACGGCGTCGTACGGCTGCGCGAGGCGGGCTTCGTGCTGCTCGGCCGGACGAACACGCCGGAGTTCGGCAGCACGATCACCACGGAGCCGGCGGCGTTCGGGCCGACCAGGAACCCCTACGACCCGGCGTACTCGGCGGGCGGCTCCAGCGGCGGCTCGGCGGCGGCGGTGGCGGCCGGGATGGTCGCGCTGGCCACGGCGAGCGACGGCGGCGGCTCCATCCGCATCCCGGCGTCGCTGTGCGGCCTGGTGGGGCTGAAGCCGACGCGCGGGCGCGTCAGCCTGGGTCCCGCGCTGGGCGAGGGGTGGAGCGGGTTCTCCTGCCCGGGTTTCGTCACCAGGAGCGTGCGTGACACGGCCGCGGCGCTGGACGTCGTGGCGGGCGTGCACCCCGGCGACCCGTACGGCGCGCAGCCCCTGCCCGGCAGGCTCGCCGACGAGGCAGGCCGCGATCCTGGCAGGTTGCGGATCGGGTTCCTGACCGCGCACCCCAGGGGCGACGTGCCGGAGGTGCCCGAGGTGGCCGAGGCCGTCACGACGGCCGCCGCGCTGCTGGAGTCGCTCGGCCACGACGTCGCCCCCGGCGGCCCCGGCGCGCTCGCCGACACCGACTTCCCGCTGCACTTCGGCGCGATCGTGGCCGACAACCTGGCCGCGCTCGTCGCCGCGCTGAGCGAGGCGCGCGGCAAGCCGGTGGACCCGGAGGAGCTGGAGCCGCGCAACGCCGCGATGGTGCGGGCGGCGCGCGGGCGCAGCGCCCCCGACCACATCAGATCCGTGCAGTGGGTGGACGCCTTCCGCCGCCGCATGGCCGCCTGGTGGGCCGAGGGCCACGACCTGCTGCTCATGCCGTCGCTCGGGGTGGCGCCGTTCCCGCTGGGCTGGATCCCGCCTGACGACCTCAGCGTCGCCTTCGGCCGCACGGCGCACGCCGTCGCGTTCACCTCGCCGATCAACGCGACGGGCCAGCCCGCCGTGTCGCTGCCGCTGCACAGGAACGCGGCGGGGCTGCCGGTGGGCGTGCAGCTCGTCGCGGCGGCCGGCCGCGAAGATCTTCTGGTACGGGTGGCGGCGCAGATCGAGCAGGTCAGGCCGTTCGAGCACGCGGCCATGCCGTGACGTAGGGAACTCCTGCCCCCGGCGACGCGTTATGTCGTGAAAGGCCGGGGGTAGGGGGATCCACATGATGGCGAAGCCAGCACGGGCAGCGGCGGCGTGGCGCACCTACCGCGAGGTGACCAAGCCGGGCTCGCCCAAACTGACGACCAGGCTCAGGGCGATCCCGCGGATGGTCGGCGCGGTGATGCGCGGCCAGTACGCCGGCATGGGCAAGGGCAAGCTCGCCATGCTCGGCCTCGGCGTGGTCTACCTCATCTCCCCGATCGACGTCGTGCCCGACTTCCTCATGCTGATCGGCGTGGCCGACGACTTCGGCGTGTTCCTGTGGCTGATGGCCTCGCTGCTCGGCGAGAGCGGCCGTTACGTGGAGCACGAGCGGCACGTGATCCAGGCCCGGCTGGAGGAAGGTTAGATCTCCTCCATCCGCAGCCAGGCCCGCGACGGCAGCGGGTGCCCGAACAGCCGGGCCGCGTTGCCGTAGGCCACCCTGGCGATGTCGGCGGGCGGCAGGGTGCCGAGGTTGCGGGCCACCGACTTCTGCGTGTCGGGCCAGGTCGAGTCGGAGTGCGGGTAGCCGCTCTCCTGGAGCACGTGGTCGAGGCCGACGGCGAGCCGCACCCCTGACAGGGCGTGGTCGTCGAGCGTGCCGAAGAAGAAGTTGCGGCGCAGCACCTCGCTCGGCTTGATGCCGCCCTCCCACGACGCCTCGCCGGCGACGGGGTGGTCGAGGGCGTAGTCGGCGCGCTCGGCCAGCATCGGCAGCCAGCCCACGCCGCCCTCCACGATGAGGATGCGCAGCGACGGGAAGCGCAGCGGCACCCCCGACCACAGCCAGTCGGCGCAGGCGAACATGGCGCTGGTCGGCATCAGCGTGGTGATGGCCTCGATGGGCGTGTCGGGCGAAGGCACGGGCGACCAGGAGGAGTCGCCGGTGTGCAGGCAGACGACGGTGCCGGTCTCCTCGCAGGCGGCGAAGAACGGGTCCCAGTGGCCGGTGTGGATGGACGGCAGCCGCAGCCGGGTGGGGAACTCGGGGAAGACGACGGCCTTGAAGCCCCTGGCGGCGTTGGCGCGGATCTCCTTGGCCGCCACGTCGGGGTCGGGCAGCCACGGGAGCTGCAGGCCGATGATCCGCTCGGGGTAGGTGCCGGCCCAGACGTCGATGTGCCAGTCGTTCCACGCCTTGACCAGGGCCAGGCCCAGCTCCTGGTCGCGGGTCCTGGCGAACGGCATGCCGGCCTGCCCGGCCAGCATGCCGGGGAAGCAGAGCGCGGCCCAGATGCCGGCGACGTCCATGTCCTGGATGCGGGCCTCGATGTCGTGGCAGCCGGGGCGCATGTGCTCGAACCGGATCGGGTCGAGCGTGCGCTGCTCGCGGGGCAGCCCGGCGCCCACGTCGATGCCGGCGCACGGGTACGTCGCACCGCCGTAGCGCCACACCTGGTGACCCGCGTCCGTCTCCACTACCTTCGGCGCGACCTCGGCGTATTTCTCCGGCAGGCGATCCTCGAACAGGTCGGGAGGCTCGATCAGGTGATCGTCGGCTGAGATGATCACATAGTCGCGCCGCCTGGGGTCGGGGTCGGGGAGCAGCGGCGTAGTCACGCAGGTAACCGTACGACGGCGGGATAACGTCGAACAAGCTGCGACGTATCCGTTGGGTATCCGAGAGGGTATTTGACCCGGGACCGCCGGGAGGGGGATGGCTGGCGATCCCGGGAGTGGCGAACCCGCCTCGCGCAGGGACGGGTCCGCACGCCCTCTACCCGGGCGGGGTCTAATCAGTCAGCAAATGCCGGCGAAGTTCGGCGATGGCGGCGGGGGAGAGCCGGAGCACTCCCTTGACGTAGGCCTCGGCGGAGCCGTGCCTGGCCGTGAGGTCGGTGAGGAAGAGCCGCATGGCCTCGGCGGGCGCGAGCCCGAACCCCGGCCACAGGGGCGCGTCGGGATGCCTTCTCGTCCAGTCGGCGACGAAGCGCTCGGTGGCCAGGCCGGTGAGCGCGTAGTCCGCCACGATGTCGTCGTCGCCCACGCCCGTCAGCGAGAGCACCAGCGCGGTGAGCACCCCCGTGCGGTCCTTGCCGGCCGCGCAGTGGACGACGACGGGCGCGTTGCCCGCCTCCGCGATCGTCTCCAGCGCGATCCTGAGGTTCTCGACGCCGTCCTCGGTGACCTCCAGGTAGCGGTCGGCGAGGTAGCGGGCGACGCCGAGCTCGTCGCTGTAGGCGGCGGTGTCCCACCGGCGCCCTTCGATGGGCAGGTTCTGGTAGTGCTGTCCCTCGGACTCGGGCACGCGCCCGGCCTTCTCCACCTCGTACGGGTGGCGCAGGTCGATGACGCTGCGCACCCGCAGCTCACGGAAGGTCGTCAGGTCGTCGCCGGCCAGCCAGCCCAGGGAGTCGGCCCGGTAGAGCCGCTGCCACCTGACGGTGCGCCCGTCCTTGGCGGCATATCCACCTACGTCGCGGAAGTTGCAGAGATTCGTGAACTCAATGTGGCGGATCACGCTCAACACCTTAATTGGCGGGTGTCGCCGCCCCTTCGACCCCGGTGGCCTCCTTGGCCTCCTGAGCCTTCCGCTCCGCCACCTCGCGCCTGATCAGCAACACCCAGCCGGCGATCGCGATGCCGATGAACAGCCACCACTGGACGCCGTACGCCAGGTTGAGCCCGCCCCCCGCGCCGACGTCGGGCTCGGGCACCGGCGCGGGCGCGGCAGCGGGCGTGGGCTGCTGCTCGGTCAGCTCGACGTAGCCGCCCACGAGACGGTAGGGCAGGCCCTGCCCGATCTTGCCCGGGTTGATCAGGAGCACCTGGCCGGGCGGCAGCCCGGCGCGGTCGGTGATCCCGCTGTTCTCCTCGGTCTCGCTGGGGCGTAGCCGCCCCGTTACAGTTACCTGCCCGGTGGGGGCGGCGGGCACCTCGGGGTGGGCGTCGGCGGTGGCTCCGGCGGGCACCCAGCCCCTGTTCACGATCACGGCGGCGCCGCCGCCTGTGACCAGAGGGGTCAGCACGTAGTAGCCGTTGTGGCCCTCCTGGGGGCGGCGGCGGACGACGAGCTCGTGAGCGGTGTCGTAGGTGCCGGCGACCGTCACGCGCCGGAACCGGTCGTCCTCCTTGACCTGCTGCCCGGCGCTCGCGAGCCGTTCCAGGGGCACGGGCGCGGCCTCGATGTTGGCGGTCACCCGCTCGCTGTTGGCCGACCGTTCCTCGAACCGCCCGAACTGCCAGCGCCCGAGGAAGACGAAGGCGGGGATGACCAGGAGCACCACGACGTGGAGCGCGAGCCATCTGGGCGTGAGCAGGAACCGGTACACGCCTTCCAGGTTAGGCACCCGCACCGGTGGTCCCGCACTCAGGCGCTCCGGATGTCGGCCCCTTCGCCGGGAATCGGCGTGACCTCGCGCGGCCCGTTCACCTCGTGGCCGTCGGCGCAGCGGAAGTGCTGCTCGATGGGGGCGCCGCAGTCGCGGTGGGTGAGCAGCACGGGCGGGCCCTCGTCGCCCGTCAGGTACTTGTCGCCCCAGTGCATGAGCGCGACCAGCAGGGGATACAGGTCGCGGCCCTTCTCGGTGAGCCGGTACTCGTCGCGCTGCCGCTGGCCCGGCTCGCGGTACGGCTCCTTGCGCAGCAGCCCTTCGTCGACCAGCCGGGCCAGGCGCGCGCTGAGCACCTGGCGGGGAGCGCCGGTGATCGCCTGCATGTCGGCGAACCTGCGCACGCCGGTGAACGCCTCGCGCAGCACGAGAAAGGTCCACTTCTCCCCGACGATGTCCAGGGTGCGCTCGATCGAGCAGTTGTTCACCCGGAAGGGAAGGTTCATTTTTGCATTATACCTGAGTTCAGTTGACAGACTCAGCCGTGGAGGAGCACGCTGAGTCTATGCAGGGAACCCAGATCCGCCCGGTGCGCCAGGACGACGAGGATCGGATCAGACGCTTCCTGGCCGGCCTGTCGCTGCACACGCAGACACTCCGGTTCTTCACCGGCGTCTCCACGCCCGCCGCCGCCCTCGTCCGGGCGCTGCTGCGGGTGGACGAGCGCCGCGACGCGCTGGTCGCGACCACCGACTGCGGCGAGATCGTCGCGCACGCCATGAGCTTCAAGGGCGACTGCGCCGACGTGGAGATCGCCGTGGTCGTGGCGGACGACTGGCAGGGGCGCGGGCTGGGCCCGGAACTGGTGGACACCCTGCTGCTGCGGGCCTCCGTGCGCGGCGCCAGGACCGTGGGCATGGACGTGCTGGGCGAGAACCGGCGCGTGCTCAGGCTCATCCGGCGGCTCTGGCCGGAGGCCACCATGAAGGTCAGTTCAGGGACGGTCGAGGTGACCGCTATGATCGATCAGGCTGGCCTATTTGCGGAACAAGGTTCTGTTGCCACACCATTGACAGTGTGAAGAGTGTCAAGAACGGACGCGACGGCCGCACCCGCATCATCGAGGGCGCCCTCCGCCGTTTCAGCCAGGACGGCGTATCCGCCACCACCCTGGCCAGTCTGCGTGAGGAAAGCGGCGTCAGCGTCGGCAGCTTCTACCACCACTTCGCCAGCAAGGAGCACGTCTTCGGCGTGCTGTACGGCGAGATCCTCGACGCCTACCAGGCGGCCTTCCTGGCCGAGCTGGTCCGCCACGACGACGCCCGCGACGGCATCGAGGCCATCGTCGCCTTCCACATGCGGTGGGCGGGCGAGCATCCCGAGCGGGCCAGACTGCTGATCAGCGAGCGTCCGCCGCGCAAGCACGAGCCGGGCGGCGCGGAGGTGGCGGAGGCACGGCGCACGTTCTTCCGCCAGGTCTCCGACTGGTGGCGGCCGCACATGAAGAACGGCCACCTCCAGCCCGTCCACGCGACCATGTGTTACGTGTTGTGGCTGGGGCCGGCGCAGGAGATGTGCCGGTTGTGGTTCGCGGGAGCGCACACGCCGACGGAGGAGGAGATCGCGGGGCTGGGTGAGGCGGCCTGGCAGAGCCTGCGTCAGCGGGGAGAATGAGCCTGCGCGGGGAGCGATGATCTGAGCACCGTCTGTGGTGTTATTGTCCAAATGTGAGACGACCTCGGGCACTCGTGCTGCCCGCCTTGCCGGAGAGCGCGCTCTCCCGCCTGGGAGAGATCGCCGACCTGACCGAGGCTTCCGCACGACCGAGCCTCGGCTTCACCGACGAGCAACTGGCGGACCTGGTCATCGAGACCGGCGCCACCGTGCTCATCACCGACGGCGACCAGGTGCGCTCGTCGGTGCTCGCCCTGCACCTGGACGTCGTGGCCAGCATGGGCCCGCCCGCCAGCGTGGACCTGGCGCTGGCCGCCGAGCGCGGCGTGACCGTCCTGCACGCCACCGCGCGCGACCCCGAGGCGGTGGCGGAGCTGACGCTCGCGCTGCTGTTCGCGGTGAGCAGGAACATCGTCAGCGCCGACCGCGAGGTGAGGAGGGGGCGCGTCTACCACGGCCCCGTCCACCAGAACAGGGTGCCGCCGGCGCAGCGGCACCGGGGCCGCAGGCTGACCGGGCGCACGGTCGGCATCGTCGGCCTGGGCCAGATCGGCAGGGCGCTGCACTGGCGCTGCGAGGGCCTGGGCATGAAGGTGATCGTCTGCGACCCGTTCGTGCCCGAGGCCACCCACACGCTGCCCGAGCTGCTCGCCGAGGCCGACGTGGTCTCCCTGCACGTGCCGCTCACCGAGGAGACGCGCGGCTTCTTCGGCTACACCGAGTTCGGCTCGATGCGGCAGGGGTCCATCTATCTCAACACCTCGCGCGGGGCGCTGCACGACCTGCGTGCGCTGGTCGACGCGCTGCGCGAGGGCCGGGTGGGCGGCGCGGGGCTCGACCACTTCGAGGGCGAGTGGCTCGACCGGGCCCACCCGCTGACCCGGCTGCGGAACGTGGTGCTCACGCCCCGCCTCGGCGAGGCCACGGGGGAGAGCAGGGAGGAGCTGGCGGAGACACTGGTGGAGGACATCGCCCGGCTGCTGCGCGGTGAGCGGCCCGCGCACGCGTACGTGCCGGCCTGACGATCACTCAGGCGATCTGGCGGACGCGCGTCGGGACACGCCAGCTCGCCCGGTCGAGCGAGATGTCCAGCCGGAGGTCACCACGCTGCCTGCGCAACCCCGGCACCCGCACCCGGTCGTGCACGTCGAACCTGCCCCGATGCGGATAACCGAACCCCAGCTCACCCGGCAACACCCGCAGGTCATCACGATTGCCGCAACGCGGGCACGTCCACGAGACCAGATCCAGGCCGCGGTTGTAGTCGGAGCAGGCGCTGAAGTATTCGTCGGGCCGGAAGCGGGACTCGCAGGCCAAGCAAGGGATCAGCATGAGGTCCGCTCCTCGGGACGACGTTTCGGTACGCATAGAGATACCGCGCGTGACTTGTCCGCCGCTTGCAGAATGCTTGGGTGCTTAAGTAACAGTATGAGCACTGTCGGTATCAGATCATGCTCGTGAGCCGGCGGTGAAAGGATGCTCCTGTGGAACGACTGCGCCATCACCTCCTCGAAACCGGATACACGATCGACGGCGTACGTGAACGCCTGGGCAGCATGGCGGCCTCGGCCCTGGCCCGCGAGGAGCTGACACCGGCTCTGCGCGCGACAGCCGACGGCGATCCCCTGGGCACGCTGATCAGGCTGTGGTGGCTCGGCGTCCCCGTCCCCGCCAAGGCCGTGGCGCCGGAGGCGCTCGCGTCGGGGCTGGCCGAGGCCGACGGCGACCAGGTCGTGGCCACCGTGCACCTCCAGCCGTGGGAGACCGGCGGCTACCTCGTCTCCGACAGGAAGGTGCGGCCGGGCGACCCCGCGCTGCGGCCCGACCACGTGGTGGGGGCCGGCGGCGCCTCGGCCAACCTGGCCCAGCTCGTCACCCGCCGCCCGGTCGGGCGCGCGCTCGACCTCGGCACCGGCTGCGGGGTGCAGGTGCTGCACCTGGCCGGGCGGGCGGAGCACATCGTGGCCACCGACCTCAACCCGCGCGCCCTGGAGCTGGCCAGGCTGAGCTGGGAGCTGTCCGGGGTAGGCGACGTGGACGCGCGGGCGGGCTCGATGTTCGAGCCGGTCGAGGGCGAGCTGTTCGACCTGGTCGTGAGCAACCCGCCGTTCGTCATCGCGCCGGCCCGCGAGGGCAAGCTGACCTACCGCGAGTCGGGCCGCGAAGGCGACGACTTCTGCCGCGACCTCGTCCGCGCCACGCCCCGCCACCTCAACCCCGGCGGCCAGGCGCACTTCCTGGCCAACTGGCTGCACGTCGAGGGCGAAGACTGGCACGACAGGGTGGGCGGCTGGCTGGGCGAGACCGGCTGCGACGCCTGGGTGGTGCAGCGCGACGTGCAGGACCCTGCCGAGTACGTCGAGCTGTGGCTCAAGGACGCCGCCGAGCAGGGCACCGCCGCCTACACCGAGCACTACGACCGCTGGCTGGGCTGGTTCGACGAGCGGCGGATCGAGGGCATCGGGTTCGGCTGGATCACGATGCGCAACTCCGGCACGCTCGACCCGGTCGTCCGCGTCGAGCACCTGGCCCACCAGGTCTCGCTGCCGGTCGGCGACTACGTCGACTCGGTGGTCGACGCCATCGCCGCCGCGCACCGGGCGCAGGGGCTCGACGCGGCGCTGCTGCGTACCGCCGAGGGGCTGCTCGACGAGCGCATCGGCCTGCCGGGCGCGGAGGACCCGATCCGCATCGTGCTGCGCCAGACGCAGGGGTTGCGGCGCAGCAGGGAGGTCGGCACCGTGGAGGCCGCGCTGGCGGGCGTCTGCGACGGCGAACTGGCGCTCGGGCCGCTGCTCAACGTGATCGCCGAGCTGGTCGGCGACGGTGAGATTCCCGACTCCGACGCGGTCAGGCCCTTGATCGCGGAGGGTTACTTCCTCCTTTAATCGGGCGTTGATTCGACGTCAACCCCGGCAGTGGATGCTGTGAGCCAGGACACGGACCTGGGGGGTTCGAGGGCCGTGTCAGGTCCGGCCGGTCGTCCGAGTGTGAGGCGGCTAGCCGTTGCGCGGAGCATCCGGATAACCGGGCCCCCTAGCGACGCGCGACGGTCAGGGTGACCGGCCGGGCTGAACACATCCGATTTCCTAGGGACAGCCTTGATCAACCATGTGTGGATGACACGTCTGGACGATGAGCTGTACTCAGGACTCGACGACGGGCCCATCGCCGGCGGGTTCGGGAGTGGAGAGACTGTCGAGCAGGACCTTGAGATCTCCGGCCTCGGGAGCGCCGAGCCGGGAGAAGATGTCGAAAGCCTGCCGTAGACAGTCGAGGCTTCTCGTCGTGCTGCCGAGACCGCGCAGCGCCTTGCCCAGGACGGTGAGCGAGAGCGCCTCCCCGTACGGGTGGCCGATCTCGCGGGCGACCACCAGCGCCTGCTCGGCGTGGCGCACCGCGTCGGGATACCGCTCGGCGGCGATGAACGTCTCGGCCAGCCGGGAGCACACCCGCTGCTCCCAGACGCGCTGCCTGCTGGCGCGGAAGAAGGCCAGGCACTCGGCGTGATGGTGCACGGCCTCGGTGAGGCGGCCCACCCTGCTCAGGACGATGCCGAGGTGGTAGCGGGCCCGCGCGGTGCCCGCGCCGCTGCCGATCTCGGTGAAGATGGCCAGGCCCTTCTCCGCCGCCGCGATCGCGTCCTCCGGACGGCCCAGGCCCAGGTGGTCGCGGGCCGAGTAGCTGAGGACCAGCGCCTCGCCGGCCGGCACGCCGTTCTCGCGGTACCAGCGCATGGCGGCGTCGAACAGCGACAGCGCCTCGGTGTGGCGGCGCTGGCGGCCGACGACGACGGCCAGGGCGTTCAGCACCTCGCCGGTGACGATCTTCTCCTGGCGCGCCCGCGACAGCTCGTGCACGACCCTGAAGTGCTGCTCGGCGTCCTTGAGCCGGTTGTCCGCGAACAGCACCCGGCCCAGCACGTAGCGGGCGCGCAGCTCGCCCGCCTGGTCGCCGTTGCTCTGCGCGGTGGCCAGCACGGCTCGGGTGCTGTGGTCGAACTCGCGCGTGTGGGTGCCCGCCTCCAGCAGCGGCTCCATGGCCACCAGCAGGTCGGCGGCGGGCAGCAGGTGCTCGCTGGTACGCGCGGTCGCGGCGGCCTGGTCGATGGCCGCGAACAGCGAGTCGCCCTCGGCGATCAGCCAGGCCACGGCCGCGTCCACGCTGGTGAAGGTGAGCCCGCTGCCGACGACCACCAGGTTGGCGGGGATCATGCTGCCCTCGTAGGCGAGCGTGTGCGCCGACTGGGCGGAGGCCAGGTAGAAGCCGAGCAGCCGGCGCAGCGCCATCGTCCTGGCCTGGGGACGCTCGCCCCGCTCCAGCTCGCGGCGGGCGAACAGCTTGAGCAGGTCGTGGAAGCGGTAGCGGCCGGGCGCGGGCGCCTCCAGGAGGCTGGCGTCCACCAGAGACTCCAGCACCTCCTCCGCCTCGAACGCGCTCGCCGACAGCACGGCGGAGGCGGCGCCGACGGAGATGTCGGGCCCGTTGGGCAGCGACAGCAGGCGGAAGGCGCGGGCCTGGGTGGCGGTGAGCTGCCCGTACCCGAGCGCGAACGTGGCCTCCACGGCCAGGTTGCCCACCCGCAGCTCGTCGAGGCGGCGCTGCTCGTCGGCCAGCCTGGGCACCAGCGAGGCGACCGTCCAGGAGGGGCGGGCGGCGAGCCGGGAGGCCACGATCCGCACCGCCAGCGGCAGGAAGCCGCACGCGGCCACCACGTCCATGGCCGCGCCGTGCTCGGCGGCGACCCGCTCGGCGCCGGCGACAGAGGAGAACAGCGACAGCGCCTCGTCGGGCTCCATCACGTCGAGGTCCACGAGCTTGGCCGACGGAAGGTCGGCCAGCTTGCCCCGGCTGGTGACGATGGCGGCGCAGCCGGGCGTGCCCGGCAGCAGCGGGCTGACCTGCGCGGCGTCGCGGGCGTTGTCCAGCAGCACCAGGATGCGGCGCTCGGCCAGGATGGAGCGGTAGAGCGCGGAGCGCTCGGCGGGGGCTTCCGGGATGACGTCCGGCGGCACGCCGAGCGCGCGCAGGAAGCCGCCCAGCGCCGACTCGGGCGCGAGGGCCTGGTCGGTGTAGCCGCGCAGGTCGGCGTAGAGCTGGCCGTCGGGGAAGACCTCGTCCACCAGGTGCGCCACGTGCACGGCCAGCGTGGTCTTGCCGACGCCGCCGATGCCGGAGATGGCCGCGATGGGCACGCCCTCGGCCGACGACTGGGCCGACAGCAGGGAGCGCAGGCGGACCGCGACCTCCTTGCGGCCGGTGAAGTCGCTGACGGCGGCCGGGAGCTGGGCGGGCCGGGGCAGTTCCAGCGCGGGCTGCTGCTGCTCCTCCTCGGCCGGCGGCTCCTCCTCCTCGGGGACCTCGGCCGCGGCGAGCGTCGGGTCGGCGGCGAGGATGCGCTGGTGCAGCGCGGACAGCTCGGGGCCAGGCTCGATGCCCAGCTCGTCGATGAGCGCCTCGCGCGTCTCGGTGAAGACGTTGAGCGCGTCGCCCTGCCGGCCGCAGCGGTACAGGGCCAGCATGAGCTGGGCGCGCAGCCGCTCGCGCAGCGGGTGGTCGGCGGTGAGCGCGATCAGCTCGGAGACGATCTTGGCGTGGTTGCCGAGCTCCAGGTCCACGTCCATGAGCGTCTCGATGACGCTGATGCGCCGCTCGACCAGGCGGTCGCGCTGGTGCTCGGAGTAGGGGCCGACGGTGCCGGCCAGCGGCTCGCCCTCGAACAGGCTCAGCGCGGCGCGCAGGCCGCGTGCGCCCTCGGCCGGCTTGCCCGCCTTGCGGGCGGCCTCGGCCTGCTGGATGCCGCGCTCGAAGCGGGTCAGGTCGAGGGAGTCCTCCGGCAGGCGCAGCGCGTAGCCTCGGCCGATCGAGGTGAGCAGCTCGGGCCGGGAGCGGGCGGGCCGGTCGGGCTCCAGCACGGTGCGCAGCCTGGAGACGTACGTGCGCAGCGCGCCCAGGGCCCGCGGCGGAGCGTCCTCGCCCCACACGGCGTCGATCATCTCGTTCGGGGTGACCGCGTGACCCTCCCGAAGGAGCAGCATGCCGAGGATGGAGCGCTGTAGCGGGGTGCCCAGGTCGAGTTCCCGGCCGTCACGCCACGCGCGGACAGGACCGAGCACGGCGAACCGCAGCCCGCTCTCAACGCGTTGACCAGCCATGCCGTCTGTCTCCAAGCCAATGGAACGATTTGTTACCAAATAATAGATCCATTACTGCTCGTCACCTAGATGCGGACAGATCGTTCATCTGTGCGTTGATCCGCCTTTAATCCGGTGTTGAGCCCGTCCCTGGATGCTGATGCTCGGAGCCGTACGTGACACGCATCGCGGGGGCGCGTGTCATGTAAGAGGGCTTATGGGGCGGAAAAAATACCGGCCCCGCCCTGCAGAATTCGGGCGGGGCCGTCGGTGAACAGGTTTCAGGCCGCCTCGACCAGACCGAGCCTCATGAGCAGCCGCTCGCGGACGAGCGGCCACTCGGAGTTCAGGATCGAGTAGAACGCGGTATCTCGGACCGTGTTGTCGGCGCCTCGGCTGTCCGCTCGCCGCACCCCGTCGAAGTGTGCGCCGAGTGCCTCGATGGCGGCCCGGGATCTGGTGTTGCGTACGTCTGCCTTCAACGTGATGCGATGGACGTTCCAGGTCTCGAAGGCGTGCGAGAGCAGGAGGAACTTGCTCTCCCGGTTGACCCCCGTGCCTTGGGCGGAGGCGCCCAGCCAGGTGTAACCGATGTCCGCCACGGACGGAATGTCGCCCACCGCACCTCGTGTACCCGGAGGCCAGGGCATGGGGCCCTGCCAATACTCCAGGTGCATGAGACGGGTGGCACCGACCACGCGGTCGGTGTTCAGCCACCGGATGGCGAAGGGCATCGTGCGGCCCTCCGCCTGCTCAGCCATGGCCGCCTCCACGTAGGAGACCACCTCGTCCCGGCCGTTCGGGACGCGAGTGAAGGTGTAGGTGGAGCGGTCTTCACTCGCCGCGGCGACCAGGTCATCGACCGCCGCGAGGCTGAGAGGCTCCAGACGCACGGAGCGTCCGGACAGGGTGACAAGAGCGGGCATGAGCACATGATGGGGGTTGCCTGACGTGCACGTAACCAGGCCGTGCGACCCAACTTTCCGCCGGTTTTCTCCCTGCGGCGTTTTCCCAGGTCAGAGGCCCCTTTTGGGGGACGGTAAACCCGCTCTTGGGCAAAGATTCGCCTAACCGTGACCCTAGCCGCCGCACGGCGCGGGGACGAGCGCGGAACGCGGCTTCGGCGCGGTGGCGTGGCGGCGCGCCGACAGCTCTCGCAGACCCGCCGAGAGGAAGTCGAGGTTGTCCGCGATCCACGGCAGCCGGAGCGGATCCGGGCTGGTCAGGGCGGTCATGCGCTCTTCCGCGGTGTCGCCGTAGAGCAGGCTCACCGCGACGCGCACCCGGGCGGCCGAGGGGTCGTCGCCGAACGCGTGCCCCGGCAGGACGCCGATGCCGTGCTCCTCCAGCAGCAGCTTGGTGATCTCGGCCGAGCCGCCGAGCCGCAGATGGCCGAGGTCGGGATAGAGATAGAAGCCGCCCTGCGGCATCGGCACGTCGGCTCCGGCCGCCACGAACCTCTCGTGCACCGCCCGCGCGACCAGACCGTGCAGCCGGCGGCTGCGGGCGATGCGCTCGGTCAGCTCGGGCGGGTCGCTGAAGGCGTAGGTGGCCGCCTCCTGGACGGGCGCCGCCGGCGCGGACCAGATCTCGCTGGCCACGGCGAGCAGTTGCCTGCGCAACAGCGGGTCGTTCTCCGGCAGCCGCGCCACGCCGATCCGCCAGCCGCCCAGGGCCAGGCTCTTGCTCAGCCCGGTGGTGATGATCGTGCGCTCGGGCGCCAGATCGGCCGGAGAGACGTACGGCAGGGACGGGTCGTGCACGAGGTCGCGGTAGATCTCGTCGGAGATGATCGTCAGATCGAGCTCGCGCGCCACCTCGACCAGGCGGGCGACGGTCTCCGGCGAGGCCAGCCGCCCCGTCGGGTTGTCGGGCAGGGTCACCAGCACCGAGCTGACGGTGCGGCCCTGCGCCCTGGCCCTGACGACCTGCGCGGTCACCAGCTCCGGGTCGGGTACTCCGCCCTCTCCTGATGGTGCGGGCACCAGGATGGGACGGGAGCCGACCAGATCGGCCTGCGCGGCGTAGCTGACCCAGCTGGGCATGGGCAAGACGATGTCTCCGCCGATCGCCAGCAGCAGGCCGTACAGCAGCGACTTGCTGCCCGGTCCGCTGACGACCAGCTCGGGGTCGGTGGCGAGCCCCCGTCGTGTCCAGTAGCCCGCCGCCGCGGCCCGAAGCCCGGACGCCCCCGCGACCGGCCCGTAGCCGTTGCGCTCTGATGCGGCGGCCAGCTTGTCGCGCAGCGCCGGGTGGACGGGCAGACCGGCCTCACCGAAGGCCAGGTGCAACACGCGTTCCCCGGCGCGTCGTCTTCGTTCGATGTCCTCGTTGGCCGCCAGAGTGGCGGACAAGGTTACGGTCATGTTTGTCACGTTCCCAGGGTGGTTGGATGAAGGCATCGGCACAAGCGAGGCTTTTTGTGGGTAGGCATAAGGAAATCTGATGCTCGAATTGCGGCGTTTGGTCCTGATCTGCGAGTTCGCCAGGAAGGGAAGTATCTCCGCCACGGCCGAGTCGCTCGGCTACAGCCCGTCGGCCGTCTCCCAGCAACTGGCCGCGCTCGAACGCGAGACCGGCACGGCCCTGATCGACCGCACGGCGCGCAGCGCCGAGCTGACCGACGCCGGCAGGCGGCTGGTCCTGCATGCGGAGCGCATCCTTTCGATGGTGGAGGAGGCCGAGTCCGACCTGTCCGCGCACGCGGGCAAACCCGCGGGACGCGTCGTGGTCACCGCCTTCCCGACCGCGGCCGTGGCGTTCGCGCCCGCGCTCGCCCGGTCGCTGCGCCGCCACACCGAGCTGACGCTCCGGCTCGGCCAGAGCAGATCGGGACGCGGCATGCGCGAGGTGCAGTCGGGCGAGGTGGACATCGCGCTGGTGGACGACTGGTACGGCGGCGTGCGCGACAGCGAGACCCTGCGCGTCTTCCCGCTGCTGCGCGACCCCATGGTGCTGGTGGTGCCGCGCAAGCACCGCCTGGCCGACCCCGAGGTGCCGCTCGACCTGCGCGAGCTGCGCGACGAGCCGTGGATGGCCACGCCCGACGGCGAGCCTTCGCGGCTGGCGGTGGACCGCCTGCTCGTGGACGTGGGCGGCACCCGGCCGACGCCGTGGGAGTTCGAGGGGCTCGGGACCATCCTGTCGCTGGTCGCCAAGGGCATCGGCATCGCCGCCGTGCCCGCCCTCGCCCTCGCCGCCGGCGTGCGGGGCCTGGCCGTGAGGCAGTTCCCCGGCAACCCCGTCGGGCGGGACGTGCACGCCGTGGCGCGCGGGTCCAGCGTGCACCGGCCGTCGGTGTCGGTGACGCTGCGGGCCATCCACGTGGCCGCGCGATACCTCGCCGCCGACCTGGACCCGGTGCGTCCCGCCGAACGGCCGCGCGACAGCGGGCCGGCCGACGAGGAGCTGCTGCGCGATCCGGTGCGCTCGGCGAGCGACGTGGTGGGCCGCTCCTTCGGCGAGTGAACGACGCGATAACGTCTGCGGCTATGGCGCCGACGTACGAGATCGAGCAGCTCCTGCTCGCCCAGCCCAGCATCCGCACGGTCGCGGGCGTGGACGAGGTCGGCCGCGGCGCGTGGGCCGGGCCCGTCACCGTGTGCGCGGTCGTCACCGACCTGACCGAGCCGCCCGCCGGCCTCACCGACTCCAAGCAGGTCTCCGAGGCCAAGCGCGGGCCGCTGGCCGTCGAGCTGGCCGGCTGGGCGACCGGGTTCGCCTATGGCGAGGCCACCCACGAGGAGATCGACAGGCTCGGCATGACCGAGGCGCTGCACAGGGCCGCGCGCAGGGCGCTGGAATCGCTCCCCGTGCGCCCGGACGCGGTGATCCTCGACGGCAAGCACGACTACATCGGCGCGCCGTGGCCGGTGCGGCTGGAGGTCAAGGGTGACGGCGCGAGCATCTCGGTGGCCGCCGCCTCCGTGCTGGCCAAGGTGCGGCGCGATGCGTACATGGCGACGATCGGCTGCGTGGAGTACGGCTTCGCCGAGAACGCCGGCTACCCGTCGCCCGTGCATCAGGAGGCCCTCGCCCGGCTGGGACCGACCCCTCATCATCGTCTTTCCTGGTCATATCTAGACGAACTGCCCCAATGGCGACATCTCAAGCGTCACCGTGATCCGCTGGCGGGCGAAGGGCAGGAGAGCCTCTTCGCCTAGGTTCGCCCATGACGGCCGCACGCCTCACGGCGATCGGCCATCATTCGGGGAATGCGGATCGGGATCTTTGTCGTCGCCGGGCTGTTCCCTGGGCAGCGGCCGGGGCGGGTGCTCGCGGACGCCGTCGAGTGGATCGTCGCGGCCGAGGAGGCCGGGTTCGACGACGCGTGGATCGCCGAGCACCACTTCATGCCGTACGGGTCGTGCCCGTCGCCTGCGACGCTGGCCGCCGTCGCGATCGGAAAAACGGCGCGCATCGGGCTCGGCACCGCCGTGAGCGTGCTGTCCACGCAGCACCCCGTGGCGCTCGCCGAGCAGGCCGCCATGCTGCACCACCTGTCCGGCGGGCGGTTCACGCTCGGCGTGGGCAGGGGCGGGCCGTGGGTGGACCTGGAGGTGTTCGGCACCGGGCTCGAACGCTACGAGCGCGGCTTCGCCGAGTCGCTCGACGTGCTGGTCGAGGCGCTGTCGGGCGGGCCGGTGGCGGCCGACGGGGAGTTCTTCCGGTTCAGGGAGGTGGCGGTGGTGCCGCCGGCCCGGCTGCGGCCGGTGGTCGCGTGCACGTCCGAGTCGAGCGTGGAGCTGGCCGCCGCGCGCGGGCTGCCCATGCTGCTGGGGCTGCACATCGGGGACGAGGACAAGGCCGCCCTGGTCAAACGGTACGGGAGTGTGGGGGCCGGGCATGTGGCGGCGGGGGTGGCGTACGTGGCCGACTCGACCGCGGAGGCGGTGCGCGACCTCAGGGCGGCGATGCCCGCCTGGCTGGGGCCGGGGCTGGCCGGGTACGTGCCGGTGGACGACCGGCCGCGCCCGGCGCGCGATGCCGGCGAGTACGTGGACCTGCTCACACGCATCCACCCCGTGGGCTCGCCCGCGCACTGCGCCGAGACGCTGCTGCGCACCGCCGAGCGCACCGGCATCGAGCACTTCATCCTGCTCGTGGAGGGGCTCGGCGAGCACCAGCGGACGCTGGCGAACATCAGGAGGTTCGGCGCCGAGGTGCTGCCGCTGCTGCGCGGATGAGCCGGGCTCGCGCCCGGCCCACCGGGACGGGGCTCAGCAGTCGACGAGCTCCGGCTTCTGGTTGAGGATCTGCGCGCGCGGGGTGACGAAATCGGCCAGGGCCTCGGTCGCCGCCGGGTCGAAGACGGCCACCCGGTGGCAGTTCTGGAAGGCCAGGCGCACTCCGTAGTGGCGCTCCAGCGCGCCACGCATCGAGTCGCTCGCCAGGCAGCGCAGGAGCTGGCCGCGAGCCTCCTCGGACGGCGGCGCCACCTGGTTGTCGGCGAACTCGGCCCCGCTGTGCTCACGCTGCTTGACCAGCTCGCTGATCAGCGACCACGCGTACGGCAGCGAGTCGCGGACGCAGGCGAGGAACGCCGCGTCGTCCACCTCACCGGCCCTGGCCTGGTCGAGCAGATCGTTCGGAACGGTCAGCGACATGCTGTCTCCTCTCGAAGGGGGGTCACATTGACGCTAGGTCACCGGAGGGAAGCGCTCCAGATTCCTTGCGGGGACAGTCGTGTGGTCTTGACAGCCCTCATCAGGGGCCGTACACGAAGCCGGGATCGACCTGTTCGGCCAGGTCGGCGCCGGTGCGCTCGTTGGCCCACGCGCGGGCGTTGCGCAGGTGGAACTCCACGGTCTGGCGGCCGAAGCGGGCCCAGTCCTTCTCCTGCTCGTCCAGGGTCTTGCGGAGCAGCGCCAGCGCGTCGGAGTTGGCGGGCTCCAGGTCGTCGAGCGTGAAGTGGCGGCCCTGCTCCATGGCGCGGACCGCCGTGGAGTGCTCCATCCAGGTGAGCAGGTCGTCGCCCGCGTGCTCGCGCAGGAAGTCGACGTCGGCCTGGTCGTGCACCTTGTTGCCGATCACGGCGATGGCCACGTCGTACTTGGCGGCGTACTCGCGGTACTGCTTGTAGACGCTGACGCCCTGCCGGGTGGGCTCGGCCACCAGGAACGTCAGGTCGAAGCGGGTGAACAGGCCGGAGGCGAAGGAGTCGGCGCCGGCGGTCATGTCCACCACGACGTACTCGCCCGGGCCGTCGATCAGGTGGTTGAGCAGCAGCTCCACCGCGCCGACCTTGGAGTGGTAGCAGGCGACGCCCAGGTCGTCCTCACTGAACGGGCCGGTCGCCAGGAGCCGGATGCCGTCGGGGGTCGTCAGGCCCCAAGGGTCGGTGGCCAGGTCAGGGAACCGCAGGAGTGTCGAGCCGCGGCCGGGCGGGGTCGTCTTGACCATCGTGGCGGCCGAGGGGATGCGTGGGTTGGTGCCGCGCAGGCGGTCCTTGATCTCGGTGAGGTGGGCGCCCAGGGGCTCCGGCTGCCTGTCTGAGCCCAGCACCAGGGCCAGGTGCTGGTTGATGTCGGCGTCCATGGCCACCACGGGGGCGCCTTGGGCTGCCACGTGCCTGGCGAACAGGGCCGACATCGTCGTCTTGCCGCTGCCGCCCTTTCCGACGAACGCCACTCTCACTGTGTGCTCCAGTTGAGGATGAAAATCGTTTCCGTTTGGGACGGTCACCATCATGCCACAGCGGGCGGGCGGGGGCGGGCGCATTCGCAGGATGTACGGAACGCGCGCGCCTCACGCCTGCGTGCGCCCGAGGGCGGATGCGCGGAAAGGCGCGGTGGCGCTTGTCCGGCGGGTGGGGGCGGAGGCGCGGTGGCGCCTGTCGGGCGGGGGGTTCTGATGCCGACTCTGGCGCAGTTTCCGGGGCGTGGGCAGGGCTTGAGCGTTGTGGGTGTGCGTGTGACCGGGGGTGGATCAGGCGCAGGTGGCGTCCAGGTTCACCGGGGAGTCGGCACCGGGCGTGGCCGAGGGGCTGTGGGCAGGGGCGGTCTTGGTGGAGGAGTGCTCCTCCAGCGCGTCGGCGACCTTGCGGCGCATCAGGTACCAGTCGGGATCGGCCGTGCTGATCAGCGGCGGCACGAAGTTGAGGCTGCGGATCTTGGCGTTCTTCACCTTCTGCGACAGGTCCACGACGGCGGGCAGCAGGTCCTGGGGCAGGTCGGTGGAGATGGCCCGCTTGGTGGCGGCGGCCAGCCGCTCGAAGCTGTTCAGCACGGTCATCGGGTCGGCCTGCTTGGCCACGGCGTTGAGCAGGCACTTCTGCCGCCCCATGCGCACGTAGTCGTCGCTGTCGGTGCGTGAGCGGCCGTACCAGAGCGCTTCCTCGCCGGACAGCTTGCGGGTGCCCGCCGGGAGGAGGCCTTCGCGGCGGCGGCCGTACACGATGGGCTCCTTGATGGTGACCTGCACGCCGCCCATGGCGTCGATGATCTCGGCGAAGCCCTTCATGTCGACCATGGCGTAGTAGTTCACGGGGATGCCGAGCATGTCGGCGACGGTCTGCTTGAGCAGGGCGGGGCCGCGCCGGCCCTTGGCCACGCCGGGCACCAGGTCGGGGTTGTCCTCGGCGTACTGGAAGACCTCGTTGAGCAGGCCGGGGGTGTCGGGGCCGCTGCCGGTGAAGCCGAACGGGAAGCGGTCCCTGGCCGGGCCGTCCGGGAGCTGGACCCGCTGGAGGTTGCGCGGCAGGCCGAACAGGACGGTGGCGCCCGTCTCCACGTCCACGCTGGCCACGGTCATGCTGTCGGTGCGCACGCCCGGCCGGCTGGGGGCGGAGTCGCCGCCGAGGAGCAGGAAGTTGACCCGCTCGGCGCCGTTCCACGGGTCCTGGGCCATCACGGGGGTGGCGCTGTTGCTGGGCAGGAACAGGGTGTTGACGACGTCGCGCGACAGGTACGCCAGCCGCGTGGCGTACGCGGTGGGGGCCAGGACGAGGGCGCACAGGGCGATGGCCAGGGTGGTGGTCAAGAAACGGCCGACGGTGTCGGAGCGGGCGGGCCGTACCAGCAGGAACGACCAGATGATCACGCCCGTCCAGAGGAGCGCGATCACCACCAGCGCGACGGTGAGCCAGATGAGCCAGCGGGGCTGCACGGCCAGCGACAGGAGGTTGGTGCTGAAGGCGGTGAAGACGGTCAGTACGGCGGCCAGCATCAGGACGTAGACGGCCATGAGTGCGAGGCCGGTCCTGCGGCGCTCGGCGGCCAGGTGCGCGACCCCCCACAGCAAGGTCGAGGCGAGCGTGAGTGCGATGCTCGCGCCCAGGCCGAAACGTCGATCTTCTCCCATCATCCCTGGTCAAACCCCCATTGTGTGCCCATCCAAGTGACCCTAGTCAGGCGAAGTGCGTGATAGGCGGTGCGTAAGGGAATGGTTCGGTCAAATGCCCGTCAAGACCACATTGAGATCAAACGTGAATGTGAGCAAGAGACACGGTAGCTACGGGTTCGACGCGCCCTGGGCGCTGACCGGTCTGGTACTCGGCGCGATCGCGCTGGCGGGCCTGGCGGCGGCCTCGTTCGCCCTGGACGTCTTCGCCGCCGGCCTCGCGTTCCTGTTCGGCGCGCTCTACACGCTGGCCAGCGCGGCGAGCTACCTCTACACGACGCGGCGCGGCAAGTTCGCGGTCTGGGCCGAGGAACTGCGGCGGCTGCGTGGCGACGAGCGGCTGCTCGACCTCGGCTGCGGGAGAGGCGCGGTGCTGCTGCTGGCCGCCGAGCGGCTGGACAAGGGCCGGGCGACCGGCGTCGACCTGTGGCGGGCCAAGGACCAGTCGGGCAACGCCGAGGCGGTCACCCGGGCGAACGCCGAGGCGGAAGGCGTCGCGGAGCGGGTGGAGCTGGTCACGGGCGACATGCGGGACCTGCCGTTCGGGGACGACGCCTTCGACGCGGTGGTGTCGAGCCTGGCCATCCACAACATCCCGGCCGCTGAGGGGCGCGAGCAGGCCGTGCGGGAGGCGTACCGGGTGCTGCGGCCAGGAGGGCTGATGCTGATCGCCGACTTCCAGCACACCGCCGACTACGAGGAGACCCTGCGCGGGCTCGGCGTGGTGGACGTGCGGCGGCGGGAGGCGGGCTGGCGGTTCTGGTACGGCGGCCCGTGGTTCGGCACCTGCTTCCTTGAGGCCAGGAAGCCTGCCGGGTAGCAAGCGTTTACCAGTCGCTCGCCGGGTATCCGGAGGAGTCTATGAGCGACGTGGAAACCGGCACCATCACCACCAAGGTGCCCGCGCGGCTGGACCGGCTGCCGTGGTCCCGCTGGCACTGGATGATCGTCATCGGCCTCGGCACCGTCTGGATCCTCGACGGTCTCGAAGTCACCATCGTCGGGAACCTCTCCGCGCAGCTCGCCAAGCCGGGCAGCGGCCTGGACATCACGCAGACGCAGGTCGCGGGCACGGCCGCGGCGCTCTACGTCGCCGGAGCCTGCCTCGGGGCGCTGTTCTTCGGCTGGCTGACCGACCGGTTCGGCAGGAAGAAGCTGTTCATCATCACGCTGGTCGTCTACCTGGTGGCGACGCTGCTGACGGCGTTCTCGTTCAGCGCGTGGTGGTTCTTCCTGTTCAGGTTCATGACCGGGTTCGGCATCGGCGGCGAG
Source organism: Nonomuraea monospora (assembly GCF_039531895.1). Lineage (NCBI taxonomy): Bacteria > Bacillati > Actinomycetota > Actinomycetes > Streptosporangiales > Streptosporangiaceae > Nonomuraea > Nonomuraea monospora. The sequence continues at coordinate 122,633 of NZ_BAAAQX010000030.1, forward strand.
TACGCGGCGATCAACTCCGCCATCGACGAGCTGATCCCGAGCCGGCACCGGGGACGCATCGACATCATCATCAACGGCAGCTACTGGCTCGGCGCGGCGGGCGGCGCGCTGCTGACCGTGCCGCTGCTGAACGACCTGCCGGTCAACATCGGCTGGCGGGTCGCGTTCGGGCTGGGCGTGGTGCTGGGCCTGGCCATCCTGCTGGTACGGCGGCACGTGCCGGAGAGCCCGCGCTGGCTGTTCATCCACGGCAGGGACCGCGAGGCGGAACAGCTCGTGGACGACATCGAGCACCAGATCGGCAGGGACGACCTGCCGGAGCCCGAGCAGTCGATCACCATTCACCAGCGCAAGTCGATCGGGTTCGTCCGGATCGCGCACACGATGGTGGCGCTCTATCCCAAGCGCACGGTGCTGGGCCTCTCGCTGTTCATCGGGCAGGCGTTCCTCTACAACGCGATCACCTTCGGGTACGCGCAGATCCTGTCGACCTTCTTCAAGATCGACACGCACACGGGCTACTACTTCGCGGTCATCGCGATCGGCAACTTCCTCGGCCCCCTGCTGCTCGGCCCGCTCTTCGACACCGTGGGCCGGGTGCCGATGATCTCCTCCACCTACATCGGGTCGGGGGTGCTCCTGCTGGGCACGGCCTGGCTGTTCAACGAGGGCATGCTCAACGCGGTCACGCTGACGGCGTGCTGGTCGGTGGTGCTGTTCGTGGCCTCGGCGGGGGCCAGCTCGGCCTATCTCACCGTCAGCGAGATCTTCCCGATGGAGACCAGGGCGATGGCCATCGCGTTCTTCTTCGCGGTCGGCACGGCGGCCGGCGGCATCGCGGGGCCGCTGGTGTTCTCCTCGCTGGTGGAGAGCGGGGTGCCGGGGGACACGGCGCTCGCGTTCAGCATCGGCGGGATCATCATGATCGCCGCTGGGCTGGTCGAGGTGTTCCTCGGGGTCAAGGCGGAACGCAGAGGGCTGGAGGACATCGCGGCCCCGCTCTCCACCGCGTCATGAGAGAGGTCGCCACATGACGGGGAACACGCGGGGGCTGTCGGACAGGTACAGGTGCGGCACGTCCACGAACACCCGCATCGGCCCCCGCTCCACCTCCAGCTTCGCGGCCATCGCCGCGTGCACGTCGGCGAGCGGCAGGTAGTTGAGGTAGCTGGTGTAGGCGTTCTGCGAGCGGAAGGTCGCGGTCATCAGCAGCGCGCCCTCCCTGATCCGGAACGCCAGCCCGATCAGGCACGGCACCGCGTCGTACGCCTCGCCGGGCGCGGTCAGCGAGATCCACGCGCTCTTGCTGTACGGCTTGACCCGCAGCAGGTCGGCCGCCCAGCCGAGCTGTCCGCCGATCCGCGCCGCGTAGCTGTACTTGAACGGCGGCACCACCGTCTGCTCGCTGAACTTCTTGCGGTAGAGCGCGAGCCGGTCCGCGTCGCCGTACCGCGTGATGATCGGATCGTCCCCGCTGACCCTCGCGATCTCGAACAGCACGGACGGTGCCTCGATGACGGGGCCTCGATCGTCGTCGGCGAGTGTCCCCGCCGACCAGACATGGCGCATCAACCTGATCCACGCCTCCCCACATGACGCCCAAAGTGCTGGGCCGGGCATTTATCCCTCCATAGTCGGAATCTGGTACGGGTCGCGAGGAAGCCGCCGCCGCCTGGTGACGTTGCAGCGGATGTAGTAGACGGCGTAGTGGATCAGCGCGACCAGCAGGATGCCGATCATGAGCAGGAGCAGGTTGGGCTCCTGCCCGCTGAGGCCGGTCACGCCGACGGTCAGGTACGTCGAGTTCACCGTGGCCAGCACCATGACGTTGATGCCCGGCCAGGCGAGTGGCGCGTAGGTCTCGGGGAAACGGGGATCGACCGGCAGGTTGGGGCTCCAGTCCAGGCCGTGCCTGAGTTTCGTGGAGTACAGCAGCCGGAAGTTGTTGATCGCTCGGGCCGTGCGGGCGTGCGCGTTCACGGCCTCGATGAGGCGCAGGAACGGCAGCACGCTCAGCACGCCGAACACGATGACCAGGGCGAACAGGTACCAGGGCACGCTCTGCCAGTTCGTCAGGCTCTGCGGATCGACCACCTTGGCGCTGGCCAGCGCGATGGCGGCGAAGAACGGCCCCGACAGCAGACTCAGCGAGAGCCTGGTCATCTTCAGCCGCTCCTCCTTGGCGGCGAGGTGGACCGCGTAGACGCCGTTGAAATCCACCGCGGCGAGCTGGAGGAACTGACTCGGCGTCAGGTCGTCCTCCTGGACCATGCGATGGGGGATCTTCCGCATGAGCATGAGCGCGCTCCTGGTTGCTGTAACTCCAGTATGAGCGCATTTTTCGGGAATGGGGCCGAGATTCCTACCAATTGTTCCAACAAATCTCGACTGATCGAAGTCAGGTAGGCGTTCCGTCGGTTCGGACGGTTTCCCGGGTCAGCTCGCAGCGGCCGTCCACACACCGCCGCCGCAACCGGCCCAGCGAGATCGTCTGCGCCAGGCCGATCAGCCAGCACGCCGGGCAGCCGCGCAGTGCGAGCAGGCCGAGCGGTGCGAGGGCCAGGCTCACCAGGCCGAACACCGGGATCAGCGCCACCGAGCCGGCCAGCGCCCCGAACCCGGCCGCGCCCCGCAGCAGATGCCGGGGCAGCGACGCGCTCGCGAAGCTCCGGTCGTCAATCATTCCCCTCGCCTCTCTCCAACGAACGCTGCACCGCCGCGCGGGCGCGATGCAGCCGCGACTTCATCGCCGGGACGCTGAGCCCCAGCAGCCCGGCCGTCATCCGGCCGCTCAACCCCTGGATGTCGCGCATGACCAGGACGGTGCGCTGGTCGGCGGGGAGCGCGGCGACGGCCGCCGCCACCCTGTCGGCCTCCAGCCGCCGGATGACCTCCTCCTCTGCCGACACCGCCCGCGCCTCACGGGCCGACACCGCCCGCGCCTCACGGGCCGACACCGCCCGCGCCTCACGGGCCGACCCCGCCCACGCCTCACGAGCTGACCCCGCCCACGCCTCCCCGGCCGACCCTGCCCACGCCTCCCCTGTCGGCGCCGTCCGCGTCTCAGCGGCCGGCTGTGGTTGCCGCAGTGCCAGGCGGGCGCGGCGCAGGCACTCGTTGCGCACGATGCGGAACATCCACGACGCCAGCGCGCCGGTGGCGCGCAGCGTGCCGATCTTCCGGTACAGGATGATGAGCGCCTCCTGGGCGGCGTCCTCCGCGTCCTCGGGGGAGGCGCACAACGTACGGGCGAAGCGCCGTACGTGCGGATGCGAGCCGGACACCAGCGCGGAGATCGACTCGACGTCACCGCGTTGCGCCCCGGCGATCAGCCGCTCGCCCGGCCACCCGCCCCTTCCCGCGCCCTCAGCCACGCGAACGGCCCCTCCTGCGCAGCACCACGACGCACGTGCAGACGAGCACGGCCGCGACGGCGACGGCGGCGACGATGATGGGAACTGACACGACAACCTCCCGGTCTCACTATTCGACACCTATGAGAGGCACCGGCCGTCGCGAAGGATTCGGGTGGGGGAATCCTTGACGTGAGTGAATCACCCCTGAGGAGTGCATCGCGTGACCGAATCATCCGGCAAGGTCCTCTACGTCGTCGTCAGCGCCGCCGAAACGGCCGGAGAGGTCGGCAGGCTCGTCACCCTGGCCCAGGACGCGGGCTGGATCGTGCAGATCGTGGCCACCCCCTCCGCGCTGGACTTCATCGACGCGGCCGACCTGGAACGCCGGACCGGGCGGCCCGTGCGCAGCCGCTACCGCAAGCCGCACGAGCCGAAACCGCCCAGGGCCGACGCCATGATCGTGGCGCCCGCGACGTTCAACACGATCAACAAGTTCGCCCAGGGCATCACCGACACCTACGCCCTCGGCGTGCTGGCGGAGGCGCCCGGCCTGGGCATCCCCGTGGTCGTGCTGCCGTTCGTCAACGACGCGCTGGCCGCCCGCACGCCGTACCGGCGCAGCGTCGAGGACCTGCGGGCCGACGGGGTGCGCGTCGTGCTCGACCCCGGCGACGACCCCTGGCGCCGGGCGCTGGAAGAACTGCTTGCCTCTGACACCGTATGAGGGCCTATGGCGTCATCAGGAAGAGGAGGAACATCGTGGGAATGGTGGAACGGGTCGACGCGGTGCTGGACAGGGGCGAGGCGCCGCACCTGCACGGCCTCGTGGTGCTGCGCGGCGGGCAGGTCATGCTCGAACGGTACGGCGCGGGCGAGGACCACGCGCTGAACGTGCCGCTCGGGCACGTGACGTTCGACCGGGACACCCTGCACGACCTCAGGTCCGTGTCGAAGAGCGTGGTGGGCCTGGTGTACGGGATCGCGCTGGCCGAGGGGCTGGTGCCTGAGCCGGGGGAGCCGCTGGTGCGCCAGTTCCCCGAGTACGGCGTCACGGGGCGCGACCATCTCACTGTCGAGCACGCCCTCACCATGACCCTCGGCATCGAGTGGGACGAGCAACTGCCCTACACCGACCCGGCCAACAGCGAGGTCGCGATGGAGCTCGCTCCCGACCGGCACCGGTACGTGCTGGAGCGGCCCGTCGTGGAGGAGGCGGGCAAGCGGTGGCACTACTGCGGCGGCGCCGCGGCCCTGATCGGCGAGATCATCACCCGGGGAGCGGGGCGGTCGCTGGCCGAGTACGCGGCGGTCCGGCTCTTCGAGCCACTGGGCGTCACCGCCTACGACTGGTCGATGGGCGATGACGGGGTGACCAGGGCCGCGTCCGGGCTGCGGCTGCGGCCGGTGGACCTGGCCGCCGTCGGGCAACTCGTCCTGGACGGCGGCCGGGGCATCGTGCCCGGTGCCTGGATCGCTGACATGTTGCGGCCCCGGGTCGTGCTGGAGGGTGGCGGCTGGTACGGCTACCAGTGGTACCTCAGCGGGGACGGGCGGGCCGAGGGGATCGGGAACGGGGGGCAGCGGCTCGTCGTGGTGCCCTCTGAGGGGCTGGTGGTGGCGGTGACGGCGGGGGAGTACGACCGTGGGCTCGGCAGCTCGCAGGCCGTCCTGGACGCCGTCCTGTCCGAAGGCGGGGAGGGCGACGCGGCCCGCTAGCCTGAGCGCGGCCCGTCAGGGGGATGCGGCCCTCAGCCGGCGCGCGGCCCTTCTCGCGGGGCGCGGCCGTGTGGAGTGGCCGTGTGCCGTGTGGCGTGGCGCGGTGTGAGGCGTGGCGAGGGCCTTGGCTGGGGTGTGGCTTGTCAGGGCGTCAGGAGGATGCGGCCTGTCAGCTGGCGGCTCTCCAGGAGGCGGTGGGCGTCGGCGGCACGCGACAGCGGGAGCGTGCGCCCGAGGTACGCCTCACTCCGCCCCTCCGCCAGCCTGGCCAGCATCTGCGGGTAGTGCGTGCCGAACACCTGCCCGGCCCAGGCGGGCCCGCTGCACGCGGTCACCGTCACGCCGCGCGTCATCAGGTCGGCGGCGGTGACGGCGGCGGGCTCGCCGGTGAGCAGGCCGTAGTAGAGCATGCGGCCGGTGCCCGGGGTGAGGTGGCCGAGCACCTGCCCGGCCGACGCGCCGCCGATGGACTCGAAGATCACGTCCACGTCACCAGGCAGCCCGTCGGGCCAGCCCAGAGTGGCGTGGTCGAGCACGGTGTCGGCGCCGAGTGCGGCGGCCCGCTCGCGCTTGGCCGCCGACCCGGCCGTGGCGATCACGTGGCCGGCGCCGAACTCCTTGGCGTGCCGGACGAGGTAGCTGCCGACCGAGCTGGTGCCCGCCTCCACCAGGACGGTCTCCGCCCCGGTCAGGGCAGCCTTGTGCAGCAGGGCGAGTGCCAGCGCGCCGGGGGCGGCTCCGGCCAGGGCGTGTTCGGGGGCCAGGCCGTCCGGCACCGGGCAGGCCATGGCGGCGGGGAGCGCCACGTACTCGGCGTAGGCGCCGAGCCCGCCGGTCACGCCCACCATCGTGCCGCCGATCAGCTTCTCGTCCACGCCCTCGCCGACCTCGACGACCTCGCCCGCCACCTCCGCGCCGATCACGGCGGGCAGGGGCAGCGGGAACGGGAGCGTGCCCGCGCGGATCTGGGTCTCGGCGTAGCTGACGCCGATGGCCTGGGCGCGCAGGAGGAGCTGGCCCGCTTCGGGACGGGGGCGGGGCAGGTCGGTGAGCCGCAGCTCGTCCGGCTCGCCCGTGCTGGTCAGAACGATGGCACGCATGACTGCTCCCTCAGGAAGTTGACCGATGGTCCATTTAATATATGGACCAGTGGTCAACTTGTCTATGGGAAAGAATTGCCGGATGGAACGTCGAGAGCGGGCCGACGCCGCCCGTAACAGGCAGGCCATCCTGCGGGCGGCCGAGGAGCTGCTGCGGCGCCACCCGCCCGAGCAGGTCTCCGTCGAGCGGGTCGCGGCCGCCGCCGGCGTGGGCAAGGGGACGGTCTTCCACCGGTTCGGCAGCCGGGCGGGGCTCATGGTGGAGCTCATGTCCGAGCGGGCCCGCGAGCTGGAGCAGGCGGTCACCGACGGGCCGCCGCCGCTCGGGCCCGGCGCGGAGCCGGAGGAGCGGCTGGTCGCGTTCCTCGCGTGCGTCGCCGAGCTGGGGGCGCGGAACGGGAACCTGATGGCGGCGCACGAGCACGCCATGGTGACCAGGAAGGGCGCCGCCGAGCAGCCCAGGGAGAGGCATCCGATCTACACGTTCTGGCATCGGCACGTGTCCGGGCTGATCGCCGAGGCTCGGCCCGACGTGGACGCCGAGGAGATCGCGCACATGCTGCTCGGCACCCTGCACATGGAGCCGATCGCGAGCCAGCTCCGTGCGGGCGGGCACGAGCGGCTGGCGGCGAGCTTCGAGGTGCTGGTGCGGGGGCTGATCAGAGGGGCTGATCACAGGGGCTGATCTTGAGGGGGCTGGATGAGAGGCGGGCTGATCAGAGGGGGAGGTGGGTGACCGCCGCGCGGAAGGCCGTCACGGCGGCGACGATCGCCGGGTGGGCGCCGTTCCCCTTCCTGAAGGCCGCCAGCGTGCGGCGGCTCAACGGCAGGCGCGTGAGCCGCACCCCGTGCGCCGGGCCGGCCGCTTGCGGGTGTGGCCCGAGCGGGACGTCTGGGCCGGCCGCTGGCGGGTGTGGCCCGTGCGCGACACGCTGGCCGGCCGCTGCCAGGTGTGGGACGAGTGCGACGCCGTGACCGGCGGCGGCGAAGGCCAGTACGGTGTCGAAGTCGTCGATGTGGTGTCGCACGAGAGGCTCGAACCCGGCCGCCTGGCACGCCCTGATCGCCATCGTGTGGCAGAGCGTGCCGGGCTTGTTGGTGATCCACCCGTCGCCCCTGGCGGCCGCGATCGAGGGTCGGTCCGTGAGGTACATGGGTTCGCTGAACAACGCCTCCGTCTCGATCGACGCGTCGGTGACCGGCGGGACGAAGTCGTACTCGTGCACGAGCGCCACATCCAGCTCCCCGGCCCGCAGCGCCGCCGAGACGTCCGCCGGGTCGATCTCGGCCACCATCGGCTCCAGCCCGGGATGGGCGCCGGTCAGGGCGGCGAGGGCGGGCGGCAGCAGCACGCGGGCCGCCGTGGGGAACGCGCCGATCCGCAGCGGCCCCGACGGCCCGCCCCGCGCGGCGGCGAGCGCCGCCGAGGCGCGTTCGAGCTGCTCCAGGACGGCCTGCGCGTGCTCCACGAGCAGGTGTCCTGCGGGGGTCAGCGTGACGGTGCGGCCTGTGCGTTCGAGCAGTGGCACGCCCGCCTCCCGCTCCAGCGCGCTGAGTTGCTGGGAGACGGCCGACGGCGTGAACGTGACCGCCTCGGCGACCGCCGCGATCGTGCCGCGCCTGGCGAGTTCGCGCAGGAGGTGCAGCTTGCGTGGGTCGAGCATAAGTTCAGCTTAAGCTCGAACGTAGAAATCCGTGCTGGTGCTAACGGGTTGCGGTCGGTCAAGCTCGAAGCATGCTGAGAGGAATTCACGTACCGCTGGTCACGCCGTTCGACGCGTCGGGTGAGGTGGCCGTGGACGCCATCGAGAAGCTCGCCAGGCAGGTGCTCGACGAGGGCGCCGCCGGTCTGGTCGCGCTGGGCACCACCGGCGAGGTGGCCGCGCTCGACCCCGAGGAGCGGGCGCGGGTGATCGAGGTGTGCGCGCGGGTCTGCGCCGAGAGGCAGGCTCTGCTCACTGTGGGGGTGACGGGCGCCGACACGCGCGCCACGGGCCGGGCGCTGCGCGAGCTGCCGTCGGAGGTGGGGGCCGCGCTGGTGACGATCCCGTCCTTCCTGCGGCCGGGCGAGCGCGGGGTCGTCGCGCACTTCGAGGCGCTGGCCGAGGAGACGCCGGTGCCGCTGGTGATCTACCACATCCCCTACCGCACCGGGCAGGCCGTCAGCGCCGCCACGCTGCGCCGGCTCGGCGCGCATCCGATGATCGCGGGCGCCAAGTACGCGGCCGGCGGCATCGACGCGGAGGCGGTCGAGCTGCTCGCCGATCCGCCCGAGGGCTTCGAGGTGCTGTGCGGCGACGACGTCTTCGTCTCGCCGCTGCTCGCGCTGGGGGCCGTGGGCGGCATCCTGGCCTCCGCGCACCTGGAGACCGCCGCTTTCGTGGAGCTGGCCGACGCCTGGCACGCGGGCGACGTCGTACGGGCCAGGGCGCTCGGGCACCGGCTGGCGCGGCTGTCGGCGGCGCTGTTCACCGAGCCCAACCCGACGGTGCTCAAGGGCGTGCTGCACGCGCGCGGCCTGATCCCCACGCCCGACGTACGGCTGCCGCTCGTGCCCGCGAGCGCCGAGGCGGTGTCGCGGGCCCTCGCCGCGAAATAGGGCTGGACAGGAAGTCGGGTTATGGGCTAGCTTCTCCCGCGATGGGTTCCCTGTGATTCTCGCGCCAGAGGCGCACACGCGTTGAGCTGCCGGCTCCGCCTGTGCCGCCTCATACCGGTCATTTTCCGAGGCGAGAAGAGGGGGTGGGCCCTTTATGCGTACTGCTGCTGCCCAACTGGCACTCAACGAGATCACCAAGCGTTACGACACCCGTGTCGTCCTGGACCGGGTGTCCTTCACCGTCAGGCCCGGCGAGCGGGTCGGCGTGATCGGGGACAACGGGGCGGGCAAGTCCACGCTGCTCCGGCTCATGGCGGGGGTCGAGCGGGCGGACAACGGCGAGATCACCGTCGTCGCGCCCGGCGGGATCGGGTACCTGCCGCAATCCCTGGAACTGCCGCCGCACGCCACGGTGGGGGACGTCATCGATCTGGCGCTGGCCGAGTTGCGCGAGCTGGAGGCCCGGATCCGCGCGGCCGAACTCGCGCTGTCGGCGTCGCACGGGAGTGTGGACGCCGACCGGGCACAGGTCCGGGGCGAGCGCCAGGCTGACGGCGCCGGGCATGCCGATGGCGGCACCGGGCCGGCTGAATGCGGTGCCGGACTGGCTGAGGGCGGTGCCTGGCAGGGCGGTGCCTGGCAGGGCGGTGCCTGGCAGGGCGGTGCCTGGCAGGGCGGTGCCGGGCTGGCTGAGGATGGCGTCGGGCAGGTCGGGGGCGGTGTCGGGCTGGCGGAGGTTTATGACCGGCTGGTGGCGGAGTTCGAGGCGCGCGGTGGGTACCAGGCCGACGTGCGGGTGGACGCCGCGTTGCACGGGCTCGGGTTGCCGGGGCTTGATCGGGCGCGCCCGGTCGGCACGCTTTCCGGTGGTGAACGATCCCGCCTCGCCCTGGCCGCCACGCTGGCCGCCGACCCTGAGCTGCTGCTGCTCGACGAGCCGACGAACGACCTGGACGACCGGGCCGTGGCCTGGCTCGAACAGCGGCTGCGCGCCCACCGGGGCACCGTGGTGGCGATCACGCACGATCGGGTGTTCCTGGAGCAGGTGACGTCCACCGTTCTGGAGGTCGAGGAAGGGCGGGTGCGCCGCTACGGGGACGGGTACTCCGGATACCTGGTGGCCAAGGCGGCCGAGCGGGCGGCGCGGTTGCGGGCGTACGAGGAGTGGAAGCAGGAGCTGGCCCGGCACTCGGGGCTGGTCGCCGCCAATGCCGGGCGGATGGCGGCCATCCCTCGCAAGATGGACAAGGCGGGCATGGGCACCGGGACGTGGCGCGCCCGGTCGCGTACGCACGGGGCGGCGGGGCGGGTGCGGCAGTCGCAGCAGCGCCTGCGGTGGCTCACGGACAACCCGGCCTCCCGGCCGCCTGACCCGCTCCGCTTCACGCCCACCTTCGAGCCGGACCGGGCGATGAGCGGCACGGCGGATCGTGCCGCAGATCGCCCGGTGGGCTCCGCGCTGAGCGGCGCGGTGGAGCGCGCGGTAAAGCACGCAGTGGCTGACGGTGTGGTGGCCGGGCTCGACGGGGTGCGGGTGGCGGGGCGGCTGCGGGTGGACGGGCTGACCGTGCACCGTGGTGAGCGGCTGCTCGTCACCGGTCCGAACGGGGCGGGCAAGACCACGCTCATGCGGGTGCTGGCCGGAGAGCTGCAGCCGGACGCGGGCGTCGTACGGTGCTCGGGCCGGGTCGGTCATCTCAGGCAGGACGGGCAGGCCGGGACGCCGGAGCGCACCGTGCTGGGGGCCTACGCCGCCGGCCGGGCCGGATCGCTGGAGGAGCACGCGGACGCGTTGCTGGCTCTGGGGCTGTTCCGGCCGTCGGAGCTGCGGTTGCGGCTGGGGGAGCTGTCGTACGGGCAGCGCCGCCGGGTCGAGCTGGCCCGTCTGGTCAGCGAGCCCGTGGACCTGCTGCTGCTCGACGAGCCGACGAACCACCTGTCGCCGCAACTCGTCGAGCAGTTGGAGGAGGCGCTGACGACGTACCGGGGTGCGCTGGTGATCGTCACGCACGACCGCCGCATGCGCGCCTCCTTCACCGGCTCCCACCTGGAGCTGCGCGCCGGCGCGGCCGTGTGACCGCGCCGGAGCGCCGACCGGCCGGGTGAGGGTGCTGGGTTCAGCGGTCCGATTCTCTGATGGCGGTGCCGACCTCGCTCACCCGGTCCGCCAGCAGCCCGATCGCGCCCACCGCCCGCACCACCGGATCGTCCTCGGCCCCGCCCAGGGCCTTGGCCTTGAGGTAGGCCGCCTTGACTGCCGCCCACCGCTCCGCCTGGGCGGGGGTGAGGCGGCCGCGCAGCTCGGCGAGCTTGAGCAGGTTGGCTTCCGCGTCGGCGGTCAGGGTCTGCGCCTCGCCGAGGTAGTGGTCGTCGATCACCGTTTCCAGCTCGTCGTCGTTCATGGCGGGCACGATGCGTTCGGCCAGCTTGTTCATGTTGCGGTAGGAGCCCTGGAGCCGGTACGGCGGTTCGGTGCGGGCGGCGTCCGACTGGGCGGCGGAGGCGATGTAGGCCTGGTTGTTGGCCAGCACCACCTCCTGCACGCGTACGAGCTTGGCCAGCACGCTGAGTATCTGGTCCAGCTCGGGCTTGGTGTAGGGGTGCGTGAGCTGGTCGGGCCGGACGGCCGGGTCGCCCTTGGCGAGGCGGACGAGCAGCTCGACGTCCGAGCGGTCGCGGCCGGACAGGGGCGCGAGGACAGGGTTGGAGGTGAGGGCGTTATCCACGTAGCTGAGCGCGAACAGCTCCTCCTTGCCCGACAGCACGTCGCCCAGGTTCCACACGTCGGCGCGGTTGGCCAGCATGTCGGGGATGCGGAAGCGGCGGCCCGACTCGGTGTACGGGTTGCCCGCCATGCACACGGCGAAGCGTTTGCCGCGCAGGTCGTACGTCCTGGTGCGCCCGTTCCACACGCCCTCGATGCGGCGCTGGGCGTCGCACAGCGAGATGAACTTCTGCAGCAGCTCCGGCGAGGTGTGCTGGATGTCGTCCAGGTAGAGCAGGGTGTTGTTGCCCGTCTCCAGCGCGAACGAGATCTTCTCCACCTCCTGCCTGGCCGTCGCGTCGGGCGCGTCCGCCGGGTCCAGGGAGGTGACCTCGTGGCCCAGCGCCGGGCCGTTGACCTTGACGAAGACCAGGCCGAGGCGGCTGGCCACGTACTCCATCAGCGTGGTCTTGCCGTAGCCGGGCGGTGAGATGAGCAGGAGCAGGCCCATCTGGTCGGTGCGCTTGCCCGCGCCCGCCGCGCCGAGCTGCTTGGCCAGGTTGTCGCCGATCAGCGGCAGGTACACCTCGTCGAGCAGGCGGTTGCGGACGAAGGCGCTCATCACCTTCGGCTTGTACTCCTCCAGGCGCAGCCGGCGGCGCTCGGCCTCGACCAGCTCGTTCCTGCGGCGCTGGTAGGCGCGGTAGGCGGGCACCCGTTCCCGGGCGAAGCGCCTGGTTCTGGGCAGCAGCTCGTCGAGGCGGATCTCCAGCTTGCGGTCCTGGATGCGCGGGTGCGCGCCGAGGAGGCCGTCCACGGTCTCGGCGGTGGTGGCGCTGGAGTCGTAGCGGGGCAGGTGGCCGCAGAGCTGGACGGCGATCGCCTCCGTCACCTCGGGCCCCTGGCGGTAGGCGGTGAGCCAGGCGTGGGCGAGCTGGACGCGCTCGGTGAGCGGCAGGGCCTTGAGGTCGTCCTCGAACTCGCGCGTCTTGACCGGCCCGAGCGCGTGGCGGAACCCGTCGAGCAGGTCGAGGGCCGGCTTGGCTGTGACGAAGCCGGCGGCCGCGGTGCCCAGTTCCTCGACGAGGTACTCGCCGGCGAGGTCCGCCTCAGGCAGGCCGAGGCCGGTCAGGAACGCGGCGATGGTCCGGTCCAGCTCGTCGGCGAGTGAGCCCAGGGCGGGCGTGACGCCGAAGATCGTGCGGGCTCTGACCAGGGACACGGCGCGGGCGGCCAATGTTTTACGTGAAACCTCGTCCGTCCCGAAGGCCCAGAAGAGTTGCGCCGCCGCCCTCGTCGCGGCGGGGTAGCGCAGCAGCCCGGCGCCTTCGCGCAGGCGGGTCAGGGTGTCCAGGATGAGTGCGGCGTCGTGGTCGTGGACGCCGCGCTCGTAGCCCTCGTCGTAGCGCTCCTCCGCGGCACGCCGCACCAGCTCCTGGAGCGAGTCGCCCGCCGTGACGGAGTCGAGGAGCGAGGCGGCCAGGTGCTCGGCCCGGTAGACGTCCGGGGTCTCGGAGACCAGCGTCTGGTCCCAGAAGGGCCGGGTGTCGCCGAACGAGTCGGGCACGGGCGCGCGGTAGTCGGTGCCGGTGATCGCGAAGTGCATAGACCCGTCGTGCGGGACGAGCGTCAGGTCGATCGGCTGCGTGTTCACGGCGAAGCGGTGGTGGCCCAGCCGCAGGGTCTCGCCGCCGTCCGAGAAGAGGTCGAGGCGGTCGCGCAGCGCCCGCCCCGCCTCCTGCTGCGCCGACTTGACCCGCCCGTCCAGCTCCTCGGCCCGTACGGCGTCGCCCAGCTCCCGCAGGCCGGCCGCGGCAGAGCGGACCTTGGCCACCATGGGGTCGGTCGCGAAGTAGGTGTTGACCTCGTCCAGCGACGACAGCGCCCCGAGCCGCCTGGTGACGCTGCCGAGGATGCGCTCGGCGGAGGAGAACAGGCGGTCGGCGCGGCGGGCGAGGTCGTCGAGCTGGGTCTGCTTGCGGGCGGAGAACGCCTCGTAGACGTCGTCCCGCTTGGCGGCGAGCTGCGCGGCGAAGTCGTCGAACTCGCCGAAGCGCGACTCCAGGTTCTCCACCTGCAGCATCAGCCGTCCGAGCTGCTCGTCGCACTTCTGCGGCGTGTCGGCCACGGCCAGCGCACCCGTGACGGCCTGCCCGAACAGCGCGAACTCGGCGGCGAACGCGGCCCGCCCCTCCGAGCCGAGCAGCTCGCGCCGCCGCCCGTCGAGGACGGCCCTGGCCCGGTTCACGCCGCCGAGCACCTCGGCGATGCGGCCCAGGATCGAGGTGCGGACGGTGGCGTCGGCGATGTCCAGCGAGCCGACGACCTCCGTGACCACCTCCAGCCCCTCGGCCTGCTCGGCCAGCCGGTCGGCGACGGGCGCGGCCTCGGCCACGGTGCCGATCGCGGCGGCGTCGGCGGCCAGCGCCTCGACGGCCGCGTGGTAGGCGGTGAACGCGTCCTGGCCCGACAGGAAGGCCACGGCGCGTCTGCCCGCCGAGCCCAGCTCCTCCGCCACGGAGTCCGACAGCGCGGACAGGGCGGACAGGTCGAGGTAGCGCACCTCGCGCAGCGTGACCAGGTGGCCCTGGGCGCGGCGGAGCGTGGCCAGCAGCGTGACCCAGGCGTCGGCGGTGGCCGGGGTCTCGGCCCTGGCGTGGCGGACGAGCTCGGTGGTCTCCTCGGTGGCCGTGGCGAGGGTCTGGGCGGCCTGGCGGGTGAGCTGCTCGACGTTCTCGTACTCGTCGAGCACCTGCTCGGCGGTGGCGCGCACGTCGGTGAGCGGCTCGCGCAGGCCGTGCTCGCCGAGCCAGTGGTAGGAGTCGAACGCGCGCGTGCAGGCGGCGATCAGCCCCTCGAACGTGCCGGCCGACGGCGCCATCTCCTCGACCATGCGCGCCACGGACAGGCAGTCGGAGATGCCCCGGACCAGCTCGGCGTTGCCGATGCGCTCCAGCGGTCCTGTGCCGGTGGGCTGGGCGGCGGCGTAGGTGTCCGACACGTACGGCGTCTGCCACACCTGCATCGGGTGCACCCGGGTCGGCTCGTCGGAGGTGGCGCGGAAGACCACCATCGTGCCGTCGTCGAACAGCGAGTACCCGTGGCAGACGATGGGGTTGGCCACCTCCTTCCTGATCACGTTGTAGGGCAGCAGCAGCGACCGCCCGTCGCCCCTGGCGTGGAAGACGTACAGGACGTCCTCGCCGTTGGGGGAGCGGACGACCCGCTCGAACTCCAGGTCGCTCACGTCCGTGTCGAACGTCTTGCTGACGCCCGTGGCCAGGTAGTAGCCGCCGGGGAAGATCAGCCCCTGGTCCTCGGGCAGCCGCTGGCAGGCCTGCCCGATGCCGTCGAGCCGGACGACCGCCTTGGTGCGGGTGTTGAAGACCAGGTGGCGGCGGTCGCTCTCCTTGTACGGCCGGATCCGCATGAGGATCAGCGGCCCCACGCGGGCGTACTCGACGTCGGCGTCCGCCAGGCTCTGCAGCGGCTCGGCGACCGGCTCGGCGTAGATGCCGGCGCCGCTCTCCGTGTTGTCCTCGATCTTGATGGTGAGGTCGCCGCCGACGGTCTCGACGAACACCTCGCCGCCGATGGAGATGTGCGGGTGGCGGCCGAGCACGTGGTCGTCGCGGGTGGTGGGGGTCCACTCGAAGTCGTGGGACGGGGGGAAGGTGTGGTCCCGCTCCCCACGGTTGTCCTGATATTTCGGGACACCGCCGTTGCTGACCGCCCAGCGCAGCACCCGCGTGTCCGCCGGACCCGTCTGGAACACGGCCAGCAGCTTGCCCTCGACCCGCCTGAGCTGGTGAAGCCTGGTCTCCTTGTAGTACCGGTAGAGCTCGGCGAAGTCCTTCCTGAACGCCGGGTCGTCCAGCGCCTCCAGCTTGTCCGCGTCGAACCGGAAGGCGTCGCCGTCCCTGGAGAAGCGGTGCACCGCGAACACGTCCGCCACCGTCGTCTCCGGCTTGAGGCCGATGAAGACGTTGTAGCCGAAGAGCATCACGCCGCCCAGGGAGACGATGTCCCTGGGGACGCAGTTGTTCTCGGTCCTGATCCGCTCGGTGCCCAGCAGGCGCAGCTCCGCCCCGCCGAAGACCTTCAGCCGCTCGTCGTTGAGCGTGCCGGCCGCCGCCGCCAGGGCCTTGGCCTGGGCCTGGAGGCGGTTGCGCAGGACCTCGTACGTCCCCGCCTCCAGGCCCGCTTCGAGCGTGCTCACTTGGCGCCGGCCAGGGCCGCCACCGGCGAGTCGGCCACGCCCAGCCGGCGGGCCGTCTCCAGCAGCTCGCCGAGGGCCGTGGTCTGCGGGCCGCCGTCCTGGATGAGCCGCATGAGCAGGGCGGACACGGTCAGGTTCTTCAGGTCCTCGGTGCTCACGCCGCCGACCACGCTCGCCAGGTCCGCGGCCAGGCTGGCGGAGCCGTTCACGTACGGCGACACGATCGCCCCGGCGACCTGGGAGTGGTCGACGAAGCCGTCCACCACCTTGCCCGCGGTGATCGAGCCGACCACCTTGTCGAAGAACATGGTGTCGCCGCCGACGATGTCGATGTTGGCCTTGGCCAGCCCGGCCGCCAGCACGCTGGCCTGCGACTCGGCGACCTGCCGGGTGACGTCGATGTGCTTGAGCCTGATCTCCTTGTCGGCCTCCAGGCGCAGGCGGTACTCCTCGTGCGCCCTGCTGGCCTCGTCCAGCGCGGCCATCGCGGCGGCCTTCTGGGTCAGGCCCTCGGCCTCGGCCTTGAGCTTCTCGCCGACGGCGGCGGCGCCGGCCAGCGCCATCGCCTGCTCGCCCTCGGCCTGCGCCTTGAGCCGGTCGCCCTCGACCAGCGCCATCGCCCTGGCCCCGTCGGCCTCGGCGGCCAGCTTCTCCTTCAGCACCAGCGCCTCGGCACGGCCCACCTTCTCGATGGCCTCGGCGTCGCGCTCCCTGACCTGCACCTGCGCCAGCCCGGAGGCGGCGGACTCGGCCTGGACGCCTTCGGCCAGCCGCATCTTGGCCCTGGCCTCCAGCTCGGCGGCCTGCTGGCGCGCCTCGGCCAGCACCAGCTCCTCGCGGGCCTTGAACTTGGAGGCGGCCTCCGCGGCCTCGGCGGCCTTGATGTCCTTGACCAGGTTCTCCTGGGCCTCGGCCTCGGCGGCGATGATCACCTGCTGACGGGTGCGCTCGGCCTCCTCGACCACGCGCAGCCGCTTGATCGACTCCTCCTGCTCGGCCACGGTCTTGTCGACCGCGATGCGCTCGCGGATCACCTCGGCGATCGACCGCTTCTCGGTCTCGACCTCCTTGTCCTTGGCGATGCGCGACAGCTCGGTCTCCCGCTCGCGGGCGATGACCTCCAGCATCCTGTCCTTCTCGATGCGCTCGCTCTCGATGGCGATGACGCGCTCGCGGTTCTTCTCGGCGACGGCGATCTCGCGGGCCCGGTTCTCGTTCTGGATGCCGAGCTGCTCGTCGGTCTTCATGTGCGCGGCCTGGGCGCGCAGCCGCTCCTCGGCCTGCACGCGGGCGATCTCGGCCTCCTCGCGCGCCTTGACGGTCTCGATCTCGCGGCGCTGCTTCAGCTCGGCGTCGGCCTGGCGGCGCTCCAGCTCCAGGATCGCCTCGCGGGCGTCCACGTTCTGCCGGGTGATCTCCTTCTCCTCGTTGCGCTGGAACTCGTTCGTGCGCACGTGCTCGATCGCCGTCAGCTCGGTGATCTTGCGGATGCCCTGCGCGTCGAGGATGTTGCTCTTGTCGAGCTGGCCCAGCGCGGTCTGCTCCAGGTAGTCGATGGCGGCGTCCTCCAGGCTGTAGCCGTTGAGGTCGGTGCCGATCAGCCGGACGATCTCGTCGCGGAACTCGTCGCGCTTGGTGTAGAGGTCGACGAAGTCGAGGTGCTTGCCCGCGGTCTTGAGCGCCTCGGAGAACTTCGCGTTGAACAGCTCCTGCAGCGTGGTCTCGTCGCTGGCGCGGGCGGTGCCGATGGCCTGGGCGACCTTGATGACGTCCTCGGCGGTCTTGTTCACCCGGACGAAGAACGTGATCTTGATGTCGGCCCTGATGTTGTCCCGGCAGATGAGCCCCTCGCGGCCGGTCCGTTCGATCTCGATGGTCTTGACCGAGATGTCCATGATCTCGGCCTTGTGCACCACCGGCAGCACCACGGCGCCGGTGAACGTCACGTCGACCTTGTTGACCTTCGAAACGATCAGCGCCTTGCCCTGCTCGACCTTGCGGAAAAGACGGCCGACGACGAAGAGAAGGCCGATCACGATGACCAGGACGACGGCCAGGAAAATGCCGAAGCCGGTGGAGATGACGTCCATCAGTGCTCACTTTCGTACGGCATGACCCAGAAGAATTCGCCGTCTTTGTCGTATTCGAAGATGAGTGCGTCGTCGCCGCGGACGAGACGGTCCTGGCCGGTCGTGCGGACCTGCACGACCGCGGACGAGCCGTCGGCGGCGGTGACCTCGGCCTGGCCGAAGTCCGGAGTGGCCGTGCCGGTGCGGATCACGCACATCTGGCCGACGAAGTCGCCGCGCGAGCGCGTGTCCCCCTGGGGGAACAGCCTGCGCAGCGGCGTCAGCAGGCCGCGCACGGCCAGCCAGGCCAGGGCCACCGCGACGACGGGCACGGCGATGAGCGCGCCGGTCGGCGCCAGTACGCTGCCGATGAGGCAGAGCAGCCAGGCCAGCGCGATGAGCAGCGACAGTGTGACCCCCGCTGGGGCTCCCCCGAGGCCCAGCCACGTGGCGTCGTCATCGGCCTCGAACAGGCCGGTGATGACGGTCAGCCAATACCCGGCGACCACCACGAGCAGGAAAGTGAAAATGACAGTCGGAAAGCTCAGTGCGATGTGAAAGAAGTCGGACATCCCGCCTCGTACTACCTATCCCCCTGTGTGTCCTGTCGGACTATATACAGATAAAGCGCGACTAAAGAAGAAAGTTCCCGAAACGGTTGGTGTCTTGACCTCAAGCGCGGTTGAGGTAGCAGGCTGGCCGGCATGAGCGAACTGATGAGAGCCGCCGCCTTCACCGAGCCCGGCGGCCCAGAAGTGCTGAAGGTGATGGAGCTCCCGGCGCCCCAGGCGGGCCCAGGTCAGGTGCGGGTGCGGGTGCGGGCGGCCGGGGTGCAGCCGT
Organism: Nonomuraea monospora; assembly: GCF_039531895.1. Classification (NCBI taxonomy): domain Bacteria; kingdom Bacillati; phylum Actinomycetota; class Actinomycetes; order Streptosporangiales; family Streptosporangiaceae; genus Nonomuraea; species Nonomuraea monospora. The sequence continues at coordinate 141,236 of NZ_BAAAQX010000030.1, forward strand.
TCGACGCGGCCGTGCGGGGTGGATGGCTGCCGCCGTACCTGGACGAGGTGGGCTACCCGCGCATCCCGGGCAACGAGTTCGCGGGCGTGGTGGACCAGGTGGGTGAGGACGTGACAGGGGTGGCCGTGGGAGCCGAGGTGCTCGGCTTCTCCCGGCTGTTCGCCTACGCCGAGTACATCGTGGTGCCCGCGACCGACGTGACCGCCAAACCCGGCGGGGTGCCGTGGGAGGTGGCCGGCGGGCTGACCTCAGGCGTGCAGACGGCCGAGCTGGCCATCGACGGCATCGGCCTGGCGTCGGGCGAGACGCTGCTCGTGCACGGCGCGGCAGGCTCGGTGGGCACGGCGGCCGTGCAGATCGCCAGGCGGCGCGGAGCCACCGTGATCGGCACCGCCCGCGAGGTCAACCACGACCACCTGCGCGCCCTGGGCGCCGTCCCCGTCGCCTACGGCGAGGGCCTGGCCGACCGGGTGCGCGCGCTCGCGCCCGGCGGCGTCGACGCGGTGCTCGACGGGGCAGGCGGGCACGCACTGGAGGTCTCACTGGAGCTGGTACGCGACCGCGCCCGCATCGTCACGCTCGTCGAGCACGGCAGGGCCGCCGAGCTCGGCGTCCGGCTGGTGCAGGGGGAGCGCTCGGCCGAGCGGCTCGGACGTTACGCCGCCCTGTACGCCGAGGGCGCCTTCGCCTTCCCGGTGCGCAGGGCGTACCGGCTGGAGGAGGCCGCGGACGCGCACCGCGAGATCGAGACGGGACACGGCAGGGGCAAGGTCGTCCTCACCATCTAGCGCGGACGGCCTCCGCCACCCGCACCAGGATCTCGGCGAGCACCCGGTCGCCGTCGGCCACGTCCCACAGGAAGTTCTGCAGCACCCGGCCCAGCGTCCAGCCGGCCGCGCGGCGCGGGTCCAGGCCGAGGGCGTCCACCATGAAGTCGAAGCGCCGCAGCACCGCGCGCGGCACGTCGCCGCTCGCGATCACCTCCTCCCACCGGTTCCACAACGCGGGCAGCAGCTCGAAGCCCGGATCGCCGGCCAGCGGCTTGGGGTCGATGGCCAGCCACGGCTCCCGCTCGCCCGCCAGCACGTTGTCGTAGTGCAGGTCCCAGTGCAGCAGCCGGTCGCCGGGCTCGGAGGCGAGCTCGGAGACCGCGCCCGCGCACCAGCGCAGCCAGTAGCGGTCGCGCTCGCCGTAGACCCGGTCCACGGCGTCGTCCACCCGCGCCAGCATGCCGCGCGTGAGGTCGCCGAGGTCGCGCAGCCCGGCCGGGGCGGGATGGGCCGACAGACGGCGCAGCAGGCCCGTCAGCACCTCCAGGGACTCCATCACGTCGGGCACGTCCGACAGCGACCGGTCCGGTTGCAGCCGTTCGAGCAGCATGCTGCCGGTCTCCGGGTCGGCGTCGAGCAGTGACACCGCGCCGTCGCCCGCCCAGGCGCGCAGGGCCGCCGCCTCGTCCACGGTCTCGCTGGTCACCGGCTGCAGCTTCAGCGCGGCGGGGGTGCCGTCGGCGCGCAGCACCGGCAGCACCAGCGCGACGATCCCGTGGCTCGGCTCGCCGTCGAGCCGCAGCTCCCACTCCTCCAGAAAGCGTTCGGCCAGCGCGGGCAGCCCGGCGTTCCAGCCCGGCCCCGCGTCCCTCTCGTACTTCATGTGCGACTCGGTCAGCGCCTCCGGCACCTTGATCCTCATGACCCCAGTCTGCCAAGGGCCGCAGGTCTAGGGCTTCCCCTAAGGCACACCCTGAGGCGTCACCCGCGCGGCCGTGCCTACGCTGACAGCCCCGATGGAGGGAGGGCGGCCATGGCGGCGACGATCGTGTTCATCCACGGGCGGGGCCAGGAGGGCAAGGACCCGCAGGTGCTGCTGCGGGAGTGGTGCACCGCGCTGGCCGCCGGGCTGCACGTCCCCCGGCTGACCGCTCAGTGCGTGCTGCCCTACTACGGCAACGTCCTGCACCGCGTCACCGCCCAGGCGGCGCGCGAGGCCGCCGTCCTGGAGATGCCCGCCGACGGCGCCGAAGAGGTGCCTTTCCACCCCTTCATGCCGGAGGACGTCGGCGAGCTCGAGCGCCTCATGCTCGCCGACCTGGCGGCCGGCACCGGCGTGCCCACCGAGATGCTCGGCATCTCCGACGTTCTGTCCTGGACGCTGGCCCGGCGCCTGCTCACCTGGGTCTCCAAGAACACCAGCGTCGACAAGGAGATCATCAAGGTCTTCCTCCAGGACGTCGCCGTCTACCTCAGCCACGGCCGCAAGCCCGTCCTCGACGAGGTGCGCCGCCTGCTGCCGCCCACCGGCGACATCGTGCTCGTCTCCCACAGCCTGGGGACCGTGGTGTCCAGGGACCTGCTCGTCGAGGACGCCGTGCGGCGGCGGGTCGTGCTCTGGGTGACGGCCGGGTCGCCGCTCGGGCTGCCCACCATCCAGCGCAACCTGCTCGCCCGGGGGACGCGGCATCCGGGGGTGCGGTGGCTGACCACGTACGACGTGAACGACATCGTGGCCATCGGGCATCCGCTGGAGCGGGGGTGGGGGACGCCGCTCAGCCAGGTCGAGGTCGAGAACAGGGACACGCCGCACGCCATCGACCGCTACCTGAGGCACGGCAACGTCGCCTCACCCATCGGCCGCGCCTGCGCCTGAACGGCTGGGGCCCCGGCGCTCAGTAGTGCCAGGGGAACGGCGACCAGTCGGGCTCGCGCTTCTCCAGGAACGAGTCGCGCCCCTCGGCGGCCTCGTCCGTCATGTACGCCAGCCGCGTGGCCTCACCGGCGAACACCTGCTGCCCCACCAGCCCGTCGTCCACGGCGTTGAACGCGAACTTGAGCATCCGCTGCGCCGTGGGCGATTTCCCGTTGATCTTGCGCGCCCACTCCAGCGCCGTCGTCTCCAGCTCCTCGTGCGGCACCACGGCGTTGACCATGCCCATCCGGTGAGCGTCGGCCGCCGTGTACGTGTCGCCGAGGAAGAAGATCTCGCGGGCGAACTTCTGCCCGACCTGCCGCGCCAGGTACGCCGACCCGAAGCCGCCGTCGAAGCTGGCCACGTCGGCGTCCGTCTGCTTGAACCGGGCGTGCTCGGCGCTCGCGATGGTGAGGTCGGCGACGACGTGCAGGCTGTGCCCGCCGCCGGCGGCCCAGCCCGGGACGACGCAGATGACGACCTTGGGCATGAAGCGGATGAGCCGCTGCACCTCCAGGATGTGCAGGCGGCCGGTGGCGGGCGTGCCGTCGGCGTACTGGTAGCCGTCCTTGCCCCTGATGCGCTGGTCGCCGCCGGAGCAGAAGGCCCAGCCGCCGTCCTTGGGCGAGGGGCCGTTGCCGGTCAGCAGGACGCAGCCGACGTCGGTGGTCTGCCGGGCGTGGTCGAGCGCGCGGTAGAGCTCGTCGACCGTCTGCGGGCGGAAGGCGTTGCGGACCTCCGGGCGGTTGAAGGCCACGCGCACGGTGCCCTGGTCGACTGCCCGGTGGTAGGTGATGTCGGTGAAGTCGAATCCCTCGACCGGCTGCCACGCCTTGGGATCGAACAGCTCGGAGACCATGGCGAGAGCCTAATGGATGCGTTCGACGGCCCAGTCGGCCCACTCCTTCTGGGCCGCGGCCAGGCGCAGGCCGTACTCCATGGCGAGGCGGCCGTAGACGGACAGGTTGTCGGTGCCGCTCTCGACGAACTCGCGGATGCTCTTCAGGTGCTCCAGGCTCTCGACGGCCTCGTCGGCCTTCCTTCGCAGGTACTCGCGGGCCTGTTCGGGGGAGACCTGGGCGAGGAAGAAGACGCGCAGCAGCATGTCGCTGCGCATCACCTTGGTGGGCTCGACGTCGGTGACCCAGCGCCGCAGCTCGGCCAGGCCCTCCTCGGTGATGGCGTACTCCTTGCGGCCGCGCGGGCCTTCCGCGACCACGCTGACGAGCCCCGCTTCGGCGAGCTTGCCGAGCTCGGAGTAGAGCTGGCTCTGGGTGGCCGGCCAGACGTTGGCGAGGGAGACGTCGAACGTCTTCATCAGGTCGTATCCACTCGCGGGACCCTCGGAGAGCAGTCCCAGCACGGCGTGTCGAAGGCTCATATTCCTATATTGACATATCCCTACAGGAGGTTCCCTGTTCGACATGTCATTCTAGGAATATCGGCGGAACCTCCATGCGCGGCCTGCTCGGTTTTCTGCCCTGGATCGTCTACGCGTTCGTCGCGGCGCCGCATTCGCCGCTCACTCCGTACGGGCCCGCGCTGGTCAACGTCTGGCCGGCCGGGACGGCGTGGGGCTCGCTGGCCATCTGCAAGCCGTTCACGCTCGGCATCGCGCGCACCATGGCGCCGCGCGAGGTCTGGGAGAGCCCGCGGTTCTGTCGCGTCAACGCGGTCATCACCACGGTCTGGGCGTCGGCCTTCACCGTCGCCGCGCTCTCCCTGACGCTCGTGCCGGCCGCGGCGCCGCATGCGACCGCGCTGGTCATCGCCATCAAGGCGCTCTCGTTCGCTCTTCCCGCCGTGTTCACCGCCTGGTATCCGAAGCGGGTGCGGCGGGCCCTGATCAAGTAGGGCTGATCAAGTAAGTGAGTTATGTCACCTCGGCTCGCAACTCCGCGAGCAATTCCCCCTGGTCGGCCAGCATGTCGGTGAGTATGCGCCGGGCGGCGCCCAGCAGATCGGCCAGCTCGGGCGTGGCCAGCGTGTAGACCACGGTGCTGCCCTCGCGGATCGCACTCACGATCCCCGCCCTGCGCAGGACGGCGAGCTGCTGGGAGAGGCTCGAGGCCTCGATGTCGATCTGGGCCAGAAGATCCCTGACGGGCAGTGGCCCTTCCTGGAGTAGCTCCAACACTCGGATGCGAGCGGGGTGGCCGAGGGTTCGGAAGAAGTCGGCCTTGGCCTGGTAGACCTCCACGTGCATATTGTCAGAGTAATCCAGTGCAGTTGCATAATTCTTCAAGTCGCTAGGTTGTCGGATAGCATGACAGCGGGGACTAGGGAGTTGCCATGGGCCGAGGAAGAGCCAAGGCGAAGCAGACGAAGGTCGCTCGCCAGCTGAAGTACACCAACCACAACATCGACTACGACCGGCTTCGCGAAGAGCTGGGCGCAGACGAGCGACACGAGGAGATGTACCCTCCTACGCCGTCCGAGCAGGAGTCCGAGCGCGGGCGATGACGCGGGTCAGCTTCGCGGGGGCGAGGGTGACGTTCTTCAGCCGCCTGGCCTCCGGCGCCTGATCGGGCGCCGTGAGCTCCAGGCGGTGCAGCACCTCGCGGATGATGACGCGCATCTCGAGGAGCGCCAGTTGCGCTCCCACGCAGAAGCGCCGCCCGCCGCCGAACGGCATCCAGGCCTTGCCCTGGTGCCCTTCCAGGAAGCGCTCGGGACGGAACTCCCCGGGCGCGGGGAAGGCGGCGGGATCACGGTGCACGAGCGGGATGTACGGCCCGGCGTACCATCCGGCAGGGATCTCGTACCCGCCCAGCCGTAGCGGGGCGTCGAGCAGCCTCGGCGCCTCGATGACGACGGGCCGCACTCGCAGCACCTCCTTGACCACCGCGTCGAGGTAGGGCTCGTCGTCGGGGAGCCGCTCCAGCACCCCGGGCATGCGCAGGATCCGCTCGAAGGCCCAGGCCAGCCCGGTGGCGGTGGTCTCGTGGCCGGCGAACAGCATGGCGAGCAGCTCGTCGCGCAACTCCTGGTCGCCCAGCTCCGTCTCCAGCAGCCTGCCGAGCACGTCGCCGCCGCCCGGCGCCGTGCGGCGACGGCGGATCTCGTCGAGCAGGATGGCGTCCACCTCGGCCCGCAGCCGCACGAACCGCCTGTACCGGCCGAACGGCGCCCGCCCGGCGGGGCCGCGCAGCCGCTCCGGCAGCATCACCACCGACATGGCGCCGCCCACCTCGATCAGCTCGGGCAGCAGCACGTGCAGCCGCTGGACACGCCCGGCGTCCGTGATGCCGAAGATCAGCCGGATGATGATCTCCAGCGTGATCTCCTGGAAGTGGTCGCGCAGCCCGAACGGCCGGTCCAGCGGCCACGTCGCGATCTTCTCCGCCGCGATCGCGGCGATGTCGTCCTCGTAGCCGGCGACCTGTCTGGCGCGCAGCGGCGGGTTGAGCGTCTTGCGGTGCCGCCACCACGCGTCGCCGTCCTGCGTGAGCACCGACTGCGAGCCGACCAGGTGCTGCAGGAAGACGCGCCGGGCCTCGCCGGCGCGCCCGTGACCGCTGTGGTCGGTGCGGTAGACCTGCTCGGCCAGCTCGGCGGTGGTCACGAAGACCTCGGGCGGGAAGCCGGCGTTGCGGACCGTGAAGATCGGTCCGTACCTGCGGTGATAGCTCTCGAACGCGCCCGGGGCGTCCGCCATGAACCAGGCGGTCTGCGCTATCGCGGGCATTTTCGGGCCGGGAGGGATCATTGTCGTGCCTCCTAGTAAATGTACGTACGTCATAGACGCTCGTATACGTCAGTAGCATAGACCCGTGGCACGAACGAACGCCGGTGGTTACCGCGAACGCCTCCTGGCGGGAGCGGTGAGCTGCCTTCAGGAGAAGGGGTACGCGCACACGACCGCGCGCGACCTGGTCGCCGCCTCCGGCACCAACCTGGCCTCCATCGGTTACCACTTCGGCGGCAAGGACGCCCTGCTCAACGAGGCCATCGCGGCGGTGTTCGACGAGTGGACCGAGCGGGTCGAGCGCGCGCTGTTCGGCGCCGACCCCGGCTCCCCCCGCGAGATGCTGCAACGGGCCATGGCCGAGCTGGTGGACGTCTTCGACGAGCTGCGGCCGGTGATCGTCCTGTGCGTCGAGGGGTATCCGGCGGCGCTGCGCGCGCCTCTCCTGCGGGAGAAGCTGGCCGACGCGTACGCCAGGACACGGGTGGCGGGCGCCGACATGCTGCGCCGGGCGAGCCGGGAGCTGGGGGTCGAGCTGCCACTGGAGCCCGAGGTGCTGGTCTCCGTGGTGGTGGCCATCACCGACGGGCTCATGCTGCAGTGGCTGCTCGACCCCGACGCCACGCCCGACGCGCGCCAGGTCGTCGAGGCCATCGCGGCCCTCGGTGCGCTCATCGCCTGATCAACTGGCAAAGGTAGGCGAACGCACGCATGTCGGCGGCGGGTGTGGGCACATCCCCGGATGACGAGGAGATCAAGACATGCGCGTAGGAATCGTGGGTTCCGGAAGGCTGGGCACGCCGCTCGGCCGACTGCTCGCGGTGGCGGGCCATGACGTGTTCTTCAGTGACGCCGACCCCGGCCGCGCGGCAGCCGCCGCCCGGGCCGCCGACGGCCAGGCACAGGACGGGAAGCCGGGGGAGGCGGCGCGGTTCGGCGAGGTCGTGATCATGGCGGTCGGCTGGGAGGCGTTCCCGGCGGTGGTGGCGGAGCTGGACGGCACGCTCACCGGCAGGATCGTCGTCGATCCGAGCAACCCGATCGGCGAGCGCGACGGCGCGGCCGTCGTGGTGGCCGTGCCCGGCGGGCTCACCAGCCCCCAGTACCAGCAGCACGTGCTGGGCGACGGCGTGCGGCTGGTGCGCACGTTCAACACCAAGTACCCCAACGAGCTGCTGGAGCTCGGCATCGCGGGGCAGCGCGGCGGGGCGCGCGCCGACATGCCCTACTGGGGCGACGACGACGAGGCCAAGAAGGCCGTGGTGCCGCTGATCGAGGACGCCGGGTTCACGGCCATCGACGGAGGCGGCCTGTCGGAGGCGCTCTGATCTGTGATGATCAGGTCGCGCAGGAGTCGTGGGTGGCGTCGAAGCCCTTCATCGCCTCCGTGTCGTCCGTACGCAGCGGCTTGAGCCCCTTCCAGTCGTTCCCCAGCACCAGGATCAGCCGGTTCGTCCTGGCGGCGGGCATGGCGCGGGTGGCGGAGCCCTGGAGGTCGTTGGTGAGCGTCGGCACCCGCGTCTCGCCGTTCGGCCCGTAGACGATCGTGGTCTTCGCCTGCGGCTTCGTCGCCGTGTCGCCGATCTTGGCGATGTGGTAGCCGCGCTGTTCGAGGAAGGCCGCGACCTCCGTGGCCAGGCCGCTGCGCCAGGTGCCGTTGCGCAGCTCGACCTGGATCTTCGAGCGGCCCACCTTGGCCTGGCCGCCCTTGACGCCGTCCACGCTCTGGTCCCTGGCCACGATCTGGAACAGCCGCTTGGACTGGTCGGGCACCCACTCCACCCGGCCGGGCTGGGTGAGCGAGTAGTGCCACGGCGTGGTGATGAAGCGGATCTTGCTGATGTCCAGGCCCTGGAGGCTGACCGCGAGGTCCTTCATGACGCCGGTCGTCAGGCCCTGGTCGGTGGTGATCGCCTGGGTGGCGGCGTCGAGCGTGCCGAGGAGCTTGGCCGGGTCGGTGAGCGTCTCGCCGCTCATCACCTTCTTGACCATCGAGGCGATGAACATCTGCTGCCGCTGGATGCGCCCGATGTCCGAGCCGTCGCCCAGGCTGTAGCGGGCCCGCACGTAGCCGAGCGCCTGCTCGCCGGTGAGCGTCTGCCGCCCGGCGGGCAGGTGCAGCAGTGCCTTCTTGTCGTCGATCGCCTCGGGCAGGCAGACCTCGACGCCGCCGACGGCGTTCACGATGCCCTTGAAGCCCGTGAAGTCCACCTTCACGAAGTGGTCGATGTGGATGCCGGTGAGCGACTCGATCGTCTTCCAGGTGCAGGCGATGCCGCCGGAGTTGAACGACTCGTTGATCATGCCGACGTGCGCCTGCTGGCCGGGCAGGCCCTTGGTGGCGCGGCAGGCGGGAAGCTGGACGACCGAGTCGCGCGGGAAGCTGATCACCATCGCGTTGTCGCGCTTGGACGACAGATGCGCCAGCATGATCGTGTCGGTGCGCTCGCCCGCGACCTTGCCGTACTTGGCGTTCTTGCCGTTGCGCTGGTCGGAGCCGACGATCAGGACGTTCATCGCGGTGCCCGCCACCTTGGGCGGCCTGGTCGCGCCGAGGTCCTCGGCGGTGACGTCCTCGTGCTCGATGTTGCCGGTCAGGCGCGCGTACACGCCGACGGCCACCCCCGTGACGAGGAGGACGACGGTCACCGCAACCGCGATCACCCAGCGCAGCCAGCGGCGTCGCCGCCGCGGCGGCGCGCCAGGCTCGGAGGGCGGTGCGTCGACAAGCCCGCTGCTCACGTGACTCCCACAGGACGGGGCCGCGGGCAGCCGCCCATGGCCAAGAGCCTCGCCGTACAGATCTCGGCCGTTGATCGAGCCTGAGTGTACTCAGTCAGGCTGGGAGTCGCGCCCAGAGTCGTACGCGGGACCTTGGTTGTCAGCCGGGCAGCGCCGGCGCACCCCCATCCGTCAGTCGGGCAGGTCGACCCGCAGCGACACCGTGCCGCGCAGGTCGAGCCAGGCCGCGCCGGGGCCGCGCACCAGGCGCAGCACCACCTCCTCGCAGCCAGGGCAGCGGGCGACCAGGCCAGGGTCGGGCCCGTACACGCGCAGCGAGGCGACGGGCCCGGCCAGCCCGCAGCTCGCGCAGCGGCCGGTCGCGGAGGTCACGTCCACGGCGAAGATCTCGCCCAGCGGGCCCGCCAGCGCGTTGCCGTCCAGGTGTTCGGTCATGTCAGCCTCCGGTCGGACCGAAACGTTCGGTTCTGATGCGTTCTGGCGCGTGGCCGAGCGCGAGCAGCAGGTCGGCCGCCGTCTCCACGAACCCGGTCGGCCCGCAGACGAAACAGTCGGGCTCGAACGAGGCCGGCCAGCCGCCCTCGGCCAGGTCGTCCAGCATGATGCGGCGCGCGGGCCTGGACAGGCCCTCGGGCACCGACCTGGTGTAGAGGTAGGAGACGTCCAGCCCAGGGTCGGGGCGGCGCAGCTCCTCGGCGTAGTAGCGGCGATCGGGGTCGCGCAGCGAGTACAGCAGGCGGAACGGCACGCGGCTGCCCGCCTGCCTGCGCGCCCTGACCATGGACATCAGCGGCACGATGCCCGAGCCGCCGCCCACCAGCAGCACCGGCGCCCGGCTCTCCGGCCGCCACACGAACCAGCCGCCCACCGGGCCGCGGATCTCCACCTGGTCGCCGACCCGCATCTCCTCCGTCAGGTACGGCGACACCTCGCCGTCCGGCACCGTCTCCACGGTCAGCTCGATCAGGTCGCCGTCGGCGGGCCCGGCCACCGAGTAGCTGCGCTGCGCCGTGTAGCCGTCCTCGGCCGTCAGCCGCACGTCCACGTGCTGGCCCGCCAGGTGCCCCGGCCAGCCCGGCACCCGGAACCGCAGCGTGCGCGCGGTCGCGGTCTCGGCGGAGCCGTGCACCAGCTCGGCCGGCCGCCACGTCGCGCGGCGCACCCTAGTCGCCCTCGTAGCGCTGCTCACGCCACGGGTCGCCGTAGTTGTGGTAGCCGGCGGTCTCCCAGAAGCCCGGCCAGTCCTCGTTCAGCAGCCTGATGCCGCGCACCCACTTGGCCGACTTCCAGAAGTACAGGTGCGGCACGATCAGCCGGGCCGGCCCGCCGTGGTACGGCGCCAGCTCCTCGCCGTCGAAGGTGTGCACGATCCACGCCTTGCCGTCGAGGAGGTCCTCCAGGGGCAGGTTCGTGGTGTAGCCGCCGTAGGAGTAGACCAGCGCGTACTCGGCGGCGGTCTCCACGTCCTCGAAGAGCACGTCGAGCGAGACGCCCTCCCACGTGGTGTCCAGCTTCGACCACTTGGTGACGCAGTGGATGTCGACCGTGGGGGTCTCGGCGGGCAGCGCCTTGAACTCCTCCCACGACCAGCGGTGCGTCTGCTCCGCCTCGGTGTCGATGGCGAACTCCCACCGGTCGAGCGGGACCCGCGGCGTCGGCCCGGCCGACAGCACGGGGAAGTCGTCCACCAGGTACTGGCCGGGCGGCACCCGGCCGCCGTCGTCTCTGCGCTTTCCCCGGAAACCGCGCGAAATGATGCTCATGTACCCCTCCCGAGCCCATTCCACCACGGGCCCCTTTCCCGCCCGCCAACGACCCGCCCGCCTACGCGCCTGCCCGCCCGTCAACGACCCGTACGCGGCCCGGCCAGGCCCGGCTCGTAGGCGAACACCCCGATCCGGGCGGTGGTCGCCGGCGCTGGGGCGGACGCCGGTACTACTCCCGTCGTAGTCGGGCCGCCGCTGCTGCATCCGGTGTCGTAGCGGCAGGATTCGCCCGCCGCACGACGACCGGCGGGGGGTGTGCGGACCACGATGGCGGCCATGGAGAGAACCTGTCCCAGGAGCCGATCATGACCGCTACCCCTGCCACGGCCGCCCGTCCGGCGGCCTGGCCCATCCAGACCCTCAAGGCCGTGGCCGTGCTGCACGTGGTCGCGCTGCTGGTCCAGGCGATCACGGCCGGCATGCTGCTGTCGTCGCCCGGCGGGCGGGCGCTGCACGGGGCGTCGGCCATGGCGCTGGCCGTCATCGGGCTGCTGCACCTGGTCGCGGCGATCCTGGTCTGGCGGCCGGGTGGCGGGTCCGCGCGGTTCGTCGGGCCGGCCGCGGGGCTGCTGGTGTTCACGATCGTGGCGGCGGTGCTCGGCGTCGCGCACGTGAAGATCGTGCACCTGCCGCTCGGGGTGCTGCTGTTCGGCGGCGGCGTGGCCCAGATCATCCGCGTCATGGCCCGGCCGGGACGGCCATGACCCCGATCCGGCGCGCTGCCCGGCGTCGTGCCGTGGAGGGACGGGCATGACCCGGGGCGCTCAACCCCGTCATGCCGTGGGCCGGCGCGACGTGCTGCGGCTGTTCGGGCTCGGGGCCGTCGCCGCCGCCGGGGCACAGGGGTGCTCGCTGCTGACCGGCACCCCGCAGCCGCAGCTCCTGACCAGCGCGGCCCCGCTGCCCAGGCCGTACGCGGTGCCGCTGCCGATCCCCGAGGTGGCCAGGCCGGTCCGCAGCGCCGGCGAGGTGGACTTCTACGAGCTGACCGGGCGGGCCGCGGAGGCGGAGCTGCTGCCCGGCCTGCGCACCACCGTCTGGGGGTACGGCGGCACGTTCCCCGGCCCCACGATCAGGGCGCGCAGCGGGCGGCGCACCGTCGTCAAGCTGACCAACCGGCTCGGCGAGCCGACCGTCCTGCACCTGCACGGCGGGCACACCCCGCCGGAGTCGGACGGCTTCCCGACGGACCTGGTGGCGCCGGGCGCGTCACGCGAGTACGTCTTCCCGCTGGAGCAGCGGGCCGCCACGCTCTGGTACCACGACCACCGCATGGACTACACGGGGCCGCAGGTCTGGCGCGGGCTGGCCGGGATGTTCCTGGTCGGGGACGCGGAGGAGGAGGCGCTGCCGCTGCCGTCGGGCGAGCGGGACGTGCCGCTGCTGATCTGCGACCGGTCGTTCGCGGCCGACGGCACCCTGCTGTACCCGGCGCTGGAGGGGCGGCCGGGGGTGCGGGAGGCGTACATGGGCGGGGTGCTCGGGGACGTGATCCTGGTCAACGGGGCGCCGTGGCCGGAGCTGCGGGTGGCCAGGGCTCGGTACCGGCTGCGGTTGTGCAACGCGTCGAACGCGCGGGCGTACGAACTGTCCACCGGGGGTGCGATGGTGCAGATCGGCAGCGATGGGGGGCTGCTGGCCTCGCCCAAGCCGGTGCGGCAGATCAGGCTGGCGCCGGGGGAGCGGGCCGACGTGGTCGTGGACTTCTCGGCGTACCGGGTGGGGCAGCACGTGGAGCTGCGGAACCTGGCGGGGGAGGGCGCGCAGGCGCGGGTGATGCGCTTCGCGGTCGACCGGGATGAGTCGGACGACTCCGCGGTGCCGGCGCGGCTGTCCACGGTGGAGGCGCTGGATCCGGCCAGGGCGACGGTGACGCGGGACTTCGAGTTCAGCAGCGGGAGCATGCACGGGGGCACGGGGTGGCTGATCAACGGCCGGCCGTTCGACGCCGCCCGGATGGAGGCCAGGCCGAAGCTGGGCGACATCGAGATCTGGCGGCTGACCAGCGACGTGGCGCATCCGGTGCATCTGCATCTGGACCAGTTCCAGGTGTTGTCGGTCAACGGCGAGCGGCGGCAGGGGGCGCCGGAGTGGAAGGACACCGTGGAGCTGCGCGACGCCCAGACCGTCGAGATCGTCACCCGGTTCACCGACTACCGCGGCCGGTACGTGCTGCACTGCCACAACCTGGAGCACGAGGACATGGCCATGATGGCCGCCTTCGAGGTCGTCTGACCCCCGGCTCTCAGGCGGGCAGGCGGTCGGATCTGGGCCAGACGTAGTCGAGGTCGTCCGGCTCCTCGTCCCCGAAGACGGGCCGGTAGAAGGCCGGGTCCTTGCGCAGCAGGGCCGAGCGGTGGCTGAGGTGCAGGCGCTCGTCGCCGAGCCAAGGCGGCAGCTCGCCGGCCGCCGCCAGCTCGTCCTGCACCCGGATATCCGGTGTGCCGCGGAGCTGGGTCAGCTCGGTCGTCATCGTGCCGGCGCAGGTGTCGGCCCGCCCCAGGGAGCACCAGTGGCGGCACATCTCCAGCCCGTACCGCACGAGCGCCTCCTCGTACCCGCTCCACATCTTGACGACCGGGTGGTGCCGCCAGCCGTAGTTGGGGACGGTGAGGGCGCGCAGGACCTGGAGGGTCTCGACGCGCTGCTTGCCCAGGCGCAGCGGGTCGAGGACCCCCGCTGTCGCCACGAAGTCGGGATATGGCAGGAACGTTTGCATCTGTACCCCCGCTGACGTGCTCCTTCTCGCCGGATCGTATAGACCGCCCGGCAACCGAAGCTCACAATCGGGGCCATGGGAGATCCTTATGTCGGCGCACGGACGCCGCGCAGGGAAGACGCCAGGCTGCTGACCGGCAAGGGCAGGTACGTGGGCAACGTCCGCCTGCCCGGCACACTGCACGCCCACGTCGTCCGCAGCCCCATCGCCCACGGCCGGCTGCTCGGCTGTGACGCCAAGGCCGTCTGGGCCGTCGAAGGGGTGGTCGACGTCATCACCCCCGCCGACGCCGCCGGCCTCCGCCTGCCCTGCGTGAACGTGCTGCCGGGCCAGCGCCTCACCTCCTATCGGGTCCTGGACGACGTCATCAGGTACGCCGGCCAGCCCCTCGCCCTCATCGTGGCCCGCACGCCGGAGGCCGCCAGGGACGCCGCCGACCTCCTCGACCTGGACCTGAACGAGCTGCCCGCCACGGTCGGCGCCGAGCGGGCGCTGGAGGCGGAGCCGCTCCACCCGGAGCTGGGCACCAACGTGATCACGGACTTCGCGATGGGCGACGAGGACTGCCTGGCCGCCGTCGAGGGGGCCGAGCACGTGGTCGAGATGGTGTTCAGGATGGGCAGGGTCTCGCCGTACCCGCTGGAGACGCGCGGCGTGGTGGCCGCGTACGCCGACGACGAGCTGACCGTGCACATCTCCTCGCAGGCGCCGCACCACGTGCGCGAGCACCTGGCGAACGCGTTCGGGCTGCCCCACGACCGGGTACGCGTGATCAGCCGCGACACCGGCGGCGGGTTCGGCGCCAAGGAGCACCTCTACCCCGACGAGGCGCTCGTCTGCTGGGCCGCGATGCGCGCGGGCCGCCCGGTGACCTGGTCGGAGGCGCCGGGCGACCGGCTGTTCGCCACCCTGTCGGCGCGGCAGGCGGTGCACAGGGCGCGGCTGGCGCTGGACGGCGACGGGCGGTTCGTGGCCATGTACGTGGACGTCCTCGGCGACCTGGGCGCGCACCCGGGCAACACCGGCGGCTCCACGTTCGCGGTGACGGCCACGCTGCTGCCGGGGCCGTACCGGTTCGACCGGTTCGGGGTGCGGGTGCGCGGCGTCGTGACCACGACCGCGCCGTTCGGCTCCTACCGCGGCTTCGGCCAGCCGGAGGCGGCGCTGACCAGGGAGCGGCTGATCGACGAGGCGGCGCGCCGGCTCGGCATCGACCGGATCGAGCTGCGGCTGCGCAACATGCTGGGGCCGGAGGAGCTGCCGTTCACGACGGCCGTGGGCCAGACGTACGACTCGGGCGACTATCCGCGCGCCCTGCGCACGCTGTGCGACCTGGTACGGCCTCCCGATCGCCCGGATGACGGGCGCAGGCGCGGCGTTGGGTACTCCTGCCACGTCGAGACCACCGGCCTGGGCCCGTCGATGGACCTCAAGGCCATGGGGGCGGAGTCGGGCGGCTACGAGACGGTCGTGCTGCGCATGGAGCAGGACGGCGCCGTGGTGGTGTCGGCGGGGGTGGTCTCGATCGGGCAGGGCATCGAGACGGCGCTGGCCCAGCTCGCGGCGGACCGGATCGGGGTGCCGATCGAGCGGGTGCGGGTGGTGCTGGGTGACACGGCGACGACGCCGTACTCGTCGATCGGGTCGATCGCGAGCCGCTCGCTGCCGGTCGGCGGCGGGGCGCTCACCAGGGCCGCGACCAAGCTGCGCGACAAGCTGCTGGCCATCGCCGCGCACCGGCTGGAGGCGGCGCCGGAGGACCTGGAGGTGGCCGACGGCGCGGTGCGGGTGAAGGGCGACCCGCAGACGGCGGTGCCGCTGCGGGAGCTGGCGACGTCGGCGTGGCGCGGCTGGGACCTGCCCGAGGGGGTCGCGCCGGGCCTGGAGGAGCGCGACAGCTACGACCCGCCCGGCTACACCTTCTCGTACGGGGCGCACGCGGCGGCCGTGGCCGTCGATCCGGAGACGGGAGGGGTCGAGCTGGAGGGCTACTGGGTGGTCAACGACGCCGGGGTACTGGTCAACCCGGCCGTCGTGGAGGGGCAGATCATGGGCGGCGTGGCGCAGGGCATCGGCCAGGCGCTGACGGAGGAGATCGTCTTCACCGACGACGGTCAGCCGATCGTCGAGTACCTGCCGCCGACCACCAGGGAGGTGCCGGACATCCAGGTCGTGATGTTGCAGACGCCCTCGCCGGTCACGCCCGGCGGCATGAAGGGCGTCGGCGAGGCGGGCACGATCGGCCCGCCGGCCGCGATCGCCAACGCGGTGGCCGCCGCCCTGCCGGAGATCGCCGGCCGGATCACGGACGTGCCCCTCACCCCGGCCGCCGTGTGGACCCTGCTACAGGCGGCCGAGTAGGTACCTCACTCCTCGTCGATCGGTTTGGGGCGGGACGGCCGCATGCTCTCGGCCAGTCCCGCCTTCCTGCCCTGGCGGCGGTGCTGCTGCATGCGCTCGTCCTCGGTGCGGCCGGGCGCGGGATCGACGGGCACCGACCGGAGCACCTCGGCCATGCTGGCGTACTCGCCGAGCGGCAGCGACCGCAGGGCGCGCTCGGCGTCCTCGCCGGCGCCGTGCGCGTGGGCGTGCGCGACGATGCTCTCCTTGTCGGCCGGGAAGTCGAGACTGTTGAGCGCCTCACGCACCGGGCGGGTGTCATGCAGTTTCATGCAGCCCCACTACCCGAGTTACGGACACTGGCCTAAAAGAATTGGTGATATTTCACCGAAAATTCGACCCAAACAGCGCTCTCGTACGTACACGTTTCGACTGCGTTGTACGTCAACCCATAGGCAGGTCCTCTTGTTAAGCGAAAGGCGCATCCGCTGCCCCTCAGTACAGGAAAGAGACGCCATGACCAGGCTGCGATCGACTCGCCGGAGCCGGAAGCAGGTTGCGTGGCCGCTGTACGAGGACGCGCGCACGGTCGGTCAAGTTCGGGCCCTCGTGCGTACGGAATTGTCAGAACTCTCCCTTTCCTCCGATCTCGTTGACGACGCCGTGCTCATGGTGAGCGAATTGATCACCAATGCGTTCATGTACGGCGAAGGCCCCTACGAACTCGTCCTCCACGCGGACGAGAGAGACATCATGTTCGTGGTCCTGGACAGCAGCCCCATCCTGCCCTCCCCGGCGCCGCACGACCTCGGCGCCGAGCACGGGCGCGGGCTGCGCATCGTGGCCAGGCTCTCCGACGGCTTCTACGGCTGTCACCCCCAGCGTTACGTCACGCAGCCCGATCTGGTCGGCAAGGCCACCTGGTTCGCGCTGCCGCGCGCCCGCACGACGGGCAACGTGGTACCGATAAGGGCGGGCGTCTGACTTTTGTCGCCGCTGTCCTCTACGCTCCCCAGCAATTGATCACGGCCCAATTCTGGAGATGCGCGGACATGACCTATCTGGAGCTGTCTGAGGACGGCGGCGGGGCGCACAAGTTCTACGAAGTGATCGTGGCGGGCACCGACGTCACGATCACGTACGGCCGCATCGGCGAGTCAGGACAGGCCAAGGTCACCTCGTTCCCCACGGAGGCCAGGGCCCAGGCCGCGGCGGCCAAGAAGCTCGCCGAGAAGACCCGCAAGGGCTACGCCCCCGCCGTGC
This sequence comes from Nonomuraea monospora, assembly GCF_039531895.1. Classification (NCBI taxonomy): domain Bacteria; kingdom Bacillati; phylum Actinomycetota; class Actinomycetes; order Streptosporangiales; family Streptosporangiaceae; genus Nonomuraea; species Nonomuraea monospora. The sequence continues at coordinate 158,439 of NZ_BAAAQX010000030.1, forward strand.
GCGGCGTGCGCCAGCGCCGGGCCATCACCCGCAGGGCCATCACCAGCACCCGCTCGACCGCCCAGCAGGCGCCCGTGCTGTGGCGCTTCGACAGCGGGGCCTCCGCGTTCGGCATCTTCGTGGACGGCGAGCGCTGCTGGGTCGGCAACCAGCGCGGCGACGTCTACACCGTCAGCCACTCCGGCACCGTGACCGGCCGCTTCCGGCTGCCCGACGGCGTGAAGTGCATCGTGGCCGACGACTTCTGGATCTACGCCGGCTGCGACGACGGCCGCGTGTACGACCTGAGCGGCAAGGTCCCCAGGTCCGCCTACGAGATCGCCGCCGACGTGGACATCTACTGGCTAGACATCCACGACGGCGTGCTCGGCGTCTCCGACCGGGCCGGCCGGGTCACCGCGATCGACTACGAGGACGAGTTCCAGTGGGCGCGCAACGGCGGCGGCGACTCGGCCTGGATGGTCAGGTGCGACGCCGACTCCGTCTACTTCGGCCACTCGCGCGGCGTCGCCCGCTACGACGTCTCCGACGGCACCCCCGTCTGGGAGACCAAGGTCGCCGACCAGGTGCTGTTCGGCTGGCAGGAGGAGCACTCGGTCTACGCCGGCACCGGCCGCCGCACCGTGCACCGCCTGGCCAAGGGCGACGGCCGGGTGGAGGCCGTCTACCAGTGCGACGGCGCCGTCTACTCCTGCGCCACCTCGCCCGGCGGCCGGCACGTCTTCGCCGGTGACAACCACTCCTCGGTCTACTGCTTCGACGCCTCCGGCGAGCGGCTGTGGAAGCTCGCCACCGGCTGCGGCTCCGCCTTCTCCATGCAGTACCTGGACGAGCGGCTCTACATCGTCACCACCGACGGCACCCTGGCCTGCGTCGACGCCGGCGAGGCCGCCATCGCCGCGGCCCGCACCGGCAGCGTGCCGCAGCCGGTGGACGTCAAGGCGGCGGCCACGCTGGAGGCCGTCGAGCCGTCGATCGTGCTGGAGACGGCGAGTGACGCGGGCGACGGCGTGGTGGTGGAGTGCGTCAGCGAGGGCGAGCGGCTGCGGGTGCGCGTGGTCACCCCCGGCTACGAGACGTGGAACGTGCAGTTCCCCAAGGAGATCCGCGAGGCGGGCGCCCGCTACCTGGTGGACGGGGTGCGGTCGGCCGGGCGTGGCGGGTTCTACCGGGCGTACGGGGAGATCCGGCGGCTCGTCTGACCGGCCTCATCCGCGGCGCGGCCCCCTGACGGCCACCAGCACCAGCAGGGCCGCCACGACGCCGGTGACCGCGCTGGCCAGGTAGACGTCGTTGAGCGCGGCGTACCCTCCGCCGTCCCGGTAGAGGAGGCCGAGCAGGGCGACGCCGAGCGCGTACCCGAGCTGCCTGACCGTGTTGACCGTGCCCGCCGCCATGCCGGCGCGCTGCGGCGGCGCGTACGTCATGGCGGCGGAGCTGAGCGAGGGGACGGCCAGCCCCACGCCCAGGCCGGTGACGGTCAGGCCGGGCGCCAGCGCGGCCCAGCCGGAGTGCTCGCCGAGCAGGCCCTGCAGCAGCGCGCCCGCGCCGATCAGCAGCAGCCCGCCGCCCAGGGCGACCCGCGGCGACAGGCCGGGGAACAGCCGGGAGACGACCACCGACGACACCAGCGACGTGGCCGCCATCGGCGACAGCGCCAGCCCCGCCATCACCGGGCCGAGCCGCAGGTCCTGCTGCAGCCAGAGCGAGGTGAAGGCCAGGCAGGCGAACGCGGCCGGCATCAGCAGCCCCGCCCCCGCCATGATCCCGCTGAACGACCGCCCGGCGAACAGCCGCAGGTCCAGCAGGGGATGCGCGCCGCGCGACTCGGCCACGAGGAAGGCGGCGAAGGCCGCCGCGGCCACGGCCAGCGGCACCAGCGCGCGGGCCGCCGCCCAGCCGTGCTCGCCCGCCTCGATCAGCCCGTACGTCAGCGCCCCCGCCGCCAGCGTGAACGTGGCCATGCCCGCCCAGTCGAGCCGGGCCCCGCCGGGCAGCCGCGACTCCTCCACGCCCCGCAGCGTCAGCCAGGCGGCGACCAGGCTGATCGGCAGGTTCACCAGGAAGATGGCCCGCCAGTGCAGGTGCTCGGTGAGCAGCCCGCCGAGCACGGGCGCGACCGCCGCGGCGGCCCCGTTCACGCCGCCCCACACGCCGAACGCCAGGCCGCGCTGCCTGCCGTGGTAGGTGGCGCTGATGAGGGCGAGCGTGGTGGCCATCATGGCCGCGGCGGCGACGCCCTGCACCACGCGGGCGGCCAGCAGCAGCCCGCCGCCCGGCGCCAGCCCGCAGGCGAGCGAGGCCAGCGCGAACAGGGCCAGCGCCCCCAGGTAGACCTTGCGGCGTCCGGTGTGGTCGGCGTAGGAGCCGGCGGCCAGCAGCAGCGCGGCCAGGGCCAGCGCGTAGCCGTCGAGCAGCCACTGCGCGTCGGTGAATGACATGCCCAGGTCGGCCGTGATGCCGGGCAGCGCGACCATGACGATGGTCACGTCCACCAGGAGCATGAAGGCGCCCAGGCAGGCGGCCACCAAGGGGGCCCAGGAGACGGTGGCCGTCTCCGGTGCTTGTGTTCTCGTCATGGCGACCACGGTGCGGCTCCGATGGGGGCAATCCCTACTCTATGCGACCCTTCTGGCGGTTTTCCGTGTCGGCTAGCTTGTGATGGTGGAAATCATCGAGCTGGACGAGGTGGATCGCGGCCTGCTGCACGCGTTGCAGGTGGACGGCAGAGTCTCCTTCAGCCGCGTCGGCGAGGTGCTCGGGGTGTCGGACCAGCGGGTGGCGCGCCGCTACCGGCGGCTGCGCTCCACCGGCCTGCTGCGGGTGGTCGGCGTCGTGGACGGGCGGCGCCTCGGCTACGAGTCGTGGGCCATCAGGCTGCGCTGCACGCCCGACGCGGCGGTGGCGATCGCGGAGGCGCTCGGGCGGCGGCAGGACACGTTCTGGGTGCACCTGCTGTCCGGCGGCACGGAGATCTCCGCGGGCACGTTGCAGCGCACGGCGCGCGAACGCGAGTCGCTGCTGCTCGGCAAGCTCGCCAGGACCAACCGCGTGCTCTCGGTCACCGCGCACAGGACGCTGTACACGTTCGTGGGCGGGCGGGTCGGCTGGCAGGGGCTGGCCGTGCTCTCCCCGCAGCAGGTCGCCCACCTGGCGGAGGGCCGCCTCTACCGCAGGCGGGAGAACGAGCAGATCACGCTCGGCCCCGGCGACCAGGCGCTGCTGGACGAGCTGTCCCGCGACGGCCGCACCGGCTACGCCGACCTGGCGGCGGCCACGGGCTGGTCGGAGTCGACCGTCAGGCGGCGGATGGAGCAGCTCTGCTCGGCTGGCGCGCTCTTCTTCGACATGGACGTGCTGCCCGCGCTGCTGGGCTACCAGGTCGAGGCGCAGTTGTGGATGTCGGTGCCGCCCGCCGAGCTGGACGCGACCGGCCGGGCGCTGGCCGGCCATCACGAGGTGGCGTTCGCGGGCGCGACCACCGGGCCGACCAACCTGACGGCCAGCATCGTCTGCCGCGACGGCGATGCGCTCTACCGCTACCTCACCGACAGCCTGGGCGCGCTGCCCGCGATCCGGCACATCGAGACCGCGCCGATCATCAGGACCGTCAAGCGGGCGGGAGCCGTGCTGCCCCTCTGACGGGTGGGCAGGCCCTACCGCCGGTTCTGCGGCGGGCGTGATAATCGAGGCGTGTGGCTACCGACCAGGCGATTAGTCCTCCGGTTCGGCGGCGTGGCCGCGGCCGGCACCCTGGGGGCGCTGGCGCCGGCGCGGGCGGCGCACACGCCCGACGACACGTTCGTCCTGCTGCGCCGCCGCTGGCGGGAGGTGACGGCGGGCCCCGGGCACGACTCCGAGCGCTACCGGGCCCGGCTGGCCGCACTCGGCCGGGCCGCCGCCCGCCACCGCGCGACGATGGCGCCGAAGCCCGGCTCGCTCTGGCCCGACCAGGCGTTCCCCTCGTTCGTGGCCACGCCCAGACGGCTGCGGGTGATGGCGCAGGCGTACGCGCTCGGCCTCGCCGGCGCGGACCTCGCCGGAGCCGTCGCCGAAGGCGTGGAGCACTACCTCCGGCACGTGTACCCGGCGGGCGGAAAGGCCACAGGCAACTGGTGGCACTGGCAGATCGGCGTGCCGAAGGCGCTGATGGACGCCTCCGTGCTGGCCGGGACGTGGAGCCCGGCGCTGGCCGAGGCCGTCGACCACTACGTCCCGCCGAGCCGCCTGCGCCGCTACTCCGGCAACAGCACCGCCGCGAACCGGGTGGACCTGTGCGTGGTGACGCTGCTGCGGGCCATGCTCGACGACGACCACGCCAGGGCGGCGCTGGCGGTGTCGGCGCTGTCGCCGGTGTTCGCGACGGTCTCGGAAGGGGACGGGTTCTACCGGGACGGGTCGTTCATCCAGCACTCGTGGGTGCCGTACCAGGGCGCGTACGGGGTGACGCTGCTGTCGGGGCTGGCCACGCTCCACGCGGTGCTGCGCGGCTCGCCGTGGCAGCTCGCCGACCGGCGGATCTTCGACACGGTCGAGCGCTCGTTCGCGCCGTTCGTGCACGACGGCGCCTGCATGGACCTGGTACGCGGGCGCAGCGTCGGCAGGCGGCCGTTCGGCGACCACGAGCGAGGCCGGGAGATCGCCGCCGCCGTGCTGCTGCTCGGCGAGAGCGCCACGGGCGAGCAGCGGGCGCGCTGGCAGGCCATGGTCAAGGGGTGGGCGGTGCGCGCCACGTACCAGCCGATGCTGGAGCACGCCGCCGAGCCCGCCTTCCACGCCCGCCTGGCGACGGTCATGGCCGACGACGCGATCCCGGCGGCGGCCGAGCCGGTCGGGCACCGGCTGCTGCCGATGAGCGCCAGGGCTGTGCACCGGCGGCCCGGCTGGTGCGCGGCGCTCAGCATGGCCTCGCACCGCGTCGGCCACTACGAGCACGGCAACGGCGAGAACCTGCGCGGCTGGCACACCGGCTCGGGGATGCTCTACTGGTGGGCCGAGGGGCACGGCGACCAGTACTCCGACTCCTTCTGGCCGACCGTGGACCCGTACCGGCTGCCCGGCACCACCGTGTCCACGCTGCGGCTGCCCGACGGGGCCGGTGCGGGGTGGGGCGACACGCGCACGCCGTGGCGGTGGGTCGGCGGGGCGAGCGACGGCGCGTACGCGGCCGTGGGGCAGCACCTGAGCGGCCTGGAGAGCACGATGGAGGCGTTCAAGTCGTGGTTCTTCCTCGATGACGCGGTCGTCTGCCTGGGCGCGGGGATCACCGGGGCGGACGGGGTGGCGGTCGAGACGATCGTCGACAACCGCAGGACCTCCGGGCGGCTCACGGTGGGGCGGGGGTGGGCGCATCTCGACGGGCACGGGGGTTACCTGGTGCCGGGTCAGGAGCTGCGGACGCTGCGGGAGCGCCGGGAGGGCCGCGAGTACGCGACGCTCTGGCTGGACCACGGCGTCGATCCGCGTGCGGGCTCCTACGCCTACCTGCTCCTGCCGGGTGCGGGGGAGGAGGAGACCCGGGCCCGCGTCTTGGCGCTGCCCGGCATGCCCGCTGGGCCTGCGCCCGCCGCGGGCCTGGTGCGGGTGCTGGCCAACTCGGCCCGGCTCCAGGCCGTGCACGTGCCGGGCCTCGGGCTCACGGCCGCCTGCTTCTGGAACGCCGGGACGACCGGCGGCCTCACCGCCTCCGCCCCCTGCGCCGTCCTCACGCGCGACCTCCCGGACGGCGTCACGGCCGTGACCGTCGCCGACCCCCGCTGCGACCTGGAAGAGCTGACCCTGACCTGGACCAGGCCGGTGACGGCGCTGCTCGGCGGCGACGCCCTCCTGACCGGCGGCGGGCTCAGGTTCGAGCGGCTGTCCGGCCGGGAGGGCGCCTCGACGACGGTCACCGTGCGGCTCGGCTGAGCCTCATCCCGGGTCGCCGCTGATCCGCGCCCGCCGGTACTCCTCGACCACCAGGTCCGTCAGCTCGGTCAGCGAGGTCTCCGCCGTCGGCCTGTCGAACGTGATCGTCCCGTGTTGCAGCAGGTTGACCCGGTCGCACACCTCCAGGATCTGCGCGTGGTTGTGCGCGATGATCACGATGGACATCTCGCCGCGCGCCTTCAGGTCGCTGACGAGATCGAGGATCATGGCGCCCTCCTTGGCGCCCATCGCGGCCAGCGGCTCGTCGAGCAGCAGGATGCGCGAGCGCGAGTAGACCGAGCGGGCCACGGCGATGGCCTGCCGCTGCCCGCCGGACAGCTTGGCCACCTCGACGTCCACCGACGGGATGCGCACGCCCATGGCCTGGAGGTGCTCGGTGGCCAGCTTGCGCATCCGCCGGTTGTCGAGCAGCCGGGCGAAGCCGATGTGCTCGCGGCCCAGGAACATGTTGTGGTAGACGCTCAGCTCGTTGATCAGCGCCAGGTCCTGGTAGACGATGTCGATGCCGAGCTCACGGGCCTGCCGCACGGATTTGAGCGTCACCTCCGCGCCGTCCAGCAGGATGCGGCCCGCGTCTGGCTGGTGGAACCCGCACAGCAGCTTGACCAGCGTGGACTTGCCCGCGCCGTTGTCGCCGATGAGCCCGAGCACCTCGCCGCGCCGCAGGGTCAGGCTGACGTCCCGCAGCGCCGTGACCGCGCCGAAGCGCTTGGCCAGCGATTCCGTACGCAGCACCTCGGTCATGTCCGCCCGGCCCTTCGCAGCCTGGTGAGGGTGACGTTCGCGATCATGGAGAGCAGGATCGCGCTCCCCAGGATGAGGAAGTAGGGGTTGGCGGAGATGCCGATGAGGTTCATCCCGTTCTGCAGGATGGCCAGGACGAGCGCGCCGAGCGCGCCGCCGACGATCGTGCCCGAGCCGCCGGCGAGCGCGGTGCCGCCGATGACGGCGGCGGACACGGCGGTGAACATGAGCCCGGTGCCGCCGCCGATGTTCGGGTCGATGGTGTGGATCCGGAACGCCTCCATCACCCCGGCGAACGCCCCCAGAGTCCCGCCAATCATGAAATTTCCGATTTTGATGCGGCTGGTGCGTACCCCTGCCTCCGAGGCACCCAGGAGGTTGCCCCCGGCCGCGATCGTGTGCAAACCCCACCTCGTCCGCGTCAGCACCACGTGCAGCACGGTCACGACGCCCAGCGCCCACCACAGGTGCGCCCACGGCGCGGCCCCCAGCCACGAGCCGATGGCTCCGTCCACAGCCTGTGGAATCTCGGCCGGGTACGCGTGCGACGTCGTCAGCACGATCCCCGTCACCACGTAGAACGTGCCCAGCGTGGTCACGAACGACGGCACCCGCAGCACCACGGTCACGAACCCGTTCCCGAGCCCGATGACCGTCCCGGTCAGCAGCGCCAGCAGGATCGCCGGAACGGCCGGGACGCCCCAGAAGTCGATCGCGTAGTGCATCATGAACGGCGCCAGCGCCGCCACCACCCCGACCGACAGGTCGATCTCCCCGCTGACCAGCAGCAGCACCGTCCCGCACGCCACGATCGCGGTGGGCGCGGCGGCCTGGGTGATGTTGACCAGGTTGTCGCGGGTCAGGAACACCTCGGTCACCGACGTGAAGTACAGCCCCAGAGCGACCGCGACCATCAGCACCCCGGCCTCGCGGTGCCGGAGGAACTGCTCGCGCAGGCTACGCATGGGGGATGGCCCCGGACCGTTCGACGACCTTCTGCGCCGTGTCCGAGCCCTCGAAGCGGGTCTTCGTCGTCTGGTACGGGTCCACGTTCTCCTTGGTCACGAACAGCAGACCCGTATTCGTCTCCGACGGGTACAGCAACCCGCCGGACAGCTTGTACAGATACAGGTAGAGCACCGGCAGGAAGCCCTGAAGGTAAGGCTGCTGGTCGATGGTGTAGTCGAGATCGCCCGACTTCACCGCCGCCAGCGTCTCCGGCACCAGATCGAACCCGCCGGCCACCTTCAGCCCCTTGGCCCGCATCGAGTACTTCTTCACGGTCTGCC
>NZ_BAAAQX010000031.1:0-160292 GCF_039531895.1 Nonomuraea monospora
CCTTGATCAGCTCGGAGACGCCGCCGCACAGCACGGCCTGCTCACCGAACAGGTCGGTCTCGGTCTCCTCCTTGAACGTGGTGCGCAGCGCGCCCGCGCGGGTGCCGCCGATGCCCTTGGCGTAGGAGAGCGCGAGGTCGAGCGCCTTGCCCGAGGCGTCCTTCTCCACGGCCACCAGACACGGCACGCCGCGCCCGGCCTCGAACTGACGGCGCACCAGGTGGCCGGGGCCCTTGGGGGCCACCATGCACACGTCCACGCCCTCCGGGGCCTCGATGAGGCCGTAGCGGATGTTCAGGCCGTGGCCGAAGAACAGCGCGTCGCCCTCGACCAGGTTGGGGGCGACGTGCTCGGCGTACAGGTGGCGCTGGATGTGGTCCGGCGCCAGGATCATCGTGAGGTTGGCCTCCTCCACCGCCTCCGACGGGGTGAGCACGCGCAGGCCGTCGTTCTCGGCCTTCTCGCGGCTCTTGGAGCCCTCGGGCAGGCCGACGCGCACGTCCACGCCGGAGTCACGCAGGGAGAGCGCGTGGGCGTGGCCCTGGCTGCCGTACCCCAGCACGGCCACGTGGCGTCCCTGAATGATCGACAGGTCGGCCTGGTCGTCGTAGTAAATCTCGGTCACTTGCTCAAAACCTTTCAGGCGGTACGGTCCAGTGCCCTGAGGGACCGGTCGGTGATGGAGCGGGCGCCGCGGCCGATGGCCACCATGCCCGATTGGACGAGTTCCTTGATCCCGAACGGCTCGAGGACCTTGACGAAGGCCTCCAGCTTGTCGGGAGTGCCGGTGACCTCGATGGTCACGGCGTCGGCCGCCACGTCGACGCAGCGGGCGCGGAAGAGGTTGACCAGCTCTAGCACGTGCGAGCGGCTCTCGGAGTCGGCCTTGACCTTGATCAGCATCAGCTCGCGCTGCACCGACTGGGTCGGGTCGAGTTCGACGATCTTGAGCACGTTCACCAGCTTGTTGAGCTGCTTGGTGACCTGCTCCAGCGGCAGCTCCTCGACGCTGACCACGATCGTCATGCGGGAGATGTCGTCGTGCTCGGTGGGCCCGACGGCCAGGGAGTCGATGTTGAACCCCCTGCGGCTGAACAGCGCCGACACGCGCGCCAGGACGCCCGGCCTGTTCTCGACAAGCACGGACAGCGTGTGTCTACTCATCGTCGTTCTCCCACTTCGGAGCCATGTCACGGGCGATCTGGATGGTGTCGTTGCTGGTGCCCGCCGGGACCATGGGCCAGACCATGGCGTCCTGGTGGACGACGAAGTCGACCACGACAGGCACGTCATTGATCTCCATGGCCTTCTTGATCACGGCGTCCACGTCCTCGGGACGCTCGCACCGCAGGCCCACACAACCATAGGCCTCCGCCAGCTTGACGAAGTCAGGGATGCGGCGGGGGGACTGAAGGTCGGTGTTGGAGTAACGCTGGTCGTAGAACAGCGTCTGCCACTGGCGGACCATGCCGAGGTTACCGTTGTTGATGACGGCGATCTTGATCGGCACGCCCTCAAGCGCGCACGTGGCCAGCTCCTGGTTGGTCATCTGGAAGCAGCCGTCGCCGTCGATCGCCCACACGGTGGCGTCCGGCTGGCCCATCTTGGCGCCCATCGCGGCCGGCACGGCGAAGCCCATCGTGCCCGCGCCGCCGGAGTTGATGAACGTGCCCGGGTTCTCGTAGTCGATGAACTGCGAGGCCCACATCTGGTGCTGCCCCACCCCGGCCACGTAGTACGCGTCGGGGCCTGCGATGGCGCTCAGCCGCTCCATGACGTACTGCGGGGCCAGCGAGCCGTCGTCGAACGTGTCGTACCCCAGCGGGTAGGTCTGCTTGTAGCCGTTGAGTATCGTCCACCACTCGTCGTAGTCGCCCTTCTGCCCGGAGGCCTGGACGGCGGCGATGAGGTCGGTGAGGACCTCCTTGCAGTCGCCCACGATCGGCACGTCGGCGTGGCGGTTCTTGGAGATCTCGGCCGGGTCGATGTCGGCGTGCACGACCTTCGCGTACGGCGCGAAGGACGGCAGGTGGCCGGTCACCCGGTCGTCGAAGCGCACGCCCAGGCCGATGATCAGGTCGGACTTCTGCAGCGCGCCCACGGCGGAGACGCTGCCGTGCATGCCGGGCATGCCCATGTGCTGCGGGTGGCTGTCGGGGAACGTGCCGCGCGCCATCAGGGTGGTGATGACCGGGATGTTCGTCAGCTCGGCGAGCTGCAGCAGCTCGGCCGAGGCGCGGGCCTTGTGGACGCCGCCGCCGACGTAGAGGATTGGCCGCCTGGACTCGGCGATGAGCTTGGCGGCCTCACGGATCTGCTTGGAGTGCGGCCTGGTGACCGGGCGGTAGCCCGGCAACTGCATGGTGGGCGGCCAGCTGAACGTGGTCTCGGCCTGCAGCGCGTCCTTGGAGATGTCCACGAGGACGGGGCCTGGGCGGCCGGTGGAGGCGATGTGGAAGGCCTCCATGATCGTACGGGCGATGTCGGCCGCGTCGGTGATCAGGAAGTTGTGCTTCGTGATCGGCATGGTGATGCCGGAGATGTCCGCCTCCTGGAAGGCGTCCGTGCCGATCATCGGGGAGGCCACCTGACCGGTGATCGCCACGATCGGCACGGAGTCCATGAAGGCGTCGGCAATGGGGGTCACCAGGTTCGTGGCGCCCGGGCCGCTCGTCGCCATGCACACCCCGACCTTGCCCGTGGCCTGCGCGTAGCCCTCGGCCGCGTGACCGGCGCCCTGCTCGTGCCGTACGAGCACGTGCCGGACCTTGGTCGAGTCGTAGAGAGGATCGTAGGCCGGCAGAATGGCACCGCCCGGGATCCCGAACACTGTGTCGACTCCCACGTGCTCCAGCGCCCTGACCAGGGCCTGTGCACCTGTCATCCGTTCGGTCATCGGCTCGTTCCTTGCGTGGCTACTCGCTTAAGGACATAAAAAATGCCCCTTCCCACCAGGCGGCGGGTCTGGGGCGGCGCGCAGGTCGTCGTGCTTCGCTATCGGCCTGCGCGCCGGCGAAGTACTACGAGAATCTCACTGCGAAGCATGCCCTACACCATAGCCGCTCCGAACGCCATCACGCCAACTTCGTGGACACAAGTCTCAAACAGTGAGACTCGTCCGCATCAGCGAGTCGACTCCGCGCGCCGCCATCGGCCGCGCCACGAGGAAACCCTGCCCCCTCGTGCAGCCCATCTGCTTGAGCAGTTCGAGCTGCTCGGGACGCTCGATCCCCTCGGCCACCACGATAAGCCCGAGGTCGTGCCCGAGCCGCACGATCGTGCGCGTGAGCAGGGTCAGCGTGTCGTCCTTGCCGAGCCCGGAGACGAACGACGGATCGATTTTGATCATGTCGACGGGCAGCTGCCTGAGGAAGGCCAGCGACGCGTAGCCGGTGCCGAAGTCGTCGATCGCCAGCCGCACGCCGAGCGCCCGCAACTCCGACAGCCGCTTAATGGTCTCCTCGGCGTCCTCGACGAGCATCTCCTCGATCACTTCGAGGGTGAGCACGGAGGCGGGCAGCCCGCTCTCGGTCAGCGCCTCCTCGACGGTCTCGACGAACCTGGGCGCCATGATCTGGCGGGCCGACAGGTTCAGCGACAGCCCGATGTCCCAGGACGAGGCCCGCCAGGCGGCCACCTCGCGGCACGACTCGCGCAGGATCCACTCGCTCAGCGGCACGATCAGCCCGGTGTCCTCGGCCGCGCCGAGGAACTGCTCAGGCGGCACGAACACCGACCCGCGCCACCAGCGCACCAGCGCCTCCACCGCGGTCACCCGCGAGGTGGCCAGATCGACCACCGGCTGGTACTCGATCGCGAACTGCTGCTCGATCAGCGCCCGCTGCAGGTCGGCCGCCAGCTCCAGGCGGCGCATGACGTCGGCGTGCATCTGCGCGGCGAACACCTCCACGCGCCGCCCGCCCAGCTCCTTCGAGCGGGCCATGGCCACGTCGGCGTTGCGCATCAGGTCGCCCGCGGGCAGGTCGTCCTCGGCGAAGGCGACGCCCACGCTCGCGGTCAGCGCCACGTCGCGGTCGGCGACCCGGAACGGCTCCTGCGAGACCGCCCGGACCAGCCGCTCGGCCAGGTCGACCGCGATCTGCGCGTCGCCGCCGGTCTCCACCAGCACCGCGAACTCGTCGCCGCCCCACCGGGCCAGCGTGTCGTCGGCGCGCACCGCCCCGCGCAGCCTGCGGGCCGCCTGCCCGAGCAGGTAGTCGCCGCTGGCGTGGCCGACCGAGTCGTTGACCGAGGTGAACCCGTCGAGATCGAGGAAGATCACCGCGACGTTCCCCGTGCCGGTGCCGGACGTGCGCCCCGAGAGCACCTCGCGGGTGCGCTCCTCGAAGTAGGCGCGGTTGGGCAGCCCGGTGACGCCGTCGTGGAAGGTCAGGTGGGCGACCTGGTTGCGCAGCGCCTCCTCGTCGCTGACGTCGCGGGTCGTCACGAGCATCAGGGCCTCGCCGCCGGCGTGGCGGGTGGCGACGGACTCGGTGGGACGCCAGGTGCCGTCGGCGGCGCGCACGCGGCAGGCGATCAGGCAGGCGCCGGGCGCGGTGTTGTCCTCGTCGAGGTTCATCGCGCGCATGGCGACCTGGATGCCGGGCACGTCTTCCGGGTGGATGTAGTCGAAGATCGACCCGCCGACCAGCTCCTGCGGGCTGTAGCCGTACGTGACCTCGACGCCCGCGCCGATCTCGCGCACCACGCCCTCGTAGTCGCAGGTGAACACCACGTCGCCGGTGCTCTCCGCCAGCTCCTTGAGCTGACGCTCGCTCAGCTTGACCAGGCCGCGCAGCCGTACGTTGGCCACCGAGACCACGAACAGGCGCACCAGCAGGAGCAGCACCACCGAGACCGCGACCACCACGACGCCGGTGACCGGCGGCCCGACGCGCCCGCCCGCCTGGTGCACCAGCAGCGTGCCCGCGGCCACCGCCACCAGCGCCAGGGGCACCAGCGCCACCGCGTGACCGACCGACGGCCGGCTGGCCTGCCTGACCCGCGGCCCCCAGGGGACGGCCGCCAGCAGCAGGAACGCGACGGGCGCGAGCATGACGCCCCAGAGCTGCGGCTCGGCGTCCATGAGCCGGGCCACCGCCGCCGAGATGCCGGCCACGGTCATCGCGGCCAGCGCGCCGACGCCCGCCAGGCCGAGCAGCCAGGACGACGACCTGCTGGTCAGCACCGACGGGACCACGGCGAACGTCACCAGCAGCCCCACCAGCGGCGGCAGCATGACCAGGGTGAAGGCGGCCGCGTCGGCGGTCTCGGCGTACACGTGGCGCAGCGCCACCATCCAGCCGATCAGGAAGAGCGAGGCCGTGCACAGATAGGCGTCGGTGAGATGCCGTAAGGCGACCCTGGCCGGGAACTTGCGGTCGGCGGCGAGCAGCGCGCCGCTCGCCATGACGACCGTGCCGAGCAGCATGAACATGGCCGCGAAGCTGTCGAAGAAGCTCTCGGTGAACGGCCGCAGCGCCACCCCGGCGGTCCAGATGACGGCCCCGCCGCCCATCCAGCGGGCGCCCATGGCCGTCGGGCGGTGCGTGGTCTGCTTCACCGAGGCGATCAGCAAGGAGGCCGCGGCGATCAGCGCCGCCACTCCTCCGGCGACCGCTCCGGTGACCAAGGCCGGGCTCTCCGTCAGGAGGGCGGCGGCGAACGCCACCGCGCCGGCGGCCGCAGCGGCGGCCGGCGGCACCCGGGGATCACGCCAGCGGATCACAGTCGTTGCCCATCCCGTCTCGAACTCTGCACCAGTGACCGCCGAAGCCCGGTCGATCACTTCGCCAGTGTGTGCTGTCGTGGGTGCGCGGGTGGTGACAACGCCGATGTCGTCACCGATCTGATAACCAGACAGACCAATTGCCGCCAAGAGCTCCTTGACAGTGAGTCAGGAACTCCCTGCAAACGCAACCGTACGCACCGAAGGTCACGGACCAGCCACGTTCCGGGATCCTCTCAGTACGAGTCGGTGATGACATTCACCAAGGGCTCTCCCGCCAGGTATCTCTCCACCTGGGCGCGGACGAGACGCAGCGTGCGGCGTACGGAGGCGGGGGTGCTGCCGGCCACGTGCGGGGTGATCAGCACGCCCGGCGCGCTCCACAGAGAGTGACCTTCGGGCAGCGGCTCGGGCGCGGTCACGTCCAGCGCGGCGCGCAGCCGGCCGGTCTTGAGCTCGGCCACCAGCGCCTCGGTGTCGACGACCCCGCCCCTGGCGGCGTTCACCAGCACCGCGCCGTCCTTCATCCTGGCCAGGAACGCGGCGTCCACCATCCCGGCCGTGGCGGCGGTGGCGGGCACCAGCAGCACCACCACATCCGCCTCCGGCAGCAGCGCGGGCAGCTCGTCCATGCCGTGCACGCCGTCGCGGGCGCTCCTGGCCACCTTGACGATCTCCACCTCGAACCCGTCCAGGCGGCGCTCCAGCGCGGCGCCGATCGAGCCGTAGCCGACGATCAGCACCGTCGAGTCGGCCAGCACGCCGGTGTGGTGATAGGTCCACTCGCCCCTGCGCTGCGCGTCCACGAACCCGGGGAACTCCCTGAGCACCGCGATCATGGCCCCCACCGCCCACTCGGCGGTGCCCGCCTCGTGCACGCCGCGCGCGTTGCACAGCACCGCGCCCTCGGGCATGTGCGGCCGGTACGGCTCCACCCCGGCCGTCACGGTCTGCAGCAGCCGCAGCGAGCTCATCCTGGCCAGCGTCCCCGGCACGTCCGGCACGGTGACCAGCGGAGGGATCCACACCTCCACTTCCTCCACCCCATCCGGCATCAGGGACGTGCCGTCATATACGGCACATTCGACGCCGGGAAGCTTGGACAGTTCATCAGCCACCGAATCGGACGGAACCCAGGTCTTCATGCCGAGAACCTTACGACTACGGGGGAAGTATGGAACACATGAGGAAGCTCTGGACGATCATGCTACTGACCGCACTCACGGCATGCTCCGGGCTCACGGCCTGCACCACTCGCGGCGGAGAAGTGCTCCCCACGGCGGCCGTGTCGGCGGGGGCCGCCCCGAGTGATCCCGAGGACGTGGTGACCGGGCTCGCCGTGCCGTGGGGGATCGCCTTCCTGCCCGGCGGGGACGCCGTCGTCACCGAACGCGACACGGCCCGCGTGCTGCGCGTCAGCCGAACCGGCCAGGTGACGGACCTGGCCAGGATCGAGGACGCCCACCCCGACGGCGAAGGCGGCCTCATGGGCGTGGCCGCCAAGGAGAACCAGCTCTTCCTCTACTACACCTCCGAGCTGGACAACCGCATCGTGCGCTACCGCCTCACCGGCAACGGCCTCACCGACCAGCAACTCCTCGTGCAGGGCATCCCCAAGGGCGGCATCCACAACGGCGGCCGGCTCGCCTTCGGCCCCGACGGCTTCCTGTACGCCACCACCGGCGAGACCGGCGACCGCGACCTGGCCCAGCGGCTCGACTCGCTCGGCGGCAAGATCCTGCGCATGACCGTGGACGGCGCGCCCGCGCCCGGCAACCCGTTCGGGACGCTGGTCTACAGCTACGGCCACCGCAACGTGCAGGGCCTCGCCTGGGACGGCTCCGGCCGCCTGTACGCCTCCGAGTTCGGCGCCAACAGCTACGACGAGGTCAACCGGATCGAGCCGGGGGCCAACTACGGGTGGCCCGAGGTGGAGGGGCGCGGCAACGACCAGCGTTACGTCAACCCGATCCTCACCTGGTCCACGGCGGAGGCTTCCCCTTCTGGGATGGCTTACGCGAACGGGTCGCTGTGGGTGGGGGCCTTGCGCGGGGCCCGGCTGTGGCAGATCCCCCTCGGTGAGGACGGCTCCGCCGGGGCTCCGGTGGCGCACTTCACCGAGCGGTACGGGCGGTTGCGGGCGGTCGCGGCTACGCCGGACGGGAAGCTCTGGGTGGGCACCAGCAACAAGGACGGGCGTGGTTCCCCCAAGGACGGTGATGACCGCATCATGGCCCTGACCCCGTCCTGACCCCGCTACGCCACCGTAGCGGGCTGAGGTCCTCAGAGGTATGCGCTGGGGCCGGGCGCCGGCGGGTGACCTGGCGCCCGGGTCTCAGCGGGTGACGGCCGTGCAGGTGGTCTGGGTCTGCGGCCGGTACTTGGTGGTCAGCTTCTTGTCCTTCTTGACCACCTTGCCGTCCTGGTGGAACACCCGGGTCACGTCGATGGTGAACCCCTGCTCCCCCACAGTCGGCAGGCAGTCGGCCGCCGAGCTGCTCTCCCGCCGGAACGGCGTGAAGTCCCGCCGCTCCGACTCCACGGCCTCGACCTTGTCGTAGCGCTTGGTGCTCCACAGCGACACCGTCACCGACGTCGCGGTGGACGCGGTCTTGATCAGCACGCCGTGCTCGGAGTCGTTGCGCCACTTCAGGTCCAGGTCGGGGTGGAGCAGCGCCACGTCGCGCCCGGCCGGGTAGCGCGGCGCGTAGTAGTCCATCGGCTGGTGCTCGACGTCGTCGAAGCCGCCGAAGAACGCCGCGTTGTACATGGTGGTCGCGAACTGCGACCCGCCGCCGCCGACGATGTTGACCATCCGGCCGCCGACGATCTGCCCGGCTTCGACGTACCCGTCCTCGACGGTCCGCTCCCCCAGCACGTCGTTGACGGAGAAGGTGTCGCCCGGCTTGACCAGGTACCCGTCCACTTTCTGCGCCATGAGCTGGATGTTCTTCACCCGGGGCTGGCAGCAGTCGAACGTGGTGGTGAACTCGCCCACGAGCTCCTTGATGCCGAGCCCCTGGATCTGCGTGGTCTCCACGGTGGGCGCGACGGTGCCGAGCCGGACCGGGATCGCGCGGGCCCCGCCCTCGGCGAACACCTTCTCGGCGTCCCTGGCCAGCAGCTTGTCGTTGACGCCGCGGCCCGCGCGCGCGGGCACCAGGACGGGCTTGCCGTCCACGATCTGGTAGGAGGCGTCGCGCGGCTGCTGCGCCGCGTCCACGAGGTTGCCCTCGACGGAGGCGAGCACCTTCTCGGCGTCGAACTGGGGCACGAGGGAGCCGTCGCCGTCGGCGTTGAAGGTGAGGTTCGCGGCGATCATGGCCGGCGGGACCTGCACCTGCTTGCCGTCGAGCGTCAGCGTGAGCGGCGCGGCGACGGCGGCCTTGGCCTTGGCGACGGCCGCGGTGACGGCTTCGGGGGTGGTGGCGGGCTTGGCGGGCCTGAGCGTGAGGACGACGGTGCCGCCGCCGTTCAGGAAGGCCTCGCTGACCCGGCTCACGGCGTCGTCCCTGTCGAGCAGCACGCCGTCCTCGGGCTGGCGGGCCCTGGGCTGCAGGCCGGTGAAGGTCACGCGCCCCTCGACGGCGGGCTTGTCGATGCTCTCCGCCAGGCCTTCGACGGTCCTGGTGAGCTGGGAGGAGTCGACGGTGATCTTGGGCTGGAGGTCGGTCCTGCCGACGAGCCCGCGCCACACCTCCTCGGGGCTGGGGAACCCGCTGGGCGCCTGCCCGATGGTGGCGACGACGTCGAGTTCGAGCCCGGCCTCGTCCGGCTGGATCGTGTCCTTCTTGCCGCCGATGTCGGCGATGACGGGCTTGGCGAGCTTGGCGCCCAGCTCGGTGCGGAGCTTGTCGGCGGCCTGCGTCACGGTGAGGCCGCCGATGTCCACGCCGGACACGTGGGTGCCGCGCAGGACGGAGCCGGACATGAGCACGGCCGGCACCACGTACGCGAGCGCGGCCAGCACCAGCACGAGGACGACGAGGCTCGGCAGCAGCCGGCCGCGGCGGGGCGGCTCCGGCTCGAACGGCGAGGGCCGTTCCGGCATGCCGAACGCGGCGACGGGCTGGGCCTTCTGGTCCTTCTCCGCGGCCATGGGCCAGGGCTGCGCGGGCGGCGCCACCGGTGGCAGTGCGCCGTTGCCCGCCGGACCGCCCGGAGCGCTCGGGCCTTGGGCCGGCCGGGGTTCCTGTCTCTCCGGCGGTCCGAAGATGTCCCGGGAGACTCCCGGGGGCAGTCCTTCGATCCGCGGCTTTCTGGAGACGGCCGACGTCGGTAAGGGCACCGAGGCGAACGGGTCGGTCGGTGATTCGATCGGTCCGGCGTTACGCACGCCTCAATCTCCTCCCGGTCCGCAGCCAAGTCTCAGGCAACAGTAAGGCACGGGGATCCGCATATGTCACGGGAAATGGCTACGGAAATGTGTCAACCTAGCCACCGGTAGCGATGTTCAGGCCGGCCGGCCGTGCCGTAACGTGGCCGAAACTCGGCCTGCCCCGCCGCGCACAGGTGTTCCAGATAACGGCGGGCGCTGACCCGCGACAGGCCCGTGAGCTCGGCAGCCTCGGCGGCTGACAGGTCGCGGCCCGCATCCCGCAGGGTATCGGCGACCAGCGCGCAGGTGGCCGCCGACAACCCTTTCGGCATGGGCACGGCGGTCTTGGGCGTGCCGAAGAGCCGGTCCACGTCGTCCTGGCGGGCCTCGGCGCCGATGGCGGTCAGGCGGTGGCGGGTGTCGGCGTACTGCTGGAGGCGCTCGGCCAGGGCGGCGGCGGTGAACGGCTTGATGAGGTAGTTGACCGCGCCGCCGCGCATGGCCTCCCTGACGGTGGGCACGTCGCGGGCGGCGCTGACCATGAGGACGTCCACGTCGTGCAGCGCCTTGAGCACCTCCAGGCCGGACATGTCGGGCAGGTAGATGTCGAGCAGCACGAGGTCGGGCCGCAGCTCGGCCGCCGCCGCGAGCGCGCCGGCGCCGCTGTGCGCGACGGACAGGACGCTGAAGCCCGGCACCCGGCTCACGTAGCCGCTGTGGATGCGGGCGACCATGAAGTCGTCGTCGACGACCAGTACGCCGATCATGAGCCTGCCTTCGCCGGGAGCAGCGCGGTGAAGACCGCCCCGCCCGCGTTCCGTACACGTACCCAGCCGCCTCTGCGCAGGCAGACCTGCCGGGTCAGCGCCAGCCCCAGCCCGCGCGGCCCCGACTGGGCGGCCTTCGTCGTGAAGCCCTCCCTGAAGACCTCCTCCACCAGGCCGGGCGCGATGCCGGGGCCCGAGTCGCCGACCCGCACGCGCAGCCCGCCCGCGTCGGCCCGCACCGAGACCTCGATCGTGCCCTGCGCGCCGTCGAGCGCGTCGATGGCGTTGGCGACCAGGTTGCCGACCACGAGGACCGCGTCGCGCGGGTCGCCGAGCAGGCCGTCGGGCACCGAGGAGTCGTCGGCGAGCACCAGCTCGGCGCCGCGCTCGGCCGCCTCGGCCGACTTGGCCAGCAGCAGGGCGGCGAGCGTGGGGTCCTGGATGCGCTCGCGCAGGCCGGTGGCGTAGGCGCCGTGGGTGATGCGGGTGATGAAGCCGACGGCCGCCTCGTGCTCGCCCAGCTCCAGCAGCCCGACCACGGTGTGCATGCGGTTGGCGAACTCGTGCGCCTGCGCCCGCAGCGCCTCGGTCGCGCTGGAGGCGTCGTCCAGCTCGCGGGCCAGGCGGATCAGCTCGGTGCGGTCCCGCAGGGTGACCACCCAGCCGCGGTGGCGCTCGCGCACCCAGACGGGGGTGCGGTTGAGCACCAGCACGCGGTCGCCGTGCAGCACGATGCGGTCCTCGCCTGGGTCGGCGCCGCCGAGCACGTCACGCATGCGCTCGGAGACCGGCATCTGCGTCAGGTCCTCGCCGACGTCCCCGAGCAGCTCACGGGCGGCGTCGTTGACCAGCGTCACCCTGCCTGCCAGGTCGAGCGCGAGCACGCCCTCCTTGACGCCGTGCAGCACGCCCTCGCGCTGCTCCAGCAGCGCCGCGATCTCGCGCGGCTCCAGCCCGAACGTCTGCCTGCGCACCCGCGCGGTGATCAGCACGGCCAGGGCCAGCCCGGCCAGCAGCACCGCCAGCGCCGTCCAGATCAGCGGCGGCAGCGCCTGGAAGACCTGGCTGATGACCGTGGTCTCCAGCACGCCGACCGAGACGAGGCCGATGACCGTGCCGTACTCGTCGCGGATCGGCGCCTTGCCCCTGACCGTGGTGCCGATCGTGCCGGTCTCGGTGCCGACCCAGCTCCGGCCCGTGCGCAGCACCGTGCTGCCGTCGGTGGACAGCCGCTTGCCGATCAGGGTCGCGTTGGGGTGGGCGTAGCGCTCCTGCTCGGTGTTGGCGATCACCACGTAGTCGGCGCCGGTCTCGTGCTGGACGCTCACCGCCAGCGGCTGCAGCACGACCTCGGGGCGTTCCAGCGTGAACGCCCGCCTGACCTCGGGCAGCCCGGCCACCGCCTGCGCGATCGCCAGCGCCCGCTGCTGGTGCAGCTCGTCGAGCTGGGCACGCGTGTGCTCGGCCCACACGCCGCCGGTGCCGCCGACGGCCAGCAGCACGATCACCATCTGGAGGACGAACAACTGGGTCCCCAGGGAGGCGTCACGAACCCGTCTCACGCTGCCCATGGAAACAAACCCAGGTCACGTCCGGGTCGCGACCAATACGACCACTATGACGCCAAGCGTGCAAAGGCTGTACGCGTCGGGGCCGGGACTTCACCATGCCAGTTCCATAACGGTGAAAATCCCCCCTGGAGTGATCATGCGCTTGCGCGTACTCGCCGCTCTCGCGGCACTCTCCCTCGGCGCGCTGACCGCGTGCGGCCAGTCGGGCGGCGGCGCCTCCGCCGCCGGCCCCCTGCGCATCATGGCCCCCGCCGCGCCCGGCGGCGGCTGGGACCAGACGTCCCGTACGGCGGAGCAGGCGTTCAAGGCGGCCGACCCGCAGCGCAAGGTCGAGGTCTACAACGTGCCCGGCGCGGGCGGCACGATCGGCCTGGCGCAGCTCGCCGGCGAGAAGGGCAACGGCGACCTGCTGATGACCATGGGCCTGGTCATGGTCGGCGCCATCGAGCAGAACAAGTCCAAGGTCACGCTCGCTGAGACCACCCCCATCGCCAAGCTGACCGAGGAGTACGAGCTGGTCGTGGTGCCGGCCGCGTCGCCGTACAAGTCGCTGGCCGACCTGGTGGCGGCCTGGAAGGCCGACCCGGCGAAGGTGTCGATCTCGGGCGGCTCGGCGGGCGGCACCGACCACATCGTGGCCGGGCTGATGGCCAAGGCCGCCGGCGTGGACCCCAAGCAGGTCAACTACATCGCCCACTCGGGCGGCGGCGAGGCGCTGAACGAGCTGCTCGGCAACAAGGTCAGCGCGGGCATCTCGGGCGTGGCCGAGTTCGCCGAGCACGTCAAGTCCGGCAAGCTGCGCGCCCTCGGCGTGACCTCCGCCGAGCGGGTGGCCGGTCTGGACGCCCCCACGCTCAAGGAGGGCGGGCTGGACGTCGTGCTGGCCAACTGGCGCGGCTTCGTCGCCCCCGGCGGCCTGTCCGAGGCCGACAAGAAGGCCCTGACGGACGCGGTCACCAAGATGCACGGCTCGCAGCCGTGGAAGGACGCGGTCGCCAAGAACGGCTGGATCGACTCCTTCCAGACCGGGCAGCAGTTCGCCGACTTCCTCGCCGCCGAGCAGACCCGGGTCAAGGCCATCATCGCCGAGATGGGGCTCGTCTCCTGATGATCAGGTCCCGGTGGCGGCCCGAGCTCGGGCTGGCGGTCGTGGTGCTGGTGCTGGGCGTGCTCGTGGTGATCGGCACGCTGGACGTGTCGGCGGCGGCCTCCCAGCTCGGCGTCGGGCCGCGCTTCTTCCCCATGCTGGTGGGCGGCGCCATGGTGGTCATCGGCCTGTTCTACGTGGCCGACGTGCTGCGCGGCGGGCACGGCGACCCCGAGGAGAGCGAGGACGTGGACGCCGCCGCGCCCACCGACTGGCGCAGCGTCGGCCTGGTCAGCGGCGTCTTCCTGGCCTTCGCCGCGCTCCTCGACCTGCTCGGCTGGATCGTCGGCGCGAGCCTGCTGTTCTTCGGCCTGTCGGTGGTGCTCGGGGCCGAGCACAAGGTGCGGGCCGCCGTGGTGGCCGTGGTCATGGGCGTGGCGACGTACCTGCTGTTCGTGCACGGCCTGGGCGTGAACCTGCCGGGCGGGGTGTTCGCGCCGTGACCTCGCTGCAGCTCCTGCTCGACGGCTTCGCCGCCGCGCTCACCCCCGTCAACCTCCTGTACGCGCTCATCGGCGTCACCCTCGGCACCCTGGTCGGCGTGCTGCCCGGCATCGGCCCCGCGATGACCGTGGCGCTGCTGCTGCCGATCACCTTCACGGTGCCGCCGGCCAGCGCGTTCATCATGTTCGCCGGGATCTACTACGGCGGCATGTACGGCGGCTCCACCACCTCCATCCTGCTCAACACCCCCGGCGAGTCGTCCTCGATGATCACGGCGCTGGAGGGCAACAAGATGGCCAGGCGGGGCCGCGCCGCCCAGGCGCTGGCCACGGCCGCGATCGGCTCGTTCGTGGCCGGCACCATCGCCACGGCGCTCCTGGTCGTGGCGGCGCCCGCGGTGGTGAGCTTCGCGATCGCGTTCGGCCCCGAGGACTACTTCGCGCTGGCGATCCTGGCCTTCACGGCCGTGTCGTCGGTGTTGTCCCGCTCGATCGTGCGCGGCCTGGCCTCGCTCGGCCTCGGCCTGGTGATCGGCCTGATCGGCATCGACCAGCAGACCGGCCAGGCCCGGCTGACGATGGGCATCCCGCAGCTCCTCGACGGCATCGACGTGGTGATCGTCGCGGTCGGCCTGTTCGCCCTCGGCGAGGCCCTGTACGTGGCCTCCCGCCTGCGCCACGCGCCTCCCGAGGTGGTGCCGGTGGGCCGGGCGTGGATGGGCCGCGCCGACTGGCGCCGCTCCTGGCGGCCCTGGCTGCGCGGCACCGCCCTGGGCTTCCCGTTCGGCGCGCTGCCCGGCGGCGGGGCCGAGATCCCGACGTTCCTGTCGTACGCGGCCGAGAAGCGCCTGGCCCGCGGCGTGGCGCGCGAGGAGTACGGCAGGGGCGCCATCGAGGGCGTCGCGGGCCCCGAGGCGGCCAACAACGCCTCCGCGGCCGGCACCCTGGTGCCGCTGCTCACGCTGGGCCTGCCCACCTCGGCCACGGCCGCGATCCTGCTGGCCGCCTTCCAGCAGTACGGCCTGCAGCCGGGGCCGCAGCTCTTCGACCACAACCCGGCCCTGGTGTGGGGCATGATCGCGTCGCTGTTCATCGGCAACGCGATGCTGCTGGTGCTGAACCTGCCGATGGCCCCGCTCTGGGCGCGCGTCCTGCGCATCCCCCGCCCGTACCTGTACGCCGGGATCGTGCTCTTCGCCGCCCTCGGCGTCTACGCGCTGAACGGCACCGTGGTCGACCTGTTCGTGCTGTACGTGCTCGGCCTGCTCGGCTACGCCATGCGGCGCTTCGGCCTGCCCGTCGCGCCCGCGGTGATCGGGATGATCCTCGGCCCGATGGCGGAGATCCAGCTCCGCCGGGCACTGGCCATCGGGGCGGGCGACGTGAGCGTGCTGGTGCGCAGCCCGATCGCGGCCGTGCTGCTCGCCCTGTCGGCGCTGGCGCTGCTGACGCCGCTGTTCAGGAAGCTCCTGGCCCGGCGCGGCTTCGCCCCGGCGCCGCGCAACGAGGAGTAGCCGGGGCCCGGGCCGGGCATCCTCATCGTGGTTCTTGGAGTGGCCCCGCCGATCTGTCCGGATCGACGGGGCCAACCGGTCTCAGCTACTCGGAGACGCCCAGCTTCTCCAGGATCAGCTCCCGGGCCCTGGCGGCGTCGGCCTTGCCCTTGCTGGCCCGCATGACGCCGCCGACGAGCGCGCCCGCCGCGGCGATCTTGCCGGAGCGCACCTTCTCGGCCGCGTCGGCGTTGTCGGCCAGCACCTGGTCGATGATCGCCGACAGCTCGCCCTCGTCGTTGACGATCTTCAGGCCGCGCCGCTCGACCACCTCGTCCGGCGTGCCCTCACCGGCCAGCACGCCTTCCAGCACCTCGCGCGCCAGCTTGTCGTTGAGCGCGCCAGAGGCCACCAGCTCGGTCACCCGGGCGATCTGCTCCGGCGTGATCGGCAGGTCGGCCAGCGGCGTGCCGCTCTCGTTGGACTTTCGCGCCAGCTCACCCATCCACCACTTGCGCGCGTCGGCCGCCGGCGCGCCGGCCGCGACCGTGGCCTCGACCAGCTCGATCGCGTCGGCGTTGTGCATGGCCTGCATGTCCAGGTCGGACAGGCCCCACTCGGCCTGCAGCCGCTTGCGCTTGACCGACGGCAGCTCCGGCAGGGCCGCCTTCAGCTCGGCCACCCAC
The DNA here is from genome assembly GCF_039531895.1 of Nonomuraea monospora. Taxonomy (NCBI): domain Bacteria; kingdom Bacillati; phylum Actinomycetota; class Actinomycetes; order Streptosporangiales; family Streptosporangiaceae; genus Nonomuraea; species Nonomuraea monospora. The sequence goes on from NZ_BAAAQX010000031.1 coordinate 16,154, forward strand.
GCCGTGTCGGGCGCGATCGGCACCAGGTCGGGCTCGGGGAAGTAGCGGTAGTCCTGCGCCTCCTCCTTGGACCGGCCCGACGTGGTGGTGCCGGTGTCCTCGTGGAAGTGCCGGGTCTCCTGGAAGATCTTGCCGCCCTCGGCCAGGATCGCCGCCTGCCGCTCGATCTCGCTGCGCACCGCCCGCTCGACGCTGCGCAGCGAGTTGACGTTCTTCGTCTCCGTACGGGTGCCCCACTCGGACGAGCCGCGCGGCATCAGCGAGACGTTCACGTCACACCGCAGCGAGCCCTCCTCCATACGCACGTCGGAGACGCCCAGCGAACGCATGATCTCGCGCAGCTCGGTGACGTACGCCTTGGCCACCTCGGGCGCGAGCCGGTCGGTGCCGGGGATGGGCTTGGTCACGATCTCGACCAGCGGGATGCCCGCGCGGTTGTAGTCGACGATCGAGTAGTCGGCCCCGTGGATGCGCCCGGTCGAGCCGCCCACGTGGGTGGACTTGCCGGTGTCCTCCTCCAGGTGCACCCGCTCGATCTCGATCCGCACCGTCTGGCCGCCGACCTCGACGTCGAGGTAGCCGTCGAAGCAGAGCGGCTCGTCGTACTGCGAGATCTGGTAGTTCTTCGGCATGTCCGGATAGAAGTAGTTCTTCCGGGCCATGCGGCACCACTCGGCGATCGAGCAGTTGAGCGCCAGGCCGATGCGGATCGTCGACTCGATGGCCTGGGCGTTGGCCACCGGCAGCGCGCCGGGGAAGGCCAGGCAGGTCGGGCAGACCTGCGTGTTGGGCGGGGCGCCGAAGGTCGTCTTGCAACCGCAGAACATCTTCGACTTGGTGCCCAGCTCGACATGCGTCTCGAGGCCGAGCACCGGCTCGAAGCGCTCGAGCGCTTCGTCGTACGGCATGATCGTGCCGGCAGTCATCGTGAGGTCCTTCGTTCAGATCGGTGCATGTGCGTCTCGCCCTACAGCTCCGGGGCCTTGGACAGCAGGCTGCCGCCCCAGCGGCTCTCCAGCGCCTGCTCCACGGCCGCGCCGACGCGGTAGCAGCGGTCGTCGGCCAGGACCGGGGCCATGATCTGCAGGCCCACCGGCAGGCCGTCCTCGTCGGCCAGGCCGCACGGCACCGACATGGCCGCGTTGCCCGCCAGGTTGGACGGGATCGTGCACAGGTCGGCGAGGTACATCGCCATCGGGTCGTCGGCGCGCTCGCCGATCGGGAACGCCGTGGTCGGCGTGGTCGGCGACACCAGCACGTCGACCTGCTGGTAGGCGGCCTCGAACTCGCGCGCGATGACCGTGCGCACCTTCTGGGCCTGGCCGTAGTAGGCGTCGTAGTAGCCGCTCGACAGCGCGTACGTGCCCAGCATGATGCGCCGCTTGACCTCGGGACCGAACCCGGCGGCCCTGGTCAGCGCCATGACCTCCTCGGCGCTGCGGGTGCCGTCGTCGCCGACGCGCAGGCCGTAGCGCATCGCGTCGAAGCGCGCCAGGTTGGACGAGCACTCCGACGGCGCGATCAGGTAGTAGGCGGGCAGCGCGGTGGTGAAGGACGGGCAGGAGACCTCGACGACCTTGGCGCCGAGCGACTCCAGGAGCTGCACGGCCTCGTGGTAGCGGGCCAGCACGCCGGCCTGGTAGCCCTCGCCGCCGAACTCCTTGACGACGCCGATCCGCATGCCGGCCACGTCGGCGTTCCTGGCGGCCTCGACGACCGACGGCACGGGCGCGTCGATCGAGGTGGAGTCCATCGGGTCGTGGCCGGAGAACGCCTCGTGCAGCAGCGCCGCGTCGAGCACGTTGCGGGCGAACGGCCCCGGCGTGTCGAGCGAGCTGGCGAAGGCGATCAGGCCGTAACGGGACGAGCCGCCGTAGGTCGGCTTCATGCCGACGATGCCGGTGACGGCGGCGGGCTGCCGGATCGAGCCGCCGGTGTCGGTGCCCGTGGACAGCGGCGCCTCGTAGGCGGCGACAGCCGCGCTGGAGCCGCCGGAGGAGCCGCCGGGGATCTTCGTCAGGTCCCACGGGTTGTGGGTGGCGTGGTAGGCGGAGTTCTCCGTCGAGGAGCCCATGGCGAACTCGTCGAGGTTCGTCTTGCCCAGGATGACCAGCCCGGCCTCGCGCAGGCGGGCGGTGACGGTCGCGTCGTACGGCGGCCGCCACCCCTCCAGGATCTTGGAGGCGGCCGTCGTCGGCATGTCGCGCGTGGTGAAGATGTCCTTGTGCGCGATCGGCACGCCGGCCAGCGGCCCCAGCTTCTCGCCGGCCCGGAGCCTGGCGTCCACGGCGCGCGCCTGCTCCAGCGTGACCTCGCGATCGACGTGCAGGAACGCCTTGACCTTGGGCTCCACCTCGGCCATCCGGTCGAGGTGCGCCGCGGCCACCTCCTCGGCCGACACCTCGCCCGCGGCGATCATCGAGCCCAGCTCGGCGGCGGTCTTGCGGATCAAACTCATGCCTCCTCCCCGAGGATGCGCGGCACCCGGAAGCGGTCGTCCTCGACGGCGGGGGCGCCGGAGAGCGCCTGGTCGGGCGTCAGGGACTGTCGCACCTCGTCGGCACGGAAGACATTGGTCAGCGGAAGCGCGTGCGACGAAGGCGGCACGTCCTCGGCGGCGACCTCGGCCACCTTCGCGACCGACTCGATGATGGCATCGAGCTGGGTGGCGTAGTGATCGAGCTCGTCGTCGGTGAGCGCCAGCCTGGACAACCGAGCCAGGTGGGCGACCTCGTCGCGGGTTATGGCGGACATGAGTCGTTGAACCCGTTTCGTGGATGGAGTCTTTGGACACTGCCATCCTAGGGGGCTTGACCTAGCAGCCCCGAACCTTTATCGCTAGGCCGAGCTGCTGACCTCGGGCTGGTACCCGTACTCGACGGAGGCGCCCGCCCGGTCGCGCAGCCACACCGCGGCCTCCTCGGCCGGCATCGGGTGGCAGAACAGCCAGCCCTGCCCCACGTCGCAGCCCATCTCCACCAGCCGCATCGCCACGTCGTCCGACTCCACGCCCTCCGCGACCGACCGCAGCCCGAGCGAGCGGACCAGGTCGACGATGGAGCGCACGATGCGGTAGTCGTCCTCGGACTCGGCGATCCGGCGCACGAACGAGGCGTCGATCTTGACCTCCGACACGGCCAGCCGCTGGAGCCTGATCAGCGAGGAGTAGCCGGTGCCGAAGTCGTCGAGCGCCAGGGGGACGCCGAGCGCGGCCAGCGCCTTGATGGTCTCCTGCGTGTAGGCCTGGTCGCCGGTCAGGATGCGCTCGGTGACCTCCAGCTGGATGGCCGCGGGCGGCAGGCCGTACCTGGCCAGGCCCACCTCCAGTTGTTCGGGCAGCGCGGAGGCGAGCAGGTCGCGGGCGGAGATGTTCACGGAGATCTGCACCCGCAGCCCGGTGTGCCACCAGGCCGCGGCCTGCTCCAGGGCCTCCTCGATGACGTACGCGGTGAGCTGCCGCATCAGGTACGACTGCTCGGCCAGCGGCACGAAGTCGGACGGCGCGATCGGCCCGTGCACCGGATGCCGCCAGCGCAGCAGCGCCTCGACCCCCTGGACGTCGCCGCCGCCCAGCCCCACCTTGGGCTGGTAGTGCAGGCGCAGCTCGCGGTTGTCGATGGCGCGGCGCAGGTCGCCGAGCAGGGTGAGTCGCTCGGGCGAGTTGCGGTCCTTGTCGGGCTGGTAGAGCTCGACGCCGGTGCGGCCCTCCTTGGCCAGGTACATGGCCACGTCGGCGCGTTGCAGCAGCAGCTCGAAGTCGGGCGCGTGGTCGGGGTAGAGCGCGATGCCGACGGACGCGTCGAGGTCGAAGGTCATGCCCTCCAGGCGGACGGGCTCGGTGAGCGCGGCCCGCAGCCGGGCGGCCACCTCCCTGGCCGCGTGCGCGTCCCTGATCGAGGGCAGCAGCACGGCGAACTCGTCGCCGCCCAGCCTGGCCACGACGTCGCCGGGCCGCACGGAGTGGGTGAGCCGGTGCGCGATGAGCTGCAGCAGCCGGTCGCCCACGGGGTGCCCCAGCGTGTCGTTGACCTCCTTGAACCGGTCGAGGTCCAGCAGGAACAGCCCGACCCGCTCGTCCTGGCGCGACTCGGCCAGCGCCTCCTCGGTGCTGACGATGAGCATCTTGCGGTTGGGCAGGCCGGTCAGCTCGTCGTGCATGGCCTGGTGGTCGCGGCGCATGGACAGCGTGGCGGTGAAGTAGACGGCGGCCAGCGGGGCGACGAAGAGCGGCACGAGGCCGGGCGAGTGGCTCATGACCACCACGACCAAGGGCGCCAGGCCGAGCAGGCCGGTGTAGACGAGGCTCTGCGGGCCGACGGTGACCTTCACCACCCGCATGATCGAGCGCCGCTCGTGCAGCGCGACCGCGCCGCTCACGAGGGTGGCCCTGGTGCCGAAGTAGGCGATGCCGGACAGCGCGATCGCCAGCAGATCGCCCCCGCCGGGCACCCACGGTTCGGCGGGGCTCGGCACGATGCCGAACGTCCCCAGCACCACGGCGGCGGCGGTGAGCGCGAGCGTGGACTGGGCGATGTTGAACATGACCCGGTGCCAGGACCTGCGCGTCACCACGCCGTTGATCACGACGGCGACGGCCTGCATCAGCACCGCCACGGGCAGCCCGAGGTGCAGCAGCACGGCGAAGGTGAACATGGTGGACGGGTACGTGCCGCCCACGGCCGTCGCGGACGACACCATGACGGGCCGCAGCTCTCCCAGGACCACCAGCACGGCCAGCACCCAGAACAGCGGCGTGCGGGCGAGCCCGGCCACCCCGGCCGAGTCCAGCCTGAGCATGGCCACCACCAGGGCGGTGAAGCCGATCACAGTGATGCCCGCGAGGTAGCCCCACAAGGGTGTGCCGACGCGTGGTCCGGTGTCGCGGGTGTCGGTTGGGTCAGTCATCGGTAACAGAACCCCCATTAGGTCACTATGGGAGGGTACGACCTTCACCCCACTTCGCGAAACCAACCGCGTACGGTCCGTAATTCTCTCTTCCGACATATACCCAAAAAGCACCCTCAGTAGCAAACCGAACACACAACGGCGAAGGGGCCTGCCCGCGTCACCCGCGGACAGACCCCTCCTCGATCGTGAGGCTAGCCCTCCGGCGTCACGGCCACCCCGGCCGCCGCCTCAGGACCCTCCTCCAGCAGCACCTCGAACCCGGCCCCGTCGAGGATCGGCACGCCGAGGGTGACCGCCTTGTCGTATTTCGACCCGGCGTTCTCCCCCGCGATCAGGAACGACGTCTTCTTCGACACCGACCCGGAGACCTTCCCGCCCCTGCTGGTCAGCGCCTCGGCGGCGGTGTCACGCGTGTAGCCCTCCAGCGTGCCCGTCACCACGAACGTCAGCCCCTCCAGCGTCTGCGGGCCCTTCTCCGGCGCCGGCTCGTCCTCCATGCGGACCCCGGCCGCGCGCCACCGCTCGATGATCTCCCGGTGCCAGTCGACCTCGAACCACTCCTTGATCGTGGCCGCCACCCTGGGCCCGATGCCCTCGACCGCGGCCAGCTCCTCCTCCGAGGCGTTCATGACGGCGTCGATCGAGCGCATCGCGTCGGCCAGCGCCCGCGCGGTCGGCGGGCCGACGTGCCGGATCGACAGGGCCACCAGCACCTGCGCCAGCGAGCACTCCTTGGCCCGCTCCAGCTCCTCCATCAGGCGCAGCGCGTTCTGGCTGGGCTCGCCGCTGAGGTTGGAGAAGAACGTGACGACCTTCTCCTCGCCCGTCTTGGGGTCGATCTTGGGCAGGCCGGTGTCCTGGTCGCGGACCACCGACTTGATCGGGATGAGCTGCTCCAGCGTCAGGTCGAACAGGTCGGCCTCGGTGCGCACCACCGGCTGCTGCGGCGGCAGCGGCTGGGTCAGTGCGGTGGCCGCGACGTAGCCGAGCCCGTCGATGTCGAGCGCGCGCCGGCCCGCCGCGAAGAAGATGCGCTCGCGGATCTGCGCCGGGCAGCCCCGCGCGTTGGGGCAGCGCAGGTCGGCGTCGCCCTCCTTCTCGTAGGCCAGCTCCGTGCCGCACTCCGGGCAGTGCGTGGGCATCACGAACTCCCGCTCTGACCCGTCGCGCAGCGCCGTGACAGGGCCGACGATCTCCGGGATCACGTCGCCCGCCTTGCGCAGCACCACCGTGTCGCCGATGAGCACGCCCTTCTTCACCACGATCGCGGCGTTGTGCAGCGTGGCCCGCTCGACGGTCGAGCCCGACACCACCACCGGCTCCATCACCCCGAAGGGCGTCACCCGGCCGGTGCGGCCCACGCCCACCTGGATGTCGAGCAGCTTGGTGTTGACCTCCTCCGGCGGATACTTGAAGGCGATCGCCCAGCGCGGCGCCCGCGAGGTCGAGCCCAGCTCCCGCTGCGTGCGGAAGTCGTCGACCTTCACCACCACGCCGTCGATCTCGTAGGCCGGGTCGTGCCGGTGCGCGTGGTAGTGCTCGATGAACTCGTTGATCTCGTCGAGCCCCGGCACCACCTTGACCAGGTCGCTGACCGGCAGCCCGAACTCCCGCAGCCGGTCGTAGCAGTGCGACTGCGCCCGCGGCTCCTGCGTGCCCTCCCAGACGCCGATGCCGTGCACCAGCATCCGCAACGGCCGCTGGGCCGTGACGCGCGGGTCCTTCTGCCGCAGCGTGCCCGCCGCCGAGTTGCGCGGGTTGGCGAACGGCGGCTTGCCCTGCTCCACGAGCTGCTCGTTGAGCTGCTTGAAATCCTCGACCGGGATGTAGACCTCGCCGCGGACCTCGACCAGGCTCGGGACGTCGTCGCCCGTCAGCCGGTGCGGAACGCCCTTGATCGTGCGGACGTTGGCCGTCACGTCGTCACCCGTGCGCCCGTCGCCGCGGGTCGCGCCGCGCTCCAGCTTGCCGTCCCGGTAGACGAGCGCCACGGCCAGCCCGTCGATCTTCAGCTCGCACAGGTAGGGACCAGGGTCGCCCTCGGCCAGCCGCTCGGCCCGCGCCTGCCAGGCCGCGATGTCGTCAGCGGTGAAGGCGTTGTCGAGGCTCTCCATCCGGTTGAGGTGCTGAACCTTGGCGAAATCGCCCGACACCGGCGCGCCCACCTTCTGGGTGGGCGAATCGGGCGTCTGCAGCGTCGGATGCGCCTCCTCCAGCGCGAGCAGCTCCTTGAACCACCCGTCGAACTGGGCGTCGCTCACCGTCGGCTGGTCGAGCACGTAGTAACGCCAGCGGGCGTCCTCGACCAGCTCACTGAGCTCCGCGTGCCGCTTCAACACCTCGACCGGCACACCCTCGACCTCAGCCACGTGGGCCCCCTTCCGTACGACGACCTGTGCAAACGCTATCGCCGAGCACCGACAGAACCACCGCTCAACCCTCCCGCGGATCGTCCCTGAGCACCTGCGCCGCCTTGTGGCAGGCCGCCAGCGCCGCCCGCGCGTACGCCGGAGAGGCCCCCGCCAGCCCGCAGGCCGGGGTCAGCACGACCTGCGAGGCCAGCCGGTCGGGCGCGAACCCCAGCCGCCGCCACAGCTCCAGCGCCGGCTTGGCCACCACGCCCGGCCCGGCCAGCCGCGTGTCCGTACCCGGCACGACCCCCATGAACAGCGTCGCGCCCGCCTCGAACAGCTCGCCCAGCCGGTCGTCGTCCCTGCGCCGCAGCATCGCCGCGTCCACCGAGACGCCCCGCACCCCCGCCCTGCGCAGCAGCGCGAACGGCACGCCCGGCGCGCAGCAGTGGATCACCGGCGACTCGAACGAGCCCAGTGAGTCCTCCACCCGCCACTCCTCGACCGCCGCCAGCCGCCCGAACCCCGAGGCGGTCGGCACCGTGCCCGCCAGCACTCCCGGCAGCCCGGGCTCGTCGAGCTGGAGCACGATCTCGCTCACGCCCGGCAGCCGCCGCCGGATCTCGGCGCAGTGCTCGGCCACCCCCTGGGCCAGCGAGGCGGTCAGGTCGCGGACGGCGCCCGCGTCCGAGAGCATCTTGTCGCCGAACTTCAGCTCGATCGACCCGGCCAGCGTCCACGGCCCGCAGACCTGCACCTTCAGCGGCCCCGCGTAGTCGTGGCCGAGCTCCTCCAGCCCGTCGAGGTCGCGCCGCAGATGATCGACGGCCCGCCGGTGGTCGCGCCCCGGCCGGTCGCTCAGCCGCCACCCGGACGGCTGCACCTCCACGGGCAGATCGACGAGCAGCGCGGCCGTGCGACCCACCATGTCCGCGCCGACGCCTCTGGCGGGCAGCTCCGGCAGGTACGGCAGCCCTGGCACCTCGCCGAACACGACCCTGATCGCCTCAAGATGATCCTCACCCGGATGCGAACCGACCCCGGTGGCTTCCCACGTAGACATGGGCACAAGCGTAGGCTCTGCCGAATGAAGCTCACGAAGTTCGGCCACGCCTGTGTACGCGTGGAGAAGAACGGCAAGGTCCTGGTGATCGACCCGGGCTCGTTCAGCGACGGCGCGGCGCTCGACGGCGCCGACACGGTGCTCATCACCCACGAGCACGCCGACCACGTGGACGTCGAGAAGCTGAAGGCGGCCTCGCCCAAGCTGGAGATCTGGACCTGCGAGGGCGTCGCGGCCGACCTGACCGAGGTGCCGGGCAAGGTGCAGGTGGTGCGGCACGGCGACGACTTCTCGACGGCCGGGTTCCAGGTGAAGGTGTTCGGCGAGTGGCACGCCAAGAACCACCCCGACATGCCCATTGTGCAGAATGTCGGCTTCCTGCTCGACGACGAGCTGTTCTACCCGGGTGACGCGCTCACCGTCCCCCAGGCCGAGGTCGGCACGCTGCTGGTGCCGACCGGGGCGCCGTGGCTGAAGCTGTCGGAGATGGTGGAGTACCTCCGCGAGATCCGTCCGGCCCGCGCGTACTCCACCCACGACGGCCTCTACAGCGAGATCGGCCTCGGGCTGGTGGACAACTGGCTGCGCATGGAGGCGCAGAAGCAGGGCGCCGACATCCGCCGCATCCCGGTCGGCGAGTCGGCCACGCTCAGCTAGCCGGCCTTCTCAGCTAGCCGGCCTTCTCAGCTCGCCGAGACGATGGTCGCCGAGCCGATCACCGTCGCACCGGAGTAGAGCACCGCGGCCTGGCCCGCCGCGACACCCGTGGCGGGCCGGTCGAGCTCGATCGACAGCCCGCCCACGCGCTCCTCGAACCGGCACGGATAGACCTCGCCGTGCGCCCTGAGCTGCACCGTCAGGTCGTCGCGGCCGGACGGGCCGTTCCACACCGGGGTGCCGCAGACGATCGTGCTCACCTGCAGCGCCGAGCGCGGGCCGACCGTCACCGTGTTGGACACCGGCTCGATGGACAGCACGTACCGCGGCCTGCCGTCAGGCGCCGGCCGGTCGATGCGCAGGCCCTTGCGCTGCCCCACCGTGAACCCGTGCGCTCCCGAGTGGCTGCCCACCACCTCGCCGCTCTGATCGACGATGGGCCCCTGGGCCGAGCCGAGCCGCTCGGCCAGGAAGCCGCGGGTGTCGCCGTCGGCGATGAAGCAGATGTCGTGGCTGTCGGGCTTGTCGGCGACGGTCAGGCCGCGCCTGGCCGCCTCCTCGCGAACCTCGGCCTTGGTCGAGTCGCCCAGCGGGAACAGCGCGTGCCCGAGTTGCTGGCGGGTGAGCACGCCGAGCACGTACGACTGATCCTTGCCCTGGTCGACGCTCCTCGACAGGACGCCGTCGACCAGCTTGGCGTGGTGGCCGGTGGCGACGGCGTCGAAGCCCAGGGCCAGCGCCCTGTCGAGCACCGCCGCGAACTTGATCTTCTCGTTGCAGCGCAGGCAGGGGTTGGGGGTGCGGCCCGCGGCGTACTCGGCCACGAAGTCCTCGACGACGTCGCGTTGGAAGCGCTCCGCCATGTCCCAGATGTAGAAGGGGATGCCGATCACGTCGGCGGCCCGCCGAGCGTCGCGTGAATCCTCGACCGTGCAGCAGCCCCTGGCACCCGTGCGGTGGGATTGGGGGTTGGCCGAGAGCGCGAGATGGACACCAGTGACGTCGTGACCGGCCTCGGCTATGCGAGCGGCGGCCACGGCCGAGTCGACGCCGCCCGACATGGCGGCAAGCACACGCAGTCCCATGACCATTCCAGCGTACTGTCCGGCTGGGGGTGCGCGACCATGCCCTCCGTCTGGGAGTATTCGACCATGCGACTGTTCGGGCGCAAGGACGCGGACGAAGGGGCCGGTGGGCCGGCCGAGGCCATCGCCGGATTCTGGACATGGTGGCAGGAGGCCAGGCCACGGCTCGACGCCCTGCTGGGCGCGGGCGACGGCGAGGGGGTCGAGGAGCTGCTCACCCCGGCGGTCACCGCGATCCACCCGGGGCTGGTCTACGAGGTGGCCCCCGGCAAGGAGGCCGCGCACGCCCTCGTGGTGACCGCGGCGGGCGACGCCGAGCTGCGCTCGCTCGCGCACCGGTGGGCCAAGGCGGCGCCGCCGTCCGACCTGCTGTGGGAGTTCCACCCCTCGCGCCAGCCCAACCCGCAGGCGACGGAGCTCAGGCTCGACGTGGGCGGTTTCGTCTTCGAGCTCGACAAGCTCACGCTCGGCCTGCGCGTGCCCCGCAACCAGCCCAGGGTGGACGTGTCCGCCTACCATCCGATCTTCGGCGAGCTCGACGAGGACACCCGGATGGAGACCACGCTGCTGGCCCTCGACTGGCTGCTCGGCGAGGACGACGTGGCCAGGTGGGTGGGCGAGATCACCGCGGTCACGTTCGAGCCGATCGACTCCGTGGCGGCCGTGCACCTGCCCGCCGTCGTCGCCGACGTGGCCTCCGGCTACGCGCAGGAGGAGTGGGTGCTGCTGGAGGGCCAGACCGGCACCGGCGCGCCCCTGGTCGCCACCGCCCGCCACCCGCTGCGGCCGGTGGACCATCCGCTGTTCGACCAGCACATCGCCATCACGCTGCCGTACGCGCACCGCGACGAGAACGGCCTGCCGGTCGGCGACTCCCTGACCGCGCTGCGCGACTTCGAGGAGCGCCTGGCCGCCCGCCTGCTCAAGCTGCGCGGCGACGCCGTGCTGGCCGCCCACCTCAGCGCCGAGGGGCATCGGATCATCCACGTGTACGCCGACCCGACCGGCGACGCGGCGATCCACGCCAAGGAGCTGATCGTGGGGTGGGAGGAGGGCGAGCCCCGGGTGGACGTGACCTCCGACCCCGCCTGGACCGCGGTGGCCCCGTTCCTGACCTGAGCCCTGTTTCTGGTCCAGTCCAGGCCCGGACGCCGGGCGCGCTCGACCGCCTTAGCCCAGGCCCGCGCGGCGGGCGCGTTCGACCGCGGCTGGGAGCACCTCGATCAGCCGGTCCACGTCCTCGCGCGTCGAGGTGTGCCCCAGCGTGAACCGCAGCGACCCGCGGGCCGCCGCCGCGTCGGCGCCCATGGCCAGCAGCACATGGGACGGCTGCGCGACCCCGGCCGAGCAGGCCGACCCGGTCGAGCACTCCACCCCCTTGGCGTCGAGCAGCATGAGCAGCGCGTCGCCCTCGCAGCCGGGGAAGGAGAAGTGCGCGTTGCCGGGCAGCCGGTTGACGGGGTCGCCGTTGAGCACCACGTCCGGCACCGCGTCGCGGACGCGGCGGATGAGCTCGTCACGCAGCTCCACCAGCCGCCGCCCCAGCTCCTCCTGCTCGCGCACGGCGGTGCTGACGGCGGCGGCGAGCCCCGCGATGGCGGGCGCGTCGAGCGTGCCGGAGCGCACGTCGCGCTCCTGCCCGCCACCGTGCTGGACGGAGACCGGCGTCACGCCCCTGGCCAGCAGCAACGCCCCGGCCCCCATCGGCCCGCCGATCTTGTGGCCGGTCAGCGTGAGCGCGTCGGCCCCCGAGCCCGAGAAGGACACGGGCAACTGCCCGACGGCCTGGACGGCGTCGGTGTGGAACGGGATGCCGTGGTCGTGCGCGATGGCGGCCAGCACGTGGACGGGCTGGACGGTGCCGACCTCGTTGTTGGCCCACATGATGCTGATCATGGCCACGTCGCCGGGGTCACGCTCGATGGCGGCGCGCAGCGTCTCGGGGTGCAGGCGGCCGTGCTCGTCCACCTCCAGCAGCTCCACCTCGGCGCCCTGGCTGTCGGCCAGCCAGTGGGCGGGGTCGAGCGCGGCGTGGTGCTCCACCGAGCTGATCAGCACCCGCTTGCGCGGGCGGCGCGCCCAGTAGAGACCCTTGATCGCCAGGTTGTCGGCCTCGGTGCCGCCGGAGGTGAAGACGACCTCGCTGGGACGGGCGCCGAGCGCGCCGGCGATCGTCTCGCGCGACTCCTCCACCACCCTGCGCACCTGGCGGCCGGTCGCGTGCAGGGAGGAAGCATTTCCGACGCGTTTGAGTTGAGCCGTCATGGCCTCGATCGCTTCGGGCAGCATGGGGGTGGTCGCCGCATGATCAAGGTAGGCAGACGGTCTGGTCACGTGCTCAGGGTATCTCGCTTGCAACTGTACCGTCCGGACGGTACAGTTGAGGCATGCGAAGGGACGAGCTGTTGGACGCGGCAGAGGATCTGCTCTGCGACCAGGGCTCGGCCGCGCTCACCCTGGCGGCCGTGGCCGACCGGGCGGGCGTGAGCAAGGGCGGCCTCCTCTATCACTACGGCTCCAAAGAAGCCCTGATCAAGGGCATGGTGGAGCGGTTGATCGAAGACTTCGACGCACTGACGGCCGCTCAGCCCGGCGACACGTACACCGAGCGCTACCTGGGTGCCACCCTCGCCGCCGTCCGCTCCGGCCGGCTGCGACGATGGGCGGTCGTCACGGGGGCGTCGGGCAACCTCTTCCTGCTCGCACCGCTTCGCGAGGCCATGACCCGATGGCATCGCGAGGAGCTGAACGAAGAGCCCGACCCGGTGGCCTCGCAGATCGTACGCCTCGCGTGTGAAGGCTTGTGGGACGTGGCCAGCCACGACCCGGAGCTGAACACGGAGGCTGACCTCCAGGTCCTGGAGCAGCGCCTCAAAGCGCTGATCGCCCCGGCGTCCGCCTGAGTCCCTTCCCCTTCTCATCCGGCACGTCGCGCTGACGGCCGCGCGGCTCGCGGAGTTCCCGCATCCGACCGGCACGGGCTCCGCGCCACAGACACTTTTGCGGTGACCGGCCGCCTGGCTGGTCACCGCTGCTCTGCGCCCCCTCATGCGCTCGGGACGTCTCATGCGTTCAGGGCGTCCTATGCGCTCAGGGCGTCCTGTGCGTATCCCGGACAGATAAGACACATCCACGGGCGGCCCCAACCCCGCCCACCCTTTTCTTGAACTTCTTGTGAGGTGGCCTAATGACCCGCGAGCTGAGGAATGCCCGTTACGGGGCGATCCTCACCTTTGTCCTTGCCGGCCTGATGGTGGGCACGATGACCGTGCGCATCCCCGCCCTGACCGACAAGCTCGGCCTGTCCGAAGCCATGGTCGGCACGATCCTGCTGGTGTGGGGCCTGGGCGCGCTGGTGACCATGCAGTCCATGCGCCGCGTCATGGCGCGCGTGGGCAGCCGGACGCTCCTGCGGGCAGGCGGCCCCCTGACGGCACTCGGCCTCCTCGGCGTGGCCGTCGCCCCCGACCTTCCCCTGCTCCTGGTGGCCGTGGCGCTGTTCGGCATGGCCTTCGGCACCGTGGACGTCTCCATGAACGCCCAGGGTTCCGCCGTCGAGCAGGCGTACGGGCGGCCCTTGATGAACGGCATGCACGCCGGCTGGTGCGTGGGCGCCATCTCGGCGGGCGGCCTCGGCAGCCTGGCGATCGCCGTCGGACTGCCGTTCACCGCGAACGTGGCGTTGATCGCCCTGGTGTCCCTGCCGGTCATGGTGCTGCTGGGCCGCACGTACCTGCCGGAGCCGCCGGCCGCCGAGACCGCGCAGGCGGGCCGCCGGCGCATGCCGCCCATCGTCTACCTGCTCGGCGTCATCATGTTCTTCGCGTTCATGGTCGAGGGCACCGTCGCCGACTGGAACGGCCTGTACCTGCGCGACGAGCTCGGCGCGCCCGAGGCCGTGGCGGCGCTCGGCTACCCGGTCTTCGAGGCGGGCATGCTGATCGCCCGGCTCACGGGTGACCGGCTGCGCCTCCGGTTCGGGGTGCGCGGCATGCTGACCGTGTCCGGGGTGGCCACGGCCGGGTTCTTCGCGGTCGTGCTGCTGGCGCCGGCGGCGGTGGTGGCGGTGTCCGCGATGTTCTTCGTCGGGCTCGGCGTGGCGACCATCTCGCCGCTCACGCTGTCGCTCGCCGGCACCGCGACCGACACCCCCGGGCCCGCGATCGCCCAGGCGGGGGCCATGGGGTACGCGGGGCTGCTGCTCGGCCCCGTGGTGATCGGGTTCCTCTCGGACGTCACCTCCCTGCGTACGGCGCTGGGCATCGGCGTGGTGCTCGGCGTGCTGATCGCCCTGTCGGCGCGGGTCCTGCCCCGCCGCGAGCCCGCGACCGAGCTGAGCCCCCTGCCCGTACGCGAGACCGTGGAGGCCGCCGCCTGACATCATCGGGCGATGGATCTTGAGCGGAAGGTGCCCTTCGACGTCGCCGCCTACGTGGAACGCGTGCGGTCAGGCCGCTGCTTCATCTGCGCCATCGTGGCCGGCGACCCGGAGTACACGCTGGAGCAGATCGTCTACGAGGACGAGGAGCACCTGGCGTTCCTGGCGCGCTACCCCACCTTGCCCGGTTACGTCCTGGTGAGCCCGAAGCGGCACGTCGAGCACGTCGTACGCGACCTCGACGAGCGGGCGTTCCACGCGATCATGGGCGTCGTCAGGAAGGTGGCCCTGGCCGTGGAGTCGGTCGTCCCGTCGGAGCGCACGTACGTGCTGTCCCTGGGCAGTCAGCAGGGCAACTCCCACCTGCACTGGCACATCGCCCCGCTGCCCCCCGGCACCCCGTACGACCAGCAGCAGTTCCACGCCCTGATGGCGGAGAACGGCGTGCTTCCCTGGACCCGGGAACAGGCCGAGGAGCTGGCCGCCCGCCTCAGGGCGGCGCTGTCCTGAGGCATTCCTGTGAATCCCCGGTCTGATCCCCGCGACCGCTCACCCCGCCTGGGAGAAGTCCCCGTACGTCGGCGCGCCCGCCGGCCGGTAGACGCTGAGCACGCACCCACTCCCGGTCGTCCTGGACTCCACCAGCCGCAACGCCGCCGAGGTCAGGACACGGTGAACCCGCCGTCCACCGGCAGGATCGAGCCGGTGACGTAGGGCGCGCCGATCACGTACCTGATGGCGCCCGCCACGTCCTCCGGCCGTCCGACGCGGCCGGCGGGCAGAGTACCCGCGACTGCCTCGAACTGGGCCCGCCGCTGCTCCTCGGGCAGGAACGACCACCAGGCCGTGTCCACGACGCCCGGCGAGACGGCGTTGATCCGCACCGGGGCCAGCTCGGCGGCCAGCGGCGGCACGATCCGCTCGATCGCCCCGTTCACGGCGGCCAGCCCCGCCGTGCCTGGCAGGGCGGCGCGCGCGCTCGCGGCGGACACCATGGTGATGGAGCCGGTCACGCGGGCCCGCTGGATGGCGAAGAGGTACGGGAATAGCTTGCCGTCGAACGCGTCCCGCACGGCGGACACCTCCAGCTCCGCCAGCGGCCCCATCGCGTCGGCGCCGCCGCTGAAGGCGAGCACCAGGTGGTCCAGCTCGCCCACCCGGTCGAAGAAGGCGGCCACCTCCTCCCGCGAGGTGCCGTCCACCTGCTCGGCCGCCGCCACGCTCGCCTTCGCGGCGGCCAGCCTCTCAGGGTCGCGGCCGGTGACGATCACCTCGGCGCCGTCGCCCGCCAGCAGCCGCGCCGTGGCCAGCCCGATGCCCGCCGTGCCACCCATGATCACTACACGCATCTTCCATCCTCTTTTCTAGACGTTCAGTCTCGTTTTTATACGAGACGATGAGTCTTGTAAAGTGGGCGGCATGACAGGCGAGCGACGGCTGGGACGGCCCCGCAGCGAGGGCACGCGCACCGCGATCCTCACGGCGGCCCTGGAAGAGCTGGAGTCCGGCGGCTACGCCGCACTGACCATCGACGGCATCGCGCGCCGCGCCGGCTGCGGCAAGCAGACGATCTACCGGTGGTGGCCGTCCAAGGCGGACGTCGTCCTGGAGGCGCTGCTCGAACGGGCCGAGACCACGATCGAGATCCCGGACGAGGGGTCGCTCTCCGACGACCTGCTCGCCTTCCTGACGGCCACGTTCCGGCAGCGGGGGCAGCGCCCCACCCTGGTCGGGCTGATGGCGCAGGCGCTGCTCGACCCCGTCTTCGCGACCGCGTTCAAGGAGAAGTTCCTGTTCAGGCGGCGGGCCGCGCTGCGGGTCGTGCTGGAGCGGGCCGCCGCCCGGGGCGAGCTGGCCGAGGGAGCCGACCTCGAACTGCTCATGGACGTCGTCTACGGCGTGCTCTGGTACCGGCTGCTGCTCGACCACGCGCCGCTGGACGAACCGGCCGCGGAACGGCTCGCCGCGCTGATCGTACGGGCCACGCGGTGAGCTCCCCGCCAGGACGGCGTCAGCTCGCCTGGCCGGTGGGCATGATGGTGACCTGCTGCAGGTTCGCCCGGGGCGGCAGGCTCGCCACGAACCCCACCGTCTGCGCGACGTCCTGAGGCGTGAGCCACTCCATCTCCTGCTTCGACCCCTCCAGCCACGCCCGCGCCCCCTCGTCGGTGACGTGCCCCTGCAGCTCGGTGCCGACGATCCCCGGCTCGATCGCCGAGACCCGCACGTTCTTGGCCCCCAGCTCGGCCCGCAGGTGCCGCGACAGGTGCGTGACGAACGCCTTGGTGCCGGAGTAGACGGCGAAGTTCGGGAAGATGTTCTGCGCGGCGATCGACGAGGTGTTGATCAGATCGGCCACTCCGCGCTCCCCCGCGGCTCGTACGAGCTGGGGGACGAACGCGCCGATCACGTTCATCAGACCCGTCACGTTGAGGTCGATCTGGCGCTGCCACTGGCCGGCGGCCAGCTCCTCGATCGGTGCGGGCAGCATGACGCCCGCGTTGTTGAACAGCAGGTCGGCCCCGCCCAGCTCGGCGGCCACCCGCTCAGCGGCGGCCCGCACGGCCGCCGCGTCGGTCACGTCGGCCGCCAGCGCCACGGCCCGGCCCCCGGCCCGCTCGATGCGGGCCACCAGGTCGTCCAGCCGCTCGGCGCGCCGCGCCAGCACGGCCACCTGCGCGCCCAGCCCGGCCAGGTGCTCGGCCGTGGCCTCGCCGATCCCGCTGGAGGCACCGGTGACGACGGCGACGCGTCCGGAAAGAGAGGTGCTCATGAGGTACGCCCTTCGAGAGTCACACGCGGCCGGTTGACCGCGTTCCTCCAACAGCACATCAGGGAGAGCACCCTTCGCAGGGCACCCGAGCGTGCCCTGACCAGGCAGGTAATCGCGAGGCAGGTACTGGCAGGGCCACCCCTGAGTCATCGCGGCCACGCGGGGCGGGCCACACTGGAGACCATGGACCGCAGCCGCGAGCTAGCCGACTTCCTGCGCTCACGTCGCGCCAGGATCACCCCCGACCGCACGGGGCTGCCCGCCGACGGGCGGGCCCGCCGCGTGCCGGGCCTGCGCCGCGACGAGGTGGCCCGGCTGGCCGGCGTCAGCACGGAGTACTACACCCGGCTGGAGCAGGGCCGCGCAGGCAACCCGTCGCCCGAGGTCACCGAGGCGCTCGCGCAGGCCCTGCAACTCGACCCCGCCGAACGCGAACACCTCACGGACCTGCTGGCCCGACCCGCCCGACACGCCCCGATCGCCCCGCAGCGGGTCAGGCCGGGGCTGCACCTGATGTTGCAGACCCTCGACCACGTGCCCGCCTTCGTCCTGGGCCGCCGCACGGACGTCCTGGCCACCAACCGCCTGGCCCGCGAGGTGCTGACCGACTTCGACGCCCTGCCCGCGACCCAGCGGAACCTCGCCCGCTACTACCTGCTCGACCCGGCGGCGCGCACCCGTACCGGCGACTGGGAGCAGATCGCGGCGGAGACCGTCGCGATCCTCCGCCTCGAAGCGGGCCGCTACCCGCAGGACCGCCGCCTCGGCGACCTCGTCGGCGAGCTGACCCTGCGCTCGCCCGAGTTCAGCACCTGGTGGAACGACCACCGCGTGCTGCGCCGCACCCACGGCACCAAGCGCTACCACCATCCGCTGGTCGGCGAGCTGCACTTCTCCTACGAGTCGTTCCAGCCGCCCGGCGACCCGGACCAGACCTTGTGCGTCTACAACGTCGAGCCGGGCTCACCCACCGCCGAGGCGCTCCGCCTCCTCACGAGCTGGACGGCGCCCGCCGCCTCGGCCTAGAACGTGCTCACGTCGCGCGGCAGCACGTTCAGGAAAGGGATTGCTGGAAGAGGAAGACGATGAGCGAGGCCAGGATTCCGGCGACGTACTGCAGGATGCTGGCGGTCTTGATGGGCAGCGCGCGCAATGTCGAATAGTAGGAGTACGCCTTGAGCTGCTCCTCGGAGTTGTTGAACCGCACCCATGAATCACGGGGTTGCGTATCGGACTCCAGCAGCGGCAGCAGGACGTCGTCCAAATGCCGGCGCACGATCCTGGCGAGAGTGACGTACGGCTGCACGCCGACGTACAGGGCGATGCCGGCGCCCACCACGGGGAAGCTGATGATGAAAAGGCTCAACGCCATGCCGGGATTCTGTCTGGCCAGGATGATGCCGGTCAGCTCCGTCCCGATGAGCCCCACCCCCATCGCGGCCGCGACCAGGGCATAGCAGCGGCACAAGTGGACCATCGCCGGCGTTCGCGCCGGGTCGATCCAGGAGAATCGCAACCCGCTGAAATATCGAATACGCAGCGGCAGGTCGGCAAAGGTGATCAGCCAGTACAACGCGTTGCCGCCGAGGAATCCCGACCAGCCGGCATGCACGTACAGAGCCACCGTCGAGTCCATGCTGCTGGCCGGCTGCAACGATGTGAACAACACCAGGGCGCAGGCGATGACGACTCCACCCAGCGAGCTCAGCAACTGCCAGCCGAATCTCATGCGCCTGCGCAGCCAGCCGATCAACTCACCGCGTTGCGGAGAATCGCCGAGCAGCTGCCCGAGAGGAATCACGAGCCGTTTCGCGTACGACCACGAGCTCCACGCGAAGGCGAGCATGAGCAGCGCCGTAAAGGTCACGGACCCGGTCCACAACAGTTCCTGTCCGCCGCGCAGTGCCTGGCTCGGCGCCACGACAAGAAGCAGCAGGTCTACCACGTACGGCCAGGTCGCCACGAGCAGGACGGAGATCCCGGCCGCCAGTCGATTCGTTTTCGCGGCCCGAGCCGCCAGGCACCGGGAAAGCCAGACGATGAAGACCTTCCGATATCCCGACTCCAACACGTCGAAGAGCCGGCCCGTGTACGAAGAATCGTGCCGGCCTGCCCGGTCGGCGATGATCGGCCGCTCAAGAGGCTCGCTCGACATGTCCCTCCTCAAACGGGAGATTGCGAGAGGGGCGGCCTTTCGGGCCAGTATCCATCAGAGCCGAACTCCGGGATAGTGCCATCGATCCCCACTTCCGTTCTCGCGTGAACGCGGCCGGAGCCCGCGGCGTCAGCCGTCGATCGGGGCGCAGATCACGTACACGTCGATCGGCGTCGTCTCCTCCTTGTCGTTCATGAACAGGAAGCTCCACGCGTTGTTCACCTCGTCCGGCTTCCCGCTCGTGTTGCTGGGAGCGTTGACCTCGGCGATCACCGGGCGCTCCCTGTCGTGCTCGCCGAGATGGGCGTAGCCGCCGCCGACGGCTTGCTGCCCCTGCGGGCACACCACGTTCGTGGACAGATAGCCGGCCGGGATCGTCCTGCGCTCCTTGACGTAGCTGACGTGCTCGCCGCCGCTCCACGGGAGCCCGTCCGCCAGCGCCACACCGCCCGCGACGAGTGCCCCACCCGCCAGCGCGCCCGCCGCTACCAGCCCGATCACCCTGCCGAACCGTCCCATGACCTCACCCTCCCCGTGCCGGTGCTCGGTCACGGTAGACCGTCCTGGTTGACGATCACTTGCACGGCTCGCGGATCGCGGCCCGCTGCTGCCGCTTCGTCCTCGGTCGTGAGTACGCCGAGCCCGATGCCCGCATGCCGGGCGCGTTCGAGGCGAGCATGGCGGCCGACACGTCGCGCCTGCTGACCTGGCCGCCGCATGGGTCAAACGCCCAGCGACCAGGACGACCTGTTCTTCCACCCGTACGTCCGCCTCACCCCGGACCGGCAGCAGCAGCCCCCCGCCGCCCGAGAATCTTCGCCGTAGCCTCGTCAGCGGGCAGAAACGCCTCCAGCCGCAGCTCGGACAACGTCACATCCACGGCGGTCGCGAACGACGTCAGCGTGGTGATGAGCCGCAACTCCCCCTCAGGGGCCCGCAACCGCAACGGCACGGAGAACCCGAGATGCTCAGCCGGCGGCTCCAGATCGGGCAGGTAACCGTCCAGCTCGGCGATGAACGCGTCAAGCCCCGGATCAGGGCTGCGCACCGCCTGCTCCCGCAGACTCCCGGTGATGTGCCGCCCCCACTCGGCGAGGTTCACCACCCGCCGCGCCATCCCCTCCGGATGCAGAGCCAGCCGCAACACATTCACCGGCGGCTCCAGCAGCGCGGGCGCGACCCCCTCCCCCAGCACCCCGAACGCCGCGTTCGCCGCCACCAGCTCCCCATACGGCCGCACGACGACGGCGGGATACGGCAGATGCCCGTCCAGGATGCGCTCCAACGCCTCCCGCACCGGACTCAGCTCAGGAGCATCCAGCCTGGACTCCGCATAAACGGGGGCAAACCCAGCAGCGAGCAGCAACCCGTTCCGCTCCCGCAACGACAGCTCCAACGACTCGGCCAGCCGCACCACCATGGCCCGCCCCGGCCGGGAACGCCCCTGTTCGAGGAAGCTCAGATGCCGCTGCGTCGTATCGGCTCTGATCGCCAGATCGAGCTGGCTGAAGCGGCGCCGCGTCCGCCAGCGCCGCAGCTCGCTCGCGAACCGATCAGGCTCCGTCGACACCGTCATGCCCCCATTCATACTGCACCCCCGCGCCTGCGCCATTCCCTCCGGGGAATCGCGCAGCCGCAGCCCGCGCCCGCACACTGCTGGGCATGAGCTTCGATGTCCAGCAGTTGACCGACCGTTACATCGCCCAGTGGAACGAGCCCAACCCGGCGACCCGCGCCGCCCTCGTCCACGAGCTGTGGACGAGCGACGCCGTCCACGTCCTCACCAACCCGCCCCAGGCGATCCGCGACGCCGCCGCCTCACTCGCCCTCCCGGCGCCGCCGCTGGAGGCGCGGGGTCACGCCGCTCTGGAGGACCGGGTGGGGCGGGCCTACGAGATGTTCGTGGAGCCGGGCGAGCACGTCTTCGAGGCGGCTGGGGAGGCGGTTCTGCTCATGCCGCAGGTGGTCGGGGTTCGGTGGTCGATGAGGTCGACCCGTACGGGGGAGGTTGTGGGGGGTGGGCTGGACGTTCTGACTGTGGACGACGACGGGCGGGTCTGTAGCGATCACCAGTTCATTGAGTGATCGGGCGGACGAGGGGGCGACGGACTCGCGGTCGGACGGCGGGAGGTCGCCGAGGAGGCGGGTGCGGGATGGCTCGACAGGGGTTACTCATCCGCAGCTCGGCTGATTGAGCGGGGCAGCCTCAGAGCTTGATGACGTCCAGACCTGGCATGTCGTCGTAGTCGGCATCCTGCGTGACGACGGGGACCTTGTGAGCTATTGCTGTCGCCGCGATCCACGTGTCATTGATCGGCGCCTTGCGACCGGCAACACGCAGGCGGGAGACCAGGAGAGCCCATGCATCGGCAACGGTCTCATCAATCGGGATGGGCTCGAAACGTTCAGCTAGCTGGTACGTGGACAGACGCCTTGCTGATGATTCCGGATCGCGCGCCTGGAGCACTCCGAACCTGAGCTCACCGAGGGTCACCACCGAGACCCCCCACTCGAAATCCGCGAACCGGTCGACGTCGAAGCGTGCCGCCTCCAGCCCGATGAAGATCGATGTGTCGGCGACCGCCCGCCTGCGTTCTACCAAGGCAGATCATCCGTCGTTTCAGTGAGCGCTTCTCGCAGTTCGTCTGTGAGGCCCGTGCTGTCGGCGCCGAGACGAGTCAGCTCAGCACCGATCTCCGCTGCGGAGATCCATCTCCGTCGGCGAGAAAACGGAATGATCTTTGCCACAGGGCGATTGTCGCGAAGAACTTCGATCTCCTCGCCCGACTCAACGCGCCGCAGCACCTCTGCGGTGTTGTTACGCAGCTCCCGTGCAGGAATGGCTGTCATACCCCGATCGTAGGATGTTTGCTACAGTCGTAGCAAGCTCTACGCTGAAAGCGGTCGCCACTGAGGCAGCAACCGGCAGCGGTCCGCCTTGATGTGAAGAGGTGCCGGCCACTGCACGGACGAAATCGAGTGTGGGCGCGAAGCGCCGCGGGAGGCCCAAGCGTGTAGACCTGGGCCCCCCGATGTCACAGCCTGCCCGTCAGGAAAGACCGTGCCCTACTTGCGCTTGGTGACTTCCTCGGTGAGCTGCGGCACGACCTGGTGAAGGTCGCCCACCACCCCATAGTCCGCCAGCTCGAAGATCGGAGCCTCAGGGTCCTTGTTGATGGCCACGATCGTCTTGGCGGTCTGCATCCCGGCCCGGTGCTGGATGGCGCCGGAGATCCCGGCCGCGATGTAAAGCTGGGGAGACACGGTCTTGCCCGTCTGGCCCACCTGGAACTGGTGCGGGTACCAGCCGGCGTCCGTGGCGGCGCGGGAGGCGCCCACGGCGGCGCCGAGGGCGTCGGCGAGGCCTTCGATGACGGTGAAGTTCTCGGCGGAGCCGACGCCGCGGCCGCCGGAGACGACGATGGCGGCCTCCGTCAGCTCGGGCCGGGCGCCCTTCTCCTGCTTGACGCGCTCGACCACGCGGGCGGCCTTGGCGGCCTCGGAGAGGGTGACCGAGACCTCCTCCTCCGTTCCGGCGCCGGCGGCGGCGACGGGAGCGGTGGAGTTGGGGCGAACGGCGACGATGGGCGTGCCCTTGCGCACCCGGGAGTGCACGTTGATGCCGCCGCCGAAGATGGACTGGTCGGCGACGAAGCCGTCGCTGAGGCCGACGGCGTCGGTGATGACGCCGGAGTCGGTCTTGATGGCGAGGCGGCCGGCGACTTCCTTGCCTTCGGCCGTGGCGGCGACCAGCACGGCGGCGGGCGCCTTGCCGGCGACGAGCTGGGCGAGCAGTTCGGCCTTGGGGGCGACGACGTGGTCGACGATGTCGTCGGCGCCGGCGACGTAGATCTTCTCCGCGCCGTACTCGGCGAGGCGGGCCTTGGCCTCGGGCGTGATGCCGGGGCCTGCCCAGACGGCGGCGGGCGTGCCGAGGGTGCGGGCCAGGGTCAGCAGTTCGAGGGTGACCTTCTTGACCTCCCCTTCGGCGTGCTCGACGAGAACGAGAATTTCCGACATTTCCGTGTAACCCCCGCTCTCAGATGAACTTCTTGGACGCCAGGAAGTCGGCCGCCTTCTCGCCGCCGTCACCCTCGTCCTTGACGATCGTGCCGGCCGCGCGCGGCGGGGCCGCGGCGAAGTCGACGACCTCGGACCAGGCGGCGGCCAGGCCGACCTGGGCCGCGTCGATGGAGGCGTCGCCGATGGCGAGCGTCTCGACCGGCTTCTTCTTGGCCGCCATGATGCCCTTGAAGGACGGGTAGCGGGGCTCGTTGATCTTCTCCACGACGGAGACGACGGCCGGCAGCGGGGCTTCGACCCGGTCGTAGCCGTAGTCGGTCAGGCGCTGGATGGTGATGGCGCCCTGGTCGACCTCGACCTTGTTGGCCAGGGTGAGCTGGGACGCGCCGAGCCGCTCGGAGAGCATGGCGGCCAGCATCCCGGTGCGCGCGTCGGTCGACTCGGAGCCCAGGATGACCAGGTCGAACCCGATCTTCTTGAGCACCTGGGCCATCGCGTACGAGGTGGACAGCGCGTCGGAGCCGTGCAGCGCGTCGTCGCTGAGGTGGACGGCCTTGTCGGCGCCCATGGCCAGTGCCTTGCGGATGGTGTCGGTCGCCTTGCCGGGGCCCATGGTGAGGACGGTCACCTCACCGCCGTGGGCCTCCTTCAGCTTCAGCGCCTCTTCGACCGCGTACTCGTCAAGCTCGTTGACCACGCCGTCGGCGGCGTCGCGGTCGAGCGTGTTGTCATCGGACCGCAGCTTGCGCTCGGTCGCCGTGTCGGGGACCTGCTTCACGCAGACGACGATGTTCATGGCCGGTGGCCGACCTCCCGTAGTTCGCGTGCGCCCCCGCCTCGCTGCGGTGGACGCCGAAATGCATCTGTCCAGACTGCCAGGTGCCCGGTGGGCATCCGACAGAGGGTCTGCCGTGGTTTCGCCGTTATGTTACCCATGGGTAGCTTACGTGCAAACCCACAGCCAGTGCCTACCATCCCCACCATACCGAACTTTATTCGGTCGTTGCTCACAGGTCGCCGGCAACCCCGGCAAAGCGTCAGTCACGCCGACAGCAGGAACACTACGCCCACCACCAACGCCGTCCCCGCGAACAGCGCCAGCGTGAACGTGCTGAACGACGCCGCCAGCCCGAAGCACAACCCGACCGCCCCCACCACGCTCACCAGGTCGACGACCATGCGGCTGCGCCTGAACGGCCCCCGCGAGAACAGCGCCACCCCGCCGTCGGCCACGACACCCAGCGCGTACGCCGCCAGCAGGAAGAGCGACACCTCGGGCAGCGGCTCACGCGCGGCAGCCGCCAGCAGCGCCACGAACAACCCCGAGCCGATCAGCCACCGCCTGCGCACCTTCTCCCGATGCCTGGCCCTGGACTCCTCCACGGAACGCCGGTACCGCTCCTTGCCGGGCCGCCACTCCCTGGTGTCGAGCTGGTCCGTGGCCTGGCGGACGGGGACGGGGACGGGGCGCGGCACGTACGACACCGGCGCGACCCCCAGCCTGGCGCAGATCTGCGTGGCCGTGGGCCGCGCGGCGGGATCGGTGGACAGGCACTCCCGTAACAACGGCTCCAGCCACTCGGGCACGCCTTCGAGGTCGGGCGGATGGTGCACGACCCGGTAGGCGACCGCGGAGGCGGGCCCCTGCCCGTACGGCTGCCGCCCGGTGGCCGCGTACGCCAGCGTCGCCCCGAACGCGAACACGTCGGCCTCCACCCCCACGGCCCGCCCTTCGAGCACTTCGGGGGCCAGGTAGCCGGGCGTGCCCACCACCGCGCCGGAGGCGGTGACGGACAGCGAGTCGAGCGCGCTGGCGATGCCGAAGTCGATCACGACGGGCTCGCCCTCGGTCATCATCACGTTGGCCGGTTTGAGGTCGCGGTGCACGACCCCGGCCTCGTGCATGGCCAGCAGCGCGTCGGCCAGCCCTGAGGCCAGCCGCCGCAGGTCGGCCACGGGCAGGGGGACGGAGCTGAGCGGGCGGCCCTGCACGTACCGGGTGACGAGGTAGGGCCTCGGGCCCGTCAGCGAGGCGTCGAGCACCTCGGCGATGTGCGGCCCGCCCGCCATCCGCATGGTCTCGACCTCGCGCGCCAGCCGCGCCAGCGCCACGCCGTCGGCGGCGACGTGCGGATGCAGGACCTTGACCGCGACCGTGCGGCCCTCAGGATCGAGCGCCAGGTGCACCTCGCCGAACCCGCCGGCCCCCAGACGGGAGAGAAGCTCGTACGGGCCGAGGCGCTCGCTCATACCTCATCTCTCCCCAGCGGGGACGGCGGGGACACTCACGCCCAGGGATTCAGCCACCCCAGCCCCAGACCGTTCAGCAGATCGCCGATCAGCCCCGTGATCAGGCCGATCGTGCTCTGCCTGGCGTCGCTCGCCAGATCGTCGATCACCTGCTCGGGCGGCCGCCACGGCGCCCATGAGGTGTCCTGGCCGAGCGCGAACATCACCGCGAACAGCGCCGCCGTGCCCACCAGCACGACCGCGACCAGCGCGGCGCCGGGGCTGCGCAGCACGCCGGTGAGCGTGCGCGTGACGGCCTTGCGCGGCGCGCCGCCGCCCGGCAGCACGAACAGCCCGGCGGCGAAGGCGCCCGCCGCGTAGGCCGCGGCCTCGTTGACGCCCAGCCGCCCGGCCCAGTACAGCACGCCCCACACGCAGACGCCGAACAGCAGCGCCAGCGGCACGTGCACCAGCGTCACGAGGGCCGACTTGACCAGCGCCCACGGCGTGCCGACGAGGGCGAGCAGCGGGTCGGCCGCGCTGCTGCCGCGCACCTGGCGGCGCTTGACCAGGTCGCCGAAGAGATACTCGCCCAGGCGCAGCACGAGCGCGAGCGCGACGGCCACGGCGCCGGCCATGACCGGCATCATCACCGTCAGCGCCACCAGCGTGACCAGCAGCAGCAGCCCGACGACCTGGCTGCCGAACAGGTACCGCTTGCGTTCCGACGGCGGCGTGTACTGCGGCGGCGGCGTGTAGGGCCGCACCTGCGACGGCGCGGTGGGCGGCGGCACGAGCCGCCGGTCGGGCGGCGGGTAGCCGGCCACCCGCTGGTCGGGCTGGGGCGCGGGCCTGGCGGGCATCGGCGCGGGCACGTAGGGCGGCGGCCGTTCCTCGCGGCGCTTCGGCCGCTCCTCGTGCCGCGTCGGCGCGGGCGGCGGCGCGGCCTTGCCGTACTCGACCGGCGGCAGCAGGTCGGAGAACGTGTCCATGGTCCGCGTGCGGGGCACCACCGGCTTCGTCCCGGTGGGCCCCTCGTTGAACGTGGTCACCGCCGGGTCGAGCGCCTTGGCCATCCGCAGCAGCTCGTGCGCGCCTGGCCGGGCCGACGGCTCGACCTGCAGCGCCCGGGTGAGCCAGCCGCGCAGCCACGCGGGCGCCTTGTCGATCTGCGCCCGCCCTTCCATGATGTTGAAGCAGACCGACTCGAACGTGCCCGTGCCGAACGGCGGCGCCCCTGTCGCGGCGAAGAACACCGTCGAGGCCAGCGCGTGCACGTCGGCCGCCTGGGTGATGTCGGAGTCGCGGATGATCTCGGGCGCCAGGTAGCCGGGCGTGCCCACGAACATGCCGGTCTGCGTCAGCCGGGTGGCGTTGACCAGGTGGGCGATGCCGAAGTCGATCACCAGCGGCCTGCTCTCGACGAGCATGACGTTGGACGGCTTGAAGTCGCGGTGGATCACGTCGGCCGCGTGGATGGCCACCAGCGCCTGGCAGAGCCCCTGGGCGAGCTGGATGAGCTGCCTGGCCTCCAGCGGCCCCTCGGCCAGCACGGTGTCCTCCAGCGTGCGGCCGGGGGCGAAGCGGGTCACCACGTACGGCTGGCTCCCGACGAGCTCGGCGTCGATCACCTCCGCGACGAACGGTGAGCGCACCCTCCGCATCGTCTCGACCTCGCGGGTGAGCCGGTCGCGCGCCTTGAGGTCGGCGGCGACGTGGGGATGCAGCACCTTGATGGCGACTTCGCGTCCCTCGCCGTCGAGACCGAGGTGGACGACCCCCATCCCGCCCTCGCCGATCTTCCTGACGAGGCGGTAGGGGCCGAGGCGTTCTGGTGCTTGGGTGCTCATCGCCGCCTTCCCCGCGTCATCCCCCGGAATTCCCCCCTAGGTTGTCGAGCTGGTCCGCCACTTCTCGGACGTTCAGCGGAGTCCATACGGCCTCCCCATCAGGCTTGTCCCCGAACGTGCTGTAAGCGAGGGTGAGTGAGAGCGCGGCACCCGCCGCGAGGACTCCCGCCATCACCATCGCCGCTGTTCTCGAGGGTACGAGCGATGAGAGCGTTCTGCGCATCTGCTTGCCGGGACCCTCGACTCCCGGGCCCGCGCAGACCGTCCACAACGCGATCGCCGCGCCCCAGGCCAGCGCGTAGTAGGAGTTCATCCCGGCCACGACGGTGAGCAGGAGCGTCACCGGGAGGCCCAGGATCAGCGCGTACAGCACGAGCGCCAGCGTGATGCCCGCCGACTTGGCCAGCGCCGCCGGGAAGGCGAACACGCGCACCACGTCGAGCGCCGCCGCGCCGGCCGCCCTGCGGGTGGCGAGCTGCGGCTGGGCCAGGTCGGCCGCGCGCAGCAGGACCGCGATCGGCAGGGCCACGAACGCGACCAGCACGGGCTTGAACACGGCCGCGACGATCATCAGGATCAGCAGCATGGCGCCCGCCACGCCGTACGCCCTGGAACGCTGCAGCGGCTTGCCGGGCTGCACGCCGGGGATGTACGGCTCCCGCTTGGTCAGCCGGTCGGGCTGGGCGGGCGGGAACTGCTGCTGGGCCGGGATGTAGGGCGGCGGCTGCACCGGGATGGGGTTCGGGCGGCCGTAGTCGGGCGCGTGGGGACCGGGCTGCGGGCCTGACCCGGGGCCCGGGTTCATCCGCCGGTAGTCGGCCGAGTCGGGGCGCACCCGCCTCGTCGGCACGTCGGTCTCGCCGGGCGCGGGCGCAGGCGCGGGCGCGGCCGGGCCGTTGCCGGTGGCCGGCGGCGTCTGCGGCGGGTAGACCCCGGCCTCGCGCTGGATCTGCCGCAGCTCCTCCGGCGAGACCCTGCGGGTCGGCCACGGGTCGGGCTGGTTGGGCAGCAGCGAGACGTACTGCTGGTCGGGCGCCGGCGGGGCCGGCTGCTCCTGGTTCTCCAGCAGCCGCTTGGGCGTGACCGGCGGCGTGGAGATCTCGTACGACGGCCGCTCCGTGACCTTGGGCGGCACGACGGGGTCGGGCCTGGGCACGGTGGAGATCTCGTCGGGCGAGGTGCCCTGCGCCGGCTTGGGCAGCATGCGGGCGGTCTGCTCGGCCAGCTCGGCGGCCTTGGGACGCTTGCTGGGGTTGCGCTGGAAGGCCGCCTTGAGTAGCGGCTGCAGCTCGGCGGGGGCGGCGCTGATGTCGGCCTTGCCCGCCGTGATGTTGTAGAAGATCATCTCCAGCGTGCCCTTGCCGAAGGGCGGCTGGCCCGTGCCCGCGTACAGCAGCGTGCCGGCCCACGCGTGGATGTCGACCTCGGGACCCGCCTCCTGGCCCTCGATGATCTCGGGCGCGAGGTAGCCGGGCGTGCCGATGAACATGCCGGTCTGCGTCAGCCGCGTCGCGTCGACCGCCTGGGCGATGCCGAAGTCGATCAGGACGGGCTCGCCGTCCAGGATCAGCACGTTGCCGGGCTTGAGGTCGCGGTGGATGACGCCCATCGAGTGCACGACGGCCAGCGCCGAGGCCACCCCGTGGGCGACCTTGAGCAGCGCGGACAGGTCGAGCGGGCCGTCGTTCTTGACGATCTCGTCAAGCGGCGGGCCCGCCACGTAACGCGTGACGATGTACGGACGATGACCGGTCACGTCGGCGTCGAGCACCTCGGCGATGTACTTGCTGCGGACCCGGCGCATGGTCTCGACCTCGCGCGAAAGCCGCCGCCTGGCGACCTCGTCGCCGGCGACCTCTCCGCGCAGGACCTTGATGGCCACCTGCCGCCCCTGAGGGTCGACAGCCAGGTGGACAACGCCCATCCCGCCTTCACCGAGCCGCCTGAGCAGCCGGTAAGGGCCTAGTCGGTCATCGTTCATGGCATGAAGCACCATACCGGCTTAATCCCCGCCCACGAGATGAACCATGAGGCCACATTCCCACTCGTACAACGTCCAGAACGGCCTCATCGGTTTCCCATCCAACGGTCTCGAATCGGCCTCGATTTCGTTCAGCCGGCCAAGGAGAGCACCTCTGCCCTCTTCAGCCCGGCCAGCGTGGCGCCGGAGACGGCCAGCTTCGATCTGCGCACACCGCTTCCGATCACCACCTTCGGGTGCTCCGCGACGTGCGTGTCGACCAGGATCGGCCACTCCTCTGGCAGGCCGAGCGGCGTGATGCCGCCGTACTCCATGCCGGTCAGCTCGACCGCCTCCGCCATCGGGGCGAAGCTGGCCTTGCGGGCGTCGAGGTGCCTGCGCACCACGCCGTTCACGTCGACCCGCATCGTGGCGAGCACCATGCAGGCGGCGTAACGCGTCTCGCCGCCCCGCTTGGCCGCCACGACCACGCAGTTGGCCGACTCGTCGAGGGTCACGCCGTACTTCTCGCAGAACGCCGCGGTGTCGGCCAGATCGGGATCGATCCCGGCCACCTCGACGCCCTCCAGGTCGGGCACGGCTCGCGCCACCGGATCGGCCAGCAGGTCGATCCGTTCGGTGGCGGGCACCCAGTGCAACGTCATTCCATCTCCTCGATCGCCTCTCCCAGCAGCCTACTTGCGCTTCCGGGAGCCGCGGGCGGCGTCACGGAGACTGCAGCACTCTCCTGTGCAGTTGCGTGACGGCGGCGCGGGCGGACTCCATGGCCCCCGCCTGCCAGGCGATCAGATGGGTGAGCCAGTCGCCCGCGAAGTAAACCCTTCCGGCAGGGCGTTGCAGAAGAGTGAAGGACGAATCAAAGGACGGCCAGCGCACCCAGCCGCCCTGGATGTGCTCCTGGCGCTCCCAGGCGATGGAGACGCTGGACAGCAGGTTCTGGCGGTACTTCTCGCCGTGGATCTTCTTGCCCTGGGTGAGCGCCCTGCGCCGCCTGTCCTCCGGGGTGAGCGCGCTGTAGAGCTCGGCGACGCGCTCGGTGTTGTAGTAGCCGACGAGCAGGCCGCGCTCGGCGTGGTAGTCGTGCGAGGGGTACCAGATGTGGGTGAGGTCGAGGTCGGTCTCCGTGACGCCGCCGTAGATCCGGTCCTCCAGCTCCCACCAGCGCCTGCCGTACTCCAGGCCGATCTTGCCCGCGGCGATCGGGACGGGGGTGGCCAGCGCGGTGGTGATCTGCGCGCCGAGGTTGTGCGGGATCTTGGCCAGGACGTGCGGCGGGAGGGCGGCGATGCAGTAGTCGGCCTTGACGACGCCGCCGGTGTGGGTGACCTCGACGCCGTCGGCCATGGTGGTGATTTTGGTGACCTTGGCGCCGGTCCTGATCCTGTCCTGGCCGACGGCCTGCTGGAGCTTGGTGACGATGGCGTCCATGCCGCCGACGGGCTGGAACATGGGGGTGGCCTGCTCGTAGCCGAAGTCGTTGGTGATGGCGCGGCCGGTGCCGGCGGCGAGGACCTGGTGGAGGGTGCCGGGGTCCGGCATGGGCGTCCCGCCGTCTATGGACGGAAATTTCGTGAAACCGCGGCGCTCCGAGCCCGCGTAGTCGAGTTTGGGGCCCAGGTCGCCGAAGCGTCGCAGGAACTCCAGCAGGCTCTCCCTGTCGTTCCTGGTGAGAGCCTTGTCCAGCGCTCCGGCGTCGGTGGCCTTCGCCAGCAGTTCGGCGATGTATCCGTACATGTCGGCTCGGGCCGTGCGGGCCCTGACGGTCCGGCCGTTGGTGTGGACGTAGGCGGAGGCGTTGTTGTTGATGAACGTCTCGATGGGGATGCCCAGCTCGCGGCAGTAGTCGAGGGTCACCATCCACTGGGCGATGCGGCCGGGGCCGGCGTTGAAGTAGACGCCTGCGCCGAAGTTCACGTCCTGGGCCGCGCCGTTCAGCTCGGTCAGGCGGTCGCCGCCGCGCAGCGTGAGGTTCCGCCCGCCGGCCTTCTGCCTGGCCTCCAGCAGCGTGCAGTCGTAGCCGGCCTTGCCCAGCTCGTACGCGGCGGTCAGCCCCGCCACGCCCGCGCCGATGATCACGACCTTGGCGGACGCCCTGCCGCTCAGCGTGAAGTCGCCGGTGCGTGGCGGCGTGTACTCCTTGTCCTGCCCGTCGGGCGCCAGGCCGAGCGCGCCCATGGCGGCGTACATGGCGCCCGCGCCCCCGGCGGCCCCGATCCCGACGAGCAGCCCCCGCCGAGTCAGCGTGGCACGGTCGTTCTCAGCCATAGGGGCCGCTGCCGCAGGCCACCTGCCCGGCGATGCTCGCGAACAGGCCGAACAGGGCCATGATCTGGGTGAAGTCATCGGTGGTGAACTCGGTGTGCCGCGCTCCCGCCGTCTTCACGCCGGGGATCAGCGACACGGCCGCGGCGATGGCGGTGGAGTTCCACTCCACCCCGAGCGTGTACGGCGCCTCCACCACGTACGGCGTGAAGTCGGTCAACCGCCCCAGCGCCCGCT
Source organism: Nonomuraea monospora (assembly GCF_039531895.1). Lineage (NCBI taxonomy): Bacteria > Bacillati > Actinomycetota > Actinomycetes > Streptosporangiales > Streptosporangiaceae > Nonomuraea > Nonomuraea monospora. Next base: position 48,106 of record NZ_BAAAQX010000031.1, read on the forward strand.
CCGTCGCCTCACGGATCCGCGCCTGGGCCACGACCGGCGGCAGCAGCTCGGCCGAGAACTTGTCGATGCCCTTCTTGACCGCGACGGTCTCCACGTCGCCGAGCAGCTCGCGGGCCTCGTCGCCGACGGCCTCGTCGCCGGTGACCAGCACCACCGGCACCCCGTGGAACCCCGCGCACGCCGCGACCAGCCGCGTCTCGCCGCACAGCTCGCCGTTGAGGTAGACGTTCTGGATCTCCTTGCCCATCCACGTGTGGTTGAGCACGCCGTGCGGGACGCCGGCGCGGGCGTGGTAGCCGACGAAGCAGGCCGCCTGGAACGAGCCGTCGAGCCCGTGCGCCATCCGCTGCGCCTTGCCCGGCCCCCTGATCAGGCTCGCCCGGGGGTCGAGGAGGTCGATGCGCAGGTTCTTGGTGGAGCCGTGGGCGTCGTTGACCAGCACGCCGCTCGCCCCGGCCGCGAAGGCGCCCTCGACGGCCGCGTTCGCGTCGGCGGTCATCAGCTCGCAGCCCCGCTCGTAGCCGCGCTTGCCGGCGTGCATCTCCTCGGGGTCGGTCAGCCCCGTCACGCCCTCCATGTCCACCGACAGATAGACCTTCACGCGCTCCCCCAAGACTCGACCCTGCGTACCTCGGACTCCGTCATCAGCCCGACGTTCTCCTCGACGAACGCCGCCGCCTGCGCCCGCCACTGCTCCGGGATCTCCGCCAGGGCCGGCGGGTAGCAGTGCTCCAGCCAGCTCGTGGCCTCCTCCGACACGTCGAAGTAGTCGAGCGCCGGGGCGAACAGCGTGTTCTCGATGCCCGGGACGCGGGCCAGCCCGTACTGGATCATCTCCTGACCCCCGTACGGCGGCTTCTTGAGGTACTTGCGCGCCATGGAGCGGTCGGCGGTGATCGGCGTGTCGAGCGGGCGGCGCTCCACGGCGGCCTGGATGAGCTCCTTGTACAGGCACTTGCCGCAGTTGCGGCACGGGCCGTCGGTGCCGCGCAGACACCAGCGGACCTGGTCCTTCAGCGGCGAGCCCAGGGCCAGGCGCATCGTGACGGCCTCGCTCACGCCGCCCACCGGCAGCACGATGTGCACGCCGGAGGCCGCGAACAGGCGGCCCCATCTGCCGTGCGGCGACCACATGGGGTTGTCGGGGGTGAAGCGCCACAGGTAACGGCCGCCGCCCAGCCAGCGGGAGCCCATCTCGTAGCCGAAGCCCAGGCCGCCCAGGTCGAGCCGGTCGGCCAGGAGCAGGGCGCCGGCGGCCACCGCGTGGTGCTCCGGGTAGCCGGGGCGGGGCTCGGCCAGGGTGTACTCCAGGTCGGAGGTGACCGTGCTCAGCTCGCGGCCGGTCTTCGCGGCCAGCCTGGCCAGCACGTCGGAGCGGTAGTGCGGCCAGCGGTTCGGCACGCGCGGGTGGGCCACCCGGCGGAAGTGCACGAACGGGGCCTCGGGGAAGATCGTGGCCGCCGCCACGGAGTCGGCGCCGCCGCTGTACGAGATCGCCAGTCTGGCGCCCGGCTTCCTCGGCTCCGCGCCCACCGGGCCCGCCTCGACGCCCCAGCCGTCGTGCAGCGCCCGCGCCAGCTCCGCCGAGATCGCCCGGTCGAACGTGATCCGCTTCCTGGTCCACGGGGCCACGATCGTCCAGGCGGCCACCGCGTACAGGTCGGGGTGGGCGTCGCCGGGCACCCCGCCGATGGAGCACGAATTGGTGGCCAGCTTGATCGGGTACTCGTCGGACGCCTGGCCGGTGATCTCGTCCTCCGGATCGAGCCGGAACGTCAGATGCGTGCCGGCGCTCCAGGTCACGCGCACGGTTGCTCCTCCGGTTTGCCCGGTTCGCCGCGCCGGGCCCGCAGGTCGTCGATGGCCTGCCAGACCAGGACCTCGTTCTGCAGCACCCCGTCCATGGCCTTGGCCGTCTCCTGCGCGAGCCGCTGGGTGTCGTCGATCCTGGCCTTCAGCGCGGGGTCAGGCTTGGGGGACGACGCCGCCGGACGGGCGTTCCGCAGCCGTTCGACCTCGCTCTGCAGGGTCGCCATCTCCCGCCTCAGGGTCTGGACCTCCCAGAGCGCGTCCCGGATGTCCTGGCGATGATCGGCGATGGAGATGTAGCGGGAGTCGAACCATGTGCGCACGGCCTTTCTGAGCCGGGCAGGGACGGGGACGCGCATCATGAAACGCCACCATAGTGGCAAACCATCATCGGTATGGACGACCCTTACCGAATGCATTGACTTCAGTTTGCACCGCCCGCGCCCGCCCGTTCGCGGACCGGATATGGCGAACGGTCGGACACGTGCCGTGCATGACTGCTAACGTTCCGCGACATGCCCTCCTCCGTGCATGAGGCGCTGAACGCCTTGTTTCGGAACCGGCCCACCCTCGCCGTCGATCTGCTCTGCGACGTGTTCGACATCGATCTGCCCGCCGACACCCTCGTCGAGGTGGCCCCCACCGGCACGGCCGTGGCGGTGCCCATGACCTGGTGCGAGCCCGCGCACGGCGTCATCGTCGAGCTGCAGCACACCGTGTCGGAGGAGGACCGGCAGGGCTGGGCCCGGCGGAGCGCCGCGCTCTGGCTGCTGCTCCGGCGCCCCGTGCTGGTGCTCGTGCTCGCACCCGACGCCCTGGTCTGCGACTGGGCGGCCCAGCCCGTGGTCACCAGCCTGCCCGGGTACGTGCTGCACCCGCTCGTCGTCGGGCCCGACCAGGTCACGCCCATCTCCGACCCCGCTCTGGCCGCGGAGTGCCTGGAACTGGCCGTACTGTCCGTCCTGTCCCACGGGGGTGACGCGGCGGTCGTGGGGACGTTCCTGGAGGCGCTCGCCAAGACGGAGGAGAGCCACGGGGCCCGCTACTACGAGTACGCCTACCGCCTGGCCTCGACCGACGTCCGGCGGGTACTGGAGGAGACCATGTCGTCCACCACCTGGCCGGTGTACAGCCCGTTCGCCCGCGAGCACTTCGCCAGGGGGCGCGCCGCGGGGCTGTCGGAGGGCAAGGTGCGGGCCGTGCTGGCCGTGCTGCGGGCGCGCGGGGTGAACGTCACGGACGACGCGTTGACGGCCATCACCGGGTGCGGGGATCAGGAGCAGCTCGACGAGTGGGCGCACCGCGCGGCGACCGCCCTGACCATCGAGGAGCTGTTCGTCTGAACACCCCCGCCGCCACCTTCACGCGCCCAGGACCCGCCTCGGGTTACCGGCCTGTGAACTTGGGCTTGGACTTCTCCGCGAACGCCCGCAACCCGATCTTGGCGTCCTCCGTCGCGAACAGCCCCGAGAAGTGCAGCCGCTCGATCTCCATGCCCGTGTCCAGATCGGTCTCCAGCCCGTGATCCACGGCCTGCTTGGCGGCGCGCAACGCGACGGCCGGCCCACCCACGAAGGTCGCGGCCCACTCCAGGGCGGCGGTGTAGACCTGCTCGTCCGGCACCACCCGGTCGACCAGCCCGATCGCCAGCGCCTCGGCGGCGGCCACGTGCCGCCCGGTGAAGATGAGGTCCTTCGCGCGGGCGGGCCCGACCAGGCGGGGCAGGCGCTGGGTGCCGCCCGCGCCGGGGATGATCCCGAGCAGGATCTCCGGCTGGCCCAGCTTCGCCGACTCGCCCGCGACCCTGAAGTCGGCGCAGAGTGCCAGCTCGCAGCCGCCGCCCAGGGCGTAGCCGGTGATCGCGGCGATGACCGGCTTGCCGATCCTGGCGACCGCGGTGAAGCAGGCTTGCAGCGTGCCGGAGTGGGCGGCCATGTCGGCGTACGACATGTCGGCCATCTCCTTGATGTCCACGCCGGCGGCGAACACCCGCTCCCCGCCGTACAGGATCACCGCCTGCACCTGCGGATCGGCGTCCACGATGCCGGCCGACTCGGCCAGCTCGCGCTGGACCTGGCCGTTGAGGGCGTTCATCTTCGGCCGGTCGAGACGGATCGTGGCGATCTGGTCGGCCACCTCGACGCTCACAAACTCACCCATGTGATCGAACCTAACAGGTGGTCAACGGGCCGCCGCCGCGGACTTGACCGCGTCCACCGACTTCTTGCTGCGCGAGACGCGCACCAGCGCGGCCGACAGGCGGGCCAGCTCGGCGCCCGAGTGCGCCAGCTCCGCCAGCGGGCGGGCCTGACGGGGCAGCCCCAGCTTGGCCGCGCCGTCCAGCACCCGCTTGTCCAGATGCGGCGCGACCTGCGGCCACACAGCCTGGACCTCGCGCAGGAAGATGTCCGCGCCCGTCGGCCCGATGCCGGGGAACTCCATCAGCAGGCCCGTGATCCGCCGCTCGTCGCCGCCCGCCTCGTCGCGCAGGCGGCGCAGGTCGCCCCGCCAGCGGTCGATGATCAGGGCGGCGCCGTCGCCGAGCATCGTGGCGGTGCGCTCGTCGTAGCGGCGGTAGTGGCCGCGGCCCAGCGCGTCCACCCGGTCCTGCCAGCTCGCCCCGCGCATGCCCTTCGGCGTGCCGTAACCCGCCGCGAACAGCTCCCGCGCGGCGGCCACGGCGACGTCCGCCGAGATGCGGGCGCTGAGCAAGGTGGCCAGGACGAGCAACTGGTAGAGCGGTTTCGGCTGGTCGGACAGCTTGATGTCGGCCTCCGCCGCGTACGTGCGGCCGAAGCGGTCGAGCAGGGCGTCCAGCACGGCTCCATCGGATTTGGCCATGCCGCTGCGCCTACCCCGGCCCCGGCGCGGCATGCCGGGGCGGTGTTTGGGCTCGTGGGAGCGGGTTAGTCGAAGTTCTTCCACTAGTTAAGGAGCAAGTCGTGCTGACATTGACCGACAACGCCGTGGTCGCCATCCGGGACCTCATGGTCGGGGAGGACGTGCCCGCCGACGCGGGGCTGCGCATCTCCCCCAAGGCCGACGAGGCGGGCACGCTGGAGGTCACGCTGACGAGCAACCCGCAGGCCGGGGACCAGGTGGTGGAGAAGGAGGACGTGCGGGTGTTCGTCGCCGAGGACGCGGTGCCGATCCTCGACGACAAGGCGCTCGACGCGCAGCCGGGGGCGCCGGGGCAGCCGACGTTCCGCCTCGACCGGCGCGCCTGAGCCACTTCGCTCAGCCCTGGTCGGAGTCGTTCTCGGGCGGGCGGGTGTCGCCGAGGCCGAACAGGCCCACCAGCGTCCCGTCCGCCCGGGTCACCACCACGTGATCCACCTTCGCCCGGTCCATGCGCTGGACCAGCGGGTCGATCTCCTCGCTCGGCCGCACGGTGGTGGCCCCGGCCCGCATCGCACTCTCGGCGGTCCCGTCGAGGTCGGCGCCCCTCAGCTCGCGCGACCCGATGACGCCCTGGACGACGTCGTCCTCGTCCACCACGACGGCCATCCCCGCCGGGTCGGCGATGAGGCGCTCGGTCAGCGTGCCGAGCGGATCGTCCAGCGCGGCGATCACCGGGTCCCTGCGCACGTTCCTGGACACCAGGGCCGCGTGGCCGTCGTAGGGCAGGTCGGCGGAGAGCCAGTCCATCTTGCCGGTCACGTAGTCGTACACCTCGCCGAACCCCAGCCGATCGAGGCGGTGCGCGGCGCGCGGGCTCAGGTCGCAGAGCGAGTCGTGGCAGTAGACGATGACCGGACGGCCCCGCTCCAGCGGCGGCGAGCCGTCGATGCGGCCCAGCGGCAGGTTGACGGCTCCCGGCAGGTGCGCCCACTGGTATTCGCTTTCCGGCAGCACCTCGACGAGCTGCGCCTGCCTGGTGTCCAGCAGATCCTGTACGGCTTCGCGGGCGATGGTGTGCGTCATGCCTGCCCCGTACCCCGAGGCGGCCAAGTCAGCGGGACACGCCGACGAGCACCCGCTCCAGGCCCCAGCGGAACTGGCCGGTCGGGACGTAGGCGGCGATGGCGTCGGCGGCGGCGTGCGTGCGGGGGAACGCCCGCTCGTCCGTCAGGGCTGGGCGACCGTCTGGATGTGCGCGGTCGCGGTCGCCACGGCGACGGGCTCGCCGTCCGGGCCGAGCAACTCGCCCGACATGAAGCACACCTGACGCCCCCGCCGGACCACCCTGCCCCGGCCCACCAGGCGGCCAGGACGGGCCGGGCGGAGGAACTGGACGTGCAGGTCGAGCGTCGGCGCGAACTGGCCCGGCGGGAGCGTCGCCACCAGCGCAGGACCGAGCGTGTCGTCGAGCATCGCCGCCAGGAAACCGCCCTGGACGACGCCCACCGGGTTGGTGAAGCTCGCGTCCGCCTTGAACGCCACCTCGATCGTGCCCTCGTCGGGGTCGATGCGCAGCAGCTCCCAGCCGAGCGTGGTCGCGGCGGGAGGTGGCGGCACCCGGCCGGACATCACATCCCAGAACGGGCCTTCGCGTGTCGGTGTCTCCATGGGGACATTCAACGGGGCGGCACCGACAGTAATGCGTAGGACAGTGGGTCCGCACACTGCGGGTTAGGGTGCTGTGAGGAAGCTGAAGGACTAGCAGGGGAAGGCGGCTGACCGCATGAGCGCGCCGGGCCATCTGACAGCGGGGACCGCAAGCGACCGAGGGATTGTGCTCGCTGACCAGGTGAATCGAATGATCGCGCTGGCTGAGGAGGCGCAGTCGGAGGAGACGTGGGCGTTCGATGCGCTCAGCCGGTTCGTGGTGGGGTGTGTGGAGGCCGGGCTGGATCCGCTGGTGGCCGTTGAGGCTGGACGGGCGGACGGCGTGGGCGCGGCGGTCGAGGGTGGACGAACGGGCTCTGCCGCCGCCGGGGGAGGACGGGCGGGCTCTGCCGTCGGCGCGTCCGAGGACGGTGCGGCGGGTGGTCGGCTCGTGAAGGTGCTCGAGGAGATCGTGCGGGCGGGGCATGACGAAGGTGCGTTGCGTGCCGATGTCGGGGCTGGGGATGTGGTGGGGGTTGTCGGGCTGGTCGTCCGGGGGCTGCCCACGGTGCCTGCCGGGGTGGGCGAGGAGTTGCGGGAGCGGGCCGCGCGGCTGGTGCTCGCCGGGATGCGTTCCCATCCCGCACCTGCACCACCAGGGGCGGCGTTGACGGTCGAGGCGCTGGCTCGGCGCGTCTCCGGGTAGGGCTGGGGCACCGTACGCGTTGCGCCGGACTCCACCGCACCACAACTCGCCGACCCGGCGCACGGAGGGCGACACGCCGCCATTACCCGGTACGCCACCGCCGCATGCCACCGCCGCGCGTGCTGCCGCCGGGCACACCGCCAACCCACTCACCGCCTTCCCCGTGCGTTGCCGTACCACGCACCGCCGCCCCACACGCTGTCGAGCAGGGCGGCGGACGAGGGGGCGGCTGGCTGGGCGTGCCGTGCGCGGGGGTGCCGTGCACCGGCGCGGCCCAGCCAGACGGTTCAGGCGATTCAGGCGGTTAGGCGGGTGAGCGGAACTCGTTCAGACCTGCGGGCATGCCACGCCGCACAGCCTGCACGATCTCCTGATGAAGGTGCGCCCCCCGATCGGCGGCCCGCCCGAGCGGGCTGCCCTCGACCTCGTACCACTCGTCCGCATCGAGGTACTGGACGCGCACCGTCACCCGCTCCCCCGTCACCACGGTCCGCACGGTGACCTCGCCGGTGATGACGCCGACCTCCTCGGTCATCACCCCGCCGGGCCCCGCGACGACGCTGCTCTCGTAGGTTTCGACGCTCACTGCGCCCCGTAGCAGGTCGCCACCATCTCGGCCAGCGCGTCCCGTTCGGCGGCGGTGATGGTGAGGTCGTAGCGGGCCTTGACGTCGATCCAGGCCCTGCTGTACGTGCACCAGTACGACCGCAGCGGCGGCCGCCACTGGTCCGGCGACTGGTCGCCCTTGGACCGGTTGGAGCCGGCCGAGACGGCGAGGAGTTGCGGCCCTTCGAGGTCGTTGGCGAACTCCTTGCGCCGGGCGTCGGTCCAGGTGTTGGCGCCTGAACGCCAGGCCTGGGCGAGCGGCACCATGTGGTCGATGTCGATGGCCGAGGCGCTGGTGATGTCCTTTCCGTCGTAGACGCTGTGCCAGGTTCCGCTGATGGCGCGGCAGTTCTCGTCCTGTTTGACGTCGGCGCCGTCGCGGGCGAGGACGGTTTCGCGCGTGTCGCAGGAGCGGCCCTGCGACGACCAGTGGGGGAAGCGGGCGCGGCTGTAGCCGGTCATGGCGCGGGGGTCCGCGACGGTGAGCCGCTGGAGCTGGGCGTGGGCGGCGGGGGCGGAGAGGGTGGGCGGGAGTTCGGTGGGAGAGGCTGCGCCCGAGGGGGACGCCGGGGCCAGGACCAGGAGGGTCATGGTCGTGGCGGCCGCCGCGCGGGCAGGCCATGATCGCAAAGTGAACATGGCCCACGTCTACAGCGGCGATTACGTTAAGCAATCAAAGACCCGCAGCGCTTGTCACTTAGAGTGACAATCTTGGGGTTGGCTTGGGGTTGTCAGGTGGTTCCGGACAGGCGTTCGACGCCGCGCAGCAGCGCCGAGTGGTCGAGGTCGCCGTCGCCGACCGCGTTCGCCGACGCGACGAGCTGGGCCACCAGCGCGCCGAGCGGCAGCACGACCCCGGCCTCGCGGGCGGCCGTGGTGACGATGCCCAGGTCCTTGTGGTGCAGGGCGAGGCGGAAGCCCGGCTCGAAGGAGTGTCCGACCAGGTTGGCGCGCTTCTGCGCGAGCACGGCCGAGCCCGCTAGGCCGCCGCCGAGCACGTCCAGCGCCGCCTCCAGATCCACCCCGTACGCCCGCAGGAACACCACCGCCTCCGCCAGCGCCTCGATGTTGGCCGCCACGATGAGCTGGTTGGCGGCCTTGACCGTCTGGCCGGAGCCGCTCGGGCCGACGTGCACGACGGTCCTGCCGACCGCCTCGAAGACCGGCCCCGCCGCCTCGAACGCGTCGGCCTCGCCGCCGACCATGATCGACAGGGTCGCGTTCTTCGCGCCCGCCTCACCGCCCGAGACGGGCGCGTCCAGGTAGCGCAGGCCGCGGCGGGCCGCCTCCTCGGCCAGGTCGCGCGTGACGTCCGGGCGGATCGAGGAGAAGTCGATGATCAGGGTGCCGGGGGCGGCATGCTCGAAGACACCGTCCCGGCCGGTCAGCACGTCCTGGACGTCGGGCGAGTCGGGCACCATCAGCGCGACCACCTCCGCGCCCGTCACGGCGTCGGCGATCGACTCCGCCACCCGGCCGCCCGCCTCCGCCAGCGGCCGGGCCTTCTCTGGGGTGCGGTTGTAGCCGGACACGGCGTGTCCCGCCTTGACCAGGTGGACGGCCATGGGGCTGCCCATGATGCCGAGGCCGATGAAGGCGATGGCGGTCACGTCGAGGTTCCTTCCAGGTGGTGATGGTCGAGGGTCGATGGCCGGGGCCGGTTGGCGGGGGTCATGCGGGCGTGCGGTGTTCTCTGGGGAGCCAGGCGAACGCGTCCTCGCCCTTCGCCTGGTACTCCAGGCCTACGTGGCCGTCGTACCCGGCGGCGTGCAGGTCGTCGAGCCACTGCCGCAGCGGCAGGTCGCCGCTCCCCGGCGCGCCTCTGCCTGGCGCGTCAGCTATCTGTACGTGTGCGATGCGGGAGCCGTACCGTTCGATGACATTCGGCACGTCGTCCCCGTTGACGGACAGGTGGTAGAGGTCGGCGAGCAGCCCCGCGCCGGGCACCCGATCGAGCACCGCCACCGCGTCGGCGGCCGTCAGCAGCGGGTAGCGGGGCGCGCCGCTGACCGGTTCGAGCAGGACGGTGCCCTGCACTCCCGCCACGCAGGCCGCCAGCATCTCGACGGCCAGCTCGTCCTGCTCCCGGGCGTCGGAGTCCGGGACGCGGTTGCCGTACAGGGCGTTGAAGGCGCGGCAGCCCAGGCGCTCGCCGATCGCCGCCACCACGGGGATGTTGTCGAGCAGCTCGCGCGAGCGGCCCGGCCACGACACCACGCCGCGGTCGCCGCCGGGCATGTCGCCGGCGAAGAAGTTGAGGCCGGTGAGGCGGACGCCCGCGTCCTCCACTGCCTGGACGAACGTGTCCACCTCGCGGTCACCCGGCACCGCCACCGGCCACGGCCACCAGAACTCCACGGCCGCGAACCCGTCGGCCGCCGCCGCGGCGGGGCGTTCGAGGAGGGGGAGGTCCGTATAGAGGATGGAGCAGTTGACGGTCCACTTGGTCACGCGCGGGCACCTTCCGATGGTTGGCGAGGTCGGGGCCGATCAGGGTCCGGGCCGATCATGGTCCGGCGGGGTCACGGACCAGCCCTTCACGATCCGATCCCTTGCGGTCCGGCCGGTCGCGGCGGAGTCCGTGCGTCCGACCGGCACGGCGAGCTCGACGCTATCGCGCGCCCGCTCCAGACCACCGCCACCGACGCCTCGGATGAGGCGCGAAATATTGTCATACACGCCTACAAGGCCGACAAGAGGCGGGTGTGTCGCAAGGGCAACATGAAGCCGCAGCGGGTCTATGATGTTGGAAAGTAAAGCGGCGGGAGGTCGGGCATGCGGATGTCCCAGTGGGCCCAGGACACGTTCGGGCAGCGCGTTCCCCTGATCAGACAGGGCGTGGCCGAGGCGCTGTCGGTGGCGCTGGAGAACGCGCTCGACGCGCAGAAGGTGGCGCAGACCGATCACCTGCACCCGTTCGGGTTCACGCTCATGTCGCGCAAGTTCGAGGCGCTGGCCGAGGCCTTCGAGGACCTGGGCGACGTGCACGTCGTCAAGCCCGGCGGCTCCCAGCACGAGCTGGTGGTGCTCGACGGCAAGCTGCTGTTCCCGTTCCGCTACGCCAAAGACCGTTCGATCAACGTGATGAGCGCTCGCATCGGCGACGGGCGGCCGTCCGCGCTGGTGCAGGCGCTGTTCAACCGGTTCGGGCCCGAGCCGCGGATGCGGCAGCTCGCGCTGCAGGACGTCGCGCCGCACGCCGTCCCGGTCGCCGAGGCGCTGGGCGACCTGCCGGAGGACACCCGGCTGGTGCTCATCGCGTACGCCTGCAACGCGCACGCCGGGCTGCTCGACGCCTGGTGGGGCGAGGCTGAGCTGCTCGACCGGACCGGCAGCCTGCGCTGGCACCACTGCGAGGAGATCCCGCTGGTCCAGGAGAGCGCGGCGCCGGTCCGGCGTGTGGGCGAGGCGGCGGCGTTCGACCAGGGCGTGCCGCCCGCGCCCGCGCTCAACCCGCGCACGGGCGCCGGCCGGCTCGCGGTGCCGGTCAGCGAGCAGCTCCCGTTCGGGCCAGAAGCCGCCAGCGGTGCGTGACTCCGGCACGGGCCACCAGCCGCCAACAGCTCACGACCACGGCACCGGCCCGCAGCCGCCGACGGTGCACGACTCCAGCACGGGCCATGAGCCACCAGCAGGTTCCAGCACCAGCGCCGGCACTGGCACCGGCATCGGCCCGCAGTCGCCGACGGTGCACGACGTCGGCACGGGTCAGAAGCCGCCGGCGAGCCCCAGCACCGGCATGGAGCAGCAGCCGGCGGCGGGGCGGGGGTCCGGCGTGGGGGTGCGGTCGTCGCGGGAGGCGAGCGGGATGGGTGCGAGGGCGGGTGGGCCGAGCCCGCAGGCGGTCGCCGACGCGTTCGACGCCACCCGCCTCACCCAGGCACGCCACTTGGCCGCGCTCACCAAGAAGGAGGTCGCCGAGCACCTCGGCGTCTCCCCCGCCGCCGTCGGCCAGTACGAGTCCGGCGTCACCCGGCCGCGCCCCGACCTGATCCCCAGGCTGGCCGAGGTGCTGGCGGTGCCGATGGCGTTCTTCCTGCCGGGGCGGCCCCACGGCAAGCTCGACGGGTCCATGGCGCACTTCCGCAGCCTCCGCTCCACGCGTGCCTACCAGCGGGCCAAGGCCGTGGCGTTCGTGGAGCAGGTGTGGGAGCTCACGTACGCGCTGGAGAAGCGCGTCCAGCTGCCCCTCGTCGACCTGCCGGGGTTCGCGGGCGGCGAGATGCACTCCGACCTGCCGCGCGACCCGGCGGGCGCGGCCCGGGCGCTACGCGCCCACTGGGGGCTGGGCACCGGCCCGATCGGGCACCTCGTACGGCGCATGGAGTCGCACGGCATCGTCGTGGCCTTCCCGCGCCACGACCCCGACGCGGTCACCGTCGACGCCTTCTCCACCTCCAGCCTGCCGCGGCCGATCGTGGTGCTGACGCCCAACCGGTTCGACGACATCTACCGGCACCGCTTCACCGCCGCCCACGAGCTGGGACATCTGGTGCTGCACGGCGACACGGCGGCGGGTGACACGCAGCAGGAGCGGGAGGCGGACGCGTTCGCGGCCGAGTTCCTGACGCCGCGCGACAGCATCCTGCCTCAGCTTCCGCTTCGGGCGGATCTGCGGCGGTTGGCGGAGTTGCGGCTGACGTGGGGGGTTTCGGTGGACTCGCTGCTTTATCGGTGCAGGGAGACGGGGCTGCTGTCCGACTCCGCCGCCGGGCGGGCCTATCAGCGGCTGGCTGCGTTGCGGGAGCAGCCTGGGTTCACGAATGAGCCGGTGTCCGGGTATCCGGGGGAGCAGCCTGTGTTGCTGGCTCAGGCGTTTGAGCTGGCTGGGCGGGAGAGTGGGTTGAGCGCCGCGATGTTGGCGCAGGAGTTGGCTTGGCCCATCGCGCGGGTACGTGAGTTGATCGGGCTGCCGGATCGACGGCCTTCGCTCAAGCTCGTTCCCTGACCCGGGGGCACGCCTGGGACGGCGGGAACGCGACGAAGGGCGGGGTGGCGGGGGTCAGTGCGGTTGAGGGCGTGGGCTGGCGGTCAGGGTGAGGCTGCCTGGTAGGGCGGCGACGGCCTCGCGGAAGCGGGCGGCGAGATCCGGTAGGGACGGTGGATCCCCCGCCTCGGCCGCCCATCCGCCGGCCGCGACCCGCCAGGCCGCCACCAGCATGTCCCCCGCCAGCCGCGTACGCGGGTCGTCGGGCAGATCAAGCCGCCGGTGCAGCACCTCCACCACGGTCCCCAGGGTGCTCTCGCAGAAGTGCAGGTTGTGCGCGTCCATCGAGGACGTCTCCTGCGACAGCCGGTAGCTCAGCACCGCCCGGCCCGTCCAAGCCTCGTCGGCGACCCGGTCCAGCGCGGCCAGCAGCGTCGCCTCCATGAGCTGCACCAGCGGACGCCCATCCGCCGGGACCGTCTCCAGCTCCTCCAGGAAGGCCCGCCACATGTCGTGCAGCGGCGCCATCGCCACGTCCTCCTTGCCGGCGAAGTACCGGAAGAACGTGCGTTTGGAGACCTCCACCTCCTCGCAGAGCTCGTCCAGCGTGACCCCGTTGAAGCCGCGGCTGGTGAACAGGGCGAGGGCGGTGTCGATCAGGGCCTGCCTGGTGCGGAGCTTCTTGCGTTCCCGGAGCGGGGGTGGGGCGGTGGTCATGAGGAGCAGTGTATTCGAGGAGCGAAGGCCACTTGCGCGCTTTTGCCACTGAGTGGCATAAAGGAGGGGTTGCTGCTGTTCCGGGAGAAAGGCGCCTTCTTGTGCGTGCTTTGCTGATCGACCATTCGACCGCCTCCGGCCTGCTCCTCGGCGAGGCGCCCGACCCGGTGCCTGAGCCGCACCAGGCGCTGGTCCGGGTGCATGCCACCTCGCTCAACTTCGGCGAGGTCAAGCACGGCATCGGCGGCTCCGCGGAAGGTGCCGTGCTCGGCTGGGACGCCGCCGGGGTGGTCGAGCGTGCCGCCGCCGACGGGTCAGGACCGGCCGAGGGCACTCCCGTGATCACCGTTGGGCTCGACGGGGCGTGGGCGGAGTTGCGGGCCGTGGACACCTCGACGCTCGGCGTCGTACCCGAGGGGGCCGATCTCGGGGCGATCAGCACCGTCCCGGTGGCGGGGGCCAGCGCCGTGCGGGCGCTGCGCAGGATCGGGCCGCTGCTGGGCAGGCGGGTGCTGGTCACGGGGGCGACAGGCGGTGTCGGACGGTACGCCGTGCAGCTCGCCCGCCGCGCCGGCGCCCACGTCATCGCCTCGACCGGAGACCCGGCGCGGCACGGCGACGGGTTGCGCGCTCTGGGTGCTCACGAGGTGGTGGCGCACCCCGGGGAGGCCGGTGGTCCGGTGGACGGGGTGGTGGACAACGTGGGCGGGCCTCAGCTCGTGGCCGCGTTCGACAAGCTGGCGCCGCACGGGACGCTCGTCGCCGTCGGTCATGGGACGGGTGAGGCGGAGACGTTCCCGTTCGGGGCGCTGTTCGGGAACGAGGGGCGGCACGATCGGTCTCTCGTCACGTTCTACCTGCTGGACGGCGGGGATCTGGTGCCCGATCTGACCTGGCTGGCCGGGCGGGTGGCCGACGGTGACCTCGATCCCGGCATCTCGTGGCGGGGTGGGTGGGAGCGGGCGGACGAGGCCGTCGCCGCCCTGGTGGAGGGCCGGTTGCACGGTAAGGCGGTGCTCGACGTCCGATGACGCGGTAAGGCGGTGCTCGACGTCCGATGACGCGGCGGGGCGGTCGCGCGGGCAAGGGGGCGCTCGATGTCGGATGACGCGGCGGGCCGAGCGGCGCGTGAGCCTTGGCGGGGCGGTCGTGGGGCGAGGTAGTGGACGACGGCTTGACCTGAAGCAAAGTTGAGGTTGCAGGCTCGTAGGCAAGCACCGCGACCTACGAGGAGAACATCATGCGCGCCGTCGTCCTGCACACCTTCGGCCCCGCCGAGAACCTGTCCTATGAGACCGTCCCCGACCCCGAGCCCGGCCCCGGCCAGGTGCGCATCGCCGTCAAGGCGGCCGGGGTGCACTTCGTGGAGGCCCTCCTGCGTTCCGGCCGGGCCAGCGACTCGCTGCCGCCTCGGCCCGAGCTGCCGACGATCTTCGGCGGCGAGGTGTCCGGCCTGGTGGACGCGGTCGGCCCCGGGGTGGACGCCGCCTGGATCGGCCGTGAGGTGGTGACGGCGGGCGGCCGGCCCGGCGGGTACGCGGAGCTGGCCGTGGCCGACGTGGAGAGTGTGCACCGGCTGCCCGCCGGCCTGAGCCACGAGGCCGCCGTATCGATGATCGTCACCGGTGTCACGACGCTCCAGTTCCTGGACGTGGCCGAGCTGACCGCGTCCGACGTCGTCCTGGTGACCTCGGCGGCGGGCGGGATCGGGCGGCTCATCATCCAGTACGCCCGCCGCCTCGGCGCCAAGGTGATCGGCGCGGCGGGCGGGCCCGCCAAGGTGGCGGCGGTCCGCGAGCTGGGCGCCGACTTCGCCGTGGACTATGACAAGCCGTCCTGGCAGGAGGAGGTCGCCTCGTGGCTGGGCGGCAGGAAGGTCACCGCCCTGCTGGACGGGGTGGGCGGCGACAAGGCGCGGGCGGCGTTCGAGCTGCTGGCGGACGGCGGCCGGTACGTCACCATCGGCAACGCCTCCCAGGGCGACTTCGCGCCGGACGCCGCAACGGTCGAGGAGCGCGGGCTGACCGTGACGAACGCCCTGCTGCTGCTGATCGGCCGGCCGGAGGAGCGTCCGGCGTACGAGGTCAAGGCGCTGGCGGCGGCGGCCGACGGCACGCTGGTGCCGGACGTGCAGGTGTTCCCGCTGTCGCAGGCCGCCGCGGCCCACGCGGCGCTGGAGGCCAGGCAGACGACGGGCAAGGTCGTCCTCGTGCCATGACCGAGAAGCCGTGACCGAGAAGCCGTGACCGAGAAGCCGTGACCGAGAAGCCCTGACTGAGAAGCCGTGACCCGCCCCAGGAAGCCGCGACCCGCCCCAGGAACGGGACTTCCCGCTCAATAGGGTGCGAGATATGGCGGATCGGACAATGCACCCGGGGACCCCTGACTGCCGCAGCGCCGGACGCTACCTGTGGTGGCTCGTCACCCAGCAGCGCGGCCGGGTCATCGCGGGCGCCACCCTGGGCACGGCGTGGATGGTCACCCTGACGCTGCCGCCGTACTTCCTGTCCCGCGCCATCGACGACGGCCTGGCCACCGGACGCTACCCCGTCCTGGCCGGCTGGGTCGCCGCCGTGTTCGGCATCGGCGTGCTGAACGCCTGGCTGGCCATCATGCGGCACCGGACGATGACCCGGGTGCGCATGGACGCCGCCTTCCGTTCCGTCCAGGTGGTGGCGTTGCAGGCGACGCGCCTGGGCGCGGCGCTGCCGCGCAAGGTGACGGCCGGAGAGGTGGTCACGATCGGGTTCGGCGACGCCGCCATGATGAGCGGCACCCTCACCGTCACCGGGCCCGGCGTCGGCGCGGTGCTCGCCTACGCCGTCGTGGCAGGACTCCTGCTGACCGTCTCCCCGCTGCTGGCCGCCGTGGTGCTGCTCGGCGTGCCACTGCTCGTCGTACTGCTCGGCCCCCTCTTGGGACGGCTGCGCGGCGCGGAGACCGCCTACCGGATCCGACAGGGCGACCTCGCCGCACGCTTCGCCGACATCGCGGGCGGGCTGCGCGTGCTGAACGGCATCGGCGGCAAGGACGTGTACGCCGCCCGCTACCGTCAGGGCTCCCAGGAGCTGCGGGAGCAGGGGTACCGCGTGGGAGCGGTGACGAGCTGGATCCACGCCCTCGGGGTCGGGCTGCCCACCCTGTTCCTGGGCGCGGTGACGTGGCTGGCCGCCCGGATGGCCGTGCAGGGGGACATCACCGTCGGCGAGCTGGTCGCCGTGTACGGGTACGCCGCCGTGCTCGTGGTTCCCGTCGCGTTCTTCGTCGAGGGCGGCTACGACATCGGGCGCGGCCTCGTCGCCGCCCGCAGGGTCGTGCACTTCCTGACCCTCAAGCCCGGCCGTCCGGACGGCCGCCTCGACGCCCCCGCCTCGCCCGCCCCCTTGCGCGACCCGGAGTCCGGCGTCGAGATCCCGCCCGGCGCGCTTACCGCGCTGGTCAGTGCGCGTCCGGCGGAGACGGTGGCGGTGCTGGACCGGCTGGGCGGGTTCGCGGCGTCCGAGGTGACGTGGGGCGGGGTGCGGCTCGGCGACATCGACCCTGCCCAGGTGCGGGAACGGATCCTGGTCGCCGACAACGAGGCCGACCTGTTCGCGGGCACCTTGCGCACAGTCATCGCGGGCCGCAGAACCCCATCGGCGGACGCCACCGTCACGCGGGCCGGACACACGGCCATGGCGGACGAAGCCATCACACGGGCTGAGCACACGGCCATGGCCGACGAAGCCATCGCGCAGGCCGGACACACGGCCGTGGCGGACGAGGCCGTCATGCGGGCCCGACACACGGCCATGGCGGACGAAGCCGTCATGCGGGCGGTGCATGCGGCCATGGCGGACGACGTCGTCCAGGCACTCCCCCACGGGCTGGACGCGCCCATCGCCGCCCAGGGCCGTAACCTGTCGGGCGGGCAGCGGCAGCGGCTGCGGCTGGCCCGCGCGCTGCTGGCCGACCCGGAGATCCTGCTGGCCGCCGAGCCCACCTCCGCCCTGGACGCCCACACGGAGGCGACGGTGGCGGCCCGGTTGCGGGCGGCCCGTGCCGGGCGGACGACGGCGGTGGCCACCACCTCGCCGCTCGTCCTGGATCGGGCGGACCTCGTGCACTACCTGGTGGACGGCGTGGTGGCGGCCTCGGGCACCCACCACGACCTGCTGCGGGACCAGCCCGGTTACCACGCACTGGTCTCACGCGGCACGGATGACGACGACGACAACGGCACAGAAGCCGACGACTCCGGCCGTGACCGCGCTGGCGGCCGTGGCAGTGGCGGCGATGGCGATGGCCGTGGCGGTGGCGGCGATGGCCGTGGCGGTGGCGGCGATGGCCGTGGCAGTGGCCGTGGCGGCGATGGCCGTGGTGGTGGCGGTGGCGAAGGCGAAGGCAGTGGCGGCGACGGAAGTGGTGGCGTCGCGACCGAGGAGCGGGTCGGATGAGCGCCGCCAGCCCACAACCAACCGCCGCCAGCCCGCACCCAACCGCCGCCCCCCGAGGCGGCCTGCCCATCGCCGAGCCCAAGCGGACCCGCCGCGCCGCCCTCCGCCTGATCCGCCTCGACGCCCGCACCTTCACCGCCATGCTCACCCTCAACGCCCTCGCCGCCATCGCCGGCCTGGCAGCACCCTGGCTACTGGGCCGCATCATCGACGAGGTCAAGGCGGGCGCCACCCTGACCACGGTGGACCGCCTGGCCCTGGCCATCCTGGTCTGCGCCGTGGCCCAGCTCATCCTGTCCAGGTACGCGAGCTACGTCGGCCACCGCTTCGGCGAACGCACCCTGGCCCGCATCAGGGAACAGTTCACGGACCGGGCCCTGGCCCTGCCGTCCTCGTCGGTCGAGCGGGCCGGCACGGGCGACCTGACCACGCGGGGCACCACCGACGTGGCCTCCGTCGGGGCGACGCTGCGTGACGCGGGGCCTGATGTGGCGATCTCGGCGGTGCGGGCGGTGTTCGTGCTGGTGGCGGTCTTCGTGCTGGATCCGCGGCTGGGCGCGTGCGGGCTGCTGAGCCTGGTGGGCATCTGGTTCGCGTCCCGGTGGTACCTGAGGCGGGCGGTGACGGCGTACCTGGATGAGGGTTCGGCGAACTCGGCGCTGGCCGAGGAGTTGGCCTCGACCACGGGGGGCGCCCGCACGATGGAGGCGCTGCGCCTGGAGGAGCGCCGCATCGACGCCTGCCAGGACGCGATCGAGGAGTGCCGGCGGACCCGGTTGAAGACGCTGGGGCTGCGCAGTGTGCTGTTCCCGGTGGTGGACGTCTCGCACGTGCTGCCGGTCACGGCCGTCCTGCTGCTGGGCGGGGCGCTGCTGATGCGGGAGCCGAGCGCCGTGACGCTGGGCACGGTGGTGGCCGCGGCGCTCTATCTGACGCAGCTCGCCGCGCCGCTCAACACGATCCTGGAGCAGCTCGAAAGCCTGCAGAGCAGCACCGCCTCGTTCGCCCGCGTGGAGGGCCTGGCCGTGACCGCCAAGCCGGCTGAGGACTCCCCCGTGCCGGCCGACGACCGCATCGAGGTGTCGGGGGTGCGTTTCGCCTACGAGGGCGGCCCGGACGTCCTGCACGGGGTGGATCTGCGGGTGCGTCCGGGTGAGCGGCTGGCGATCGTCGGCCCGTCGGGCGCGGGCAAGACGACGCTCGGCCGGCTGCTGGCGGGCATGGACGCGCCGAGGACGGGCTCCGTCACGGTGGGCGGCGTCCCGGTGGCCGACCTGGGCCCGGCCCAGCTCCGCGAGCGCGTCATCCTGGTCACGCAGGAGCACCACGTGTTCCTCGGCACCGTGCGCGACAACCTGCGGATGGCCGCCCCCTCCGCCACGGACGCGGAGCTGCGCGCGGCCCTGGCTGCGGTGGGCGCGGACTGGATCGACGACCTGCCCGACGGCCTGGACACCGGCCTCGGCCACGGCGCCCACCACCCGGACGGCGCGCAGGCGCAGCAACTGGCACTGGCCCGCGTGGTGCTGGCCGACCCGCACACGCTGATCCTCGACGAGGCGACCGCACTGCTGGACCCGCGTACGGCCCGGCACACGGAGCGCGCGCTGGCGGCGGTGCTGCGGGGCCGCACGGTCATCGCCATCGCGCACCGGCTGCAGACCGCGCACGACGCGGACCGGGTGGCGGTGATGCAGGACGGGCGGCTCACGGAGCTGGGGACGCACGACGAGCTGGTGGCGGCCGAGGGGACGTACGCGGCTCTGTGGCACTCGTGGCATGGACGTTAAGGGCTGAAAAATATCTTCGCAAAGATCTCGCCCGCGAAGGAAAACGTTGAGACGCTGATCGCACGTACGCACCCCCCAGTCCCGAGGAGTGGTCCATGCGCAGACTACTGGCGATCTCCCTGGTCGCCGTGCTCCCGTTAAGCAACATCAGCGCAGCTCACGCCCAGGAGCCCGCCGACCGGCAACAGGCGTTCGCGGCCGCCGCCGCGGAGTTCCAGGTGCCGCAGAGCGTGCTGCTCGGCGTCTCCTACCTGGAGTCCCGCTGGGACGCCCACGCCGGGCAGCCCTCCAGCGACGCCGGGTTCGGCCCCATGCACCTGACCGACGCCGCCGCGTTCACCGGCGGCAACCACCACCACGAGGGCGAGGAGGATGCCCGCGGTGACGACGGCCGCCCGCTGCCCGCTCCCCCAGAATCCCCCGCAGAACAGCCCGACGTCCCCGCCTCCCTGCGCACGATGGAGCGGGCCGCGGCGCTGACCGGTGAGAGCCACGAGAAGCTGCGCACCGACGACGCCGCCAACATCCGCGGCGGCGCGGCGCTGCTGGCCGACTACCAGAAGGCGCTCGGCGCGCCGCTCAGCGACGACCCGGGCGAGTGGTACGGCGCGGTCGCCCGCTACTCGGGCGCCGAGGAGGCGGGAGCGGCCAAGTACTTCGCCGACGAGGTCTTCTCGGTCATCGAGCAGGGCGTCACCAGGACCACCGACGACGGCGAGCGGGTCGCGCTCCCGGCCGTGCCCGGCCTGGACAAGATCGAGAAGTGGCTGGAGAAGCTGGGCCTGCGCCCGCCGCGCACCGACGGCGTGGAGTGCCCCGCCTCGATCTCCTGCGAGTGGATCCCGGCCGCCTACCAGGAGCTGCCGGACAACGACTACGGCCACTACGACCTGGCGAACCGCCCGTTCAGCCAGAAGGTCGACTACATCATCATCCACGACATGGAGGGATATTTCCTCCCGTCCATCCGCCTCAACCAGGACCCGAACTACGGCGCGAGCTGGCACTACTCGCTGCGCTCAGCCGACGGCCACATCGCCCAGCACATCAAGACCAAGGACGTCGGCTGGCAGGCCGGCAACTGGTACATCAACGCCAAGTCCATCGGTCTCGAACACGAGGGCTTCCTGGCCGAGGGCGGCACCTGGTACACCGAGGCGATGTACCGGTCGAGCGCCCGCCTGGTCCGCTACCTGGCGCTCAAGCACGGCGTGCCGATGGACCGCGCCCATATCCTGGGCCACGACAACGTGCCCGGCACCCTGCCGACGACCGTGCGCGGCATGCACGAGGACCCGGGGCCGTTCTGGGACTGGGCGCACTACTTCCAGCTCATGGGCGCCCCGCTGCACGCCTTCGGCAGCCCCGGATCGGGCTCCGTCATGATCAAGCCGGACTTCGCCACGAACAAGCCGTACTTCTACGGCTGCGACCGCAAGAACCCGTCGGCCGCCTGCCCGCCGCTGCCCGCGAGCACCGTGTGGCTGCGCACGGAGCCCCGCGCGGACGCGCCGCTGGTCAAGGACATCGGCAAGCACCCGACCGGCGACTCCCTCTACAGCGTCTACGACCACAGCGCCCGCGCCACCACCGGACAGCGCTACGCCGTGGCCGAGCGCCAGGGCGACTGGACGGCCATCTGGTACCTGGGGCAGAAGGCCTGGTTCCACAACCCGGCTGACGCGCCGACGGCGGTGCCGTCCATGGGGCTGGTGGTCACGCCGAAGCCGGGCAAGGCGACCGTCCCGGTGTACGGCAGGGCGTACCCGGAGCAGGAGGCTTACCCGGAGGGCATCCCGTACCAGGCGGTGACGCCGCTGCAGTACACGTTCTCGGCGGGCGAGAAGTACACGCTCGCGGGACCCGCCGCCACCGAGTACTACCGCGCGGTCACCTTCAACCTGGAGGACCACAAAGTGGTCCGCGGCAAGACGAAGTACCTGGAGATCCAGTTCGGGCACCGCGTGATGTTCGTCAAGGCTGACGACGTGCAGGTGACGTTCTCCGGGTGAACTCCTTGACGGCGCGCCTGGTGCTCGCCAGCGCCTCCTGAGAGGAGTCGAAGGTGCGCTGGGCGACGCCGACGAACACGCAGTCGACCACGAGGAGCTGGCTGATCCGGCTGGCCAGGGCGCCGGGACGGAACTCCGTCTCGCGCCCGGCCGAGATCAGCACGTGCTCGGCCAGCTCCGCGATGGTCGAACGAGGGTTGTTGGTGATCGCCACCGTGGTGGCCCCGGCCTCCTTGGCCCGGCTCAGCGGCTCGATCACGTCGGGGGTCTCGCCGGAGGTGCTGATGCCGATGGCGACGTCGCCCTCGCGCAGCAGCACCGCGCTGGTCAGCGCCAGGTGCGCGTCCTGGAAGGCGTGGCTGGACAGGCCGATGCGCAGCAGCTTCTGGGCGACGTCCTCGGCGACGAGGCCGGAGGCGCCGACCCCGAAGGCGTCGATCCGCCGGGCGCCGACGATGGCGTCCACGACCAGGCCGAGCCGCTCGGAGGTGAGCTGGGCGACGGTGTCGTTGATCGCCTCGGACTCGGCTCTGGCCACCTTCTGGATGACCTCCGACAGGGGGTCGTCGGGGGCCAGGTCGCCGGGCACCAGCCGGTCGGGCTGCGCGGCGGCGGCGGCAAGGGCCAGCCGGAGCTGGGGGTATCCGGCGAAGCCGAGCAGCCTCGCGGTGCGCACGATCGTGGCCTCGCTGGTGCCGGAGGCGGCCGAGAGCTCCGTGATGGTGCTCCTGGCGACGGTCGCCGGATCCTCCAGGATGAGCCGGGCGACGGTCTGGGCGGCAGGCGTCAGGGACGGCAGCACACCGCGGACCGTGGCCACCAGAGTGTCGGCCCGCAGGCCGCTGTCGTCCACCATGCCGATTATGCCGCCTTTTTCCACCAACGCTCCGCACCACTTCAAGATCATGAGCTCCGGCGGGCGCCGCCAGGTGTGAGCGTCCTCTTACGATTAGAAGCCTCTGGGAACCCCCACGGGCGGGCCGCCGTCATGCGTGTCGGAGACCCGCCGCGCTCGCCGTAGCTCACGCAGCGGTTCCCGCCGTCCGGTCGTGGCCCTAGCGCAGGGTTCCGTTCGTCATGCCCGCCGGCTCCTCCGGCACGGCGATCAGGCCGAGCTCGGACGGGGTGGCGAGCAGCGAGTGGCACGGCACCACGCGCACCGTGTAACCGAAGGCGCCCGTGCGGTCGAGCGGCACCACGCCCGTGTAGTGGGCGCGCCCGTCGTCGTCCACCGACCGGACGGTCAGCTTCGCGTACGACGGGTGCACCAGCTCGTCGTGCGGCCCGACCTTCCCGTACGCGGCCTCCACCATCACGTCGTCGGGCTCCAGGTCGCCGAGCGCGATCGTGGCGTGCAGCTCGATGGCGGCGCCCACCTCAGGCGTGTCGCCCACCCCGGCGGCCTCCACGTGCTCGACCCGCACCCCGGGCCACGCCCTGGTCACCCGCACCCGCCAGGCGGCGAACGCCTTCGCGGGGGCGTAGCCGTCGGCGCTGAGCGCGCGGGCGGAGGCGGCGGCCGGGTTGTACAGGCTCACGACGTAGTCGCGGAGCATGCGCCCGGCCAGGACCTTCGGCCCGAGCGAGGTGAGCGTGTGCTTGACCATCTCCATCCAGCGCCGCGGCAGGCCGTCGAGCGCCCGGTCGTAGAACCGGTCGGACACCTCATGCTCGATCAGGTCGTACAGGGCGGCGGCCTCCAGCTCGTCACGCCGGTCGGCGTCGCTGACGCCGTCGGCGGTGGGAATGGCCCAGCCGTTGGTGCCGTCGTACCACTCGTCCCACCAGCCGTCGCGGATCGACAGGTTGAGCCCGCCGTTGAGCGCGGACTTCATGCCCGAGGTGCCGGACGCCTCCAGCGGGCGCAGCGGGTTGTTCAGCCACACGTCGCAGCCCTGCACCATGAGCTGCCCGAGCGACATGTCGTAGTCGGGCAGGAACACGATCCGGTGCCGCACGTCGGCGCGGTCGGCGAACTTGACGATCTGCTGGATCAGCTTCTTGCCGCCCTCGTCGGCCGGGTGGGCCTTACCCGCGATGACGATCTGCACCGGCTTGTCGGGGTCGAGCAGCAGCTCGGTCAGGCGGGCGGGGTCGCGCAGCATGAGCGTGAGCCGCTTGTACGACGGCACCCGCCGGGCGAACCCGATGGTCAGCACGCCGGGGTCGAGCGCGTCGTCGATCCAGCCCAGCTCGGCGTCGGAGGCGCCGCGCTCGCGCCACGACCTGCGCAGCCGCTCCCTGGCCCCCTCGACGAGCCGCCTGCGCAGCACGCCGCGGATCTCCCAGATGTCGGCGTCGGAGATCTTCTGGATCGCCTCCCAGCCGCGGGCCCGCTCCAGCAGCGACGGCACCTCCCGGCCGGCCAGCTCCATCAGCTCCCTGCCGACCCAGGTGGGCGCGTGCACGCCGTTGGTGATCGAGCCGATCGGCACCTCGTCGAGGTCGAAGCCGGGCCAAAGATTTTTGAACATCTCCCGGCTGACCTCGCCGTGCAGCACGGACACCCCGTTGACCCGCTGGGCCAGCCGCATGCCCATGACGGCCATGTTGAACCGCCCAGGGTCGGCCTCCGCGCCCAGCGCCAGGATGCGCTCCACCGGCACCGTCGGCCAGGCGCTGGCGCCGCCGAAGTGCCGCGCGATCATGTCGATGGGGAAGCGGTCGATGCCGGCGGGGACGGGCGTGTGCGTGGTGAACACGGTGCCCGCGCGCACGGCCTCCAGCGCCTCGTCGAACGACATGCGGGCCTCGGTCAGCTCGCGGATGCGCTCCAGGCCGAGGAAGCCGGCGTGCCCCTCGTTGGTGTGGAACACCTCGGGCTCGGCATGACCGGTGATCTTGCAGTAGGCCCTGATCGCGCGCACGCCGCCGACGCCGAGCAGCAGCTCCTGCATGAGGCGGTGGTCGGTGCCGCCGCCGTAGAGGCGGTCGGTGATGTCGCGCGCGGCCGTGTCGTTGTCGGCCACGTCGGAGTCGAGCAGCAGCAGCGGGACCCGCCCGACCTGAGCCACCCACACCTGCGCGTGCAGCACGCGGTCGTCGGGCAGGGCCAGGCGGATCTTGACGGGCGTGCCCTCGGTGTCCTTGAGCAGGCTCAGCGGCAGGCCGCCCGCGTCGAGCGACGGGTAGTGCTCCAGTTGCCAGCCCTCTGGCGACAACGACTGGGTGAAGTAGCCGTGGCGGTACAGCAGGCCGACCGCCAGGATCGGCACGCCGAGGTCGCTGGCGGCCTTCAGGTGGTCTCCGGCCAGGATGCCGAGGCCGCCGGAGTACTGCGGCAGCGCGGCGGCGATGCCGTACTCGGGAGAGAAGTAGGCGATGGCCCGCGCGGCCTCGGGCAACGTCTGATACCACCGCGGCGAGGTCATGTATTCGCGCAGGTCGTCGGCCGCGTCGGCGAGGCGGCGCAGGAAGCGGCGGTCGGCCGCCAGCTCGCTCAGCCTGGCCGGTGACACGGCGCCGAGCAGCGCGACGGGATCATGGCCGACCTGTTCCCACAGAGCGGCGTCGACCTCCGCGAAGAGGTCCATCGTCTCCGGGTGCCAGGACCATCGGAGATTGTGGACGAGCTCGCCGAGGGCGGCCAGCTCCGCGGGCAGGACGGTGCGGACGGTAAACCGACGGATAGCTCTCACGTTTCTGCACCCTACGGGCTAGGAGGGACCTCTGAGTCCTTCACCCTCATGAAGGCCGTTCAAACCCCTTCCGGGAACAAGCATGAAGAGGGACTATTGGGGCAACTTTCCAGGTTGTTGGGCTCTCCCGTACACACCGACGGGAGGTCTATCCGCTGCTGTCCACAATTTACATGCAAGGATCGTTCCTGCCAGGGAAGCCTCCGGCGGCACCGGGAGTGCCGCCGCAAACTCTCGAATGCGATGATCGGACGAATTCCCATCACGGACATCTCCCCCGTCGTCGACTGCGGGCAGTGGCCCGCCAAAGCGGTCGCCGGCGAGACCTTCCAGGTCTCGGCGACCGTCTTCAGAGAGGGCCATGACGCCGTGGCCTCGGGTGTGGTGCTGACCTCGCCCGACGGCCAGCGAGGCCGTCTGAAACCCATGCGCGAACTCGCCCCGGGCACCGACCGGTGGGGCGTGGACGTGTGCCTGCCCGCCGAGGGCGACTGGCTGTTCCGCGTGGAGGCGTGGAGCGACCCGATCAGCACCTGGCTGCATGACGCCGAGATCAAGATCCCGCGCGGCATGGACGTCGACCTGATGTGCGAGGAGGGCGCCCGGCTGTTCGAGCGTGCCGCCAAGGCCGTGCGCGCCGCCGACTGTCCCAACGGCACTTCTCAGCAGAGTGGTACTGCCAAGCAGAAGAGTGGCACCGCCAAGCAGACCGGCAACGGCGACACCGCCTGCGGGCACCGCGCGGCCCTGCTGTCGATCTCGGCCACGCTGCGCGACGAGGACCTCGACCCGCGGGCCAGGCTCTCGATCGCCCAGCTTCCCGAGACGGCCGCGCTGCTGGAGGCCCACCCGCTCCGCGAGCTGGTGACCAGGTCGAAGTTCCACAAGATCAGGGTGGACCGGCGCCGGGCGCTCTACGGCTCCTGGTACGAGTTCTTCCCCAGGTCGGAAGGCGCGGTGGTGAACGAGCTCGGCATCTCGAAGTCGGGCACGTTCCAGACGGCCGCCAAGCGGCTGCCCGCCATCGCCAAGATGGGCTTCGACGTCGTCTACCTGCCGCCCATCCACCCGATCGGCACCACGTTCCGCAAGGGACGCAACAACACGCTCAGCCCCGAGCCCGACGAGCCGGGCTCGCCGTGGGCGATCGGCTCGGAGGACGGCGGCCACGACGCCATCCATCCCGACCTGGGCACCATCGAGGACTTCGACGAGTTCGTCGGCCGGGCCAGGGAGCTCGGCATGGAGGTCGCGCTCGACTTCGCCCTGCAGTGCTCCCCCGACCACCCGTGGGTCAAGGAGCACCCCGAGTGGTTCACGGTCAGGGCCGACGGGTCGATCGCGTACGCGGAGAACCCGCCGAAGAAGTACCAGGACATCTACCCGGTCAACTTCGACAAGGACCCCGAGGGCATCTACACCGAGGTCAAGCGGGTGCTGCGGCACTGGATGGACCACGGGGTGCGCATCTTCCGGGTGGACAACCCGCACACCAAGCCGGTGGCCTTCTGGGAGCGGCTACTGGCCGACGTGCACCGCACCGACCCTGACGTGATCTTCCTGGCGGAGGCGTTCACCCGGCCGGCGATGATGCGCACGCTGGCCAAAATCGGCTATCACCAGTCATATACGTATTACACCTGGAAAAACTCCAAATTTGATGTGGAGACATATCTGACGGAGCTCGCCCACGAGACCTCCTGCTATCTGCGGCCCAATCTGTTCGTCAACACGCCGGACATCCTGCACGAGTTCCTGCAGCACGGCGGCGTGCCCGCGTTCAAGATCAGGGCCGTTCTGGCGGCGCTCGCCTCACCCACCTGGGGCGTCTACTCGGGGTATGAACTCTCAGAGAACGTCCCGGTTCGCCCGGGAAGCGAGGAATACCTCGATAGCGAGAAATATCAATACAAACCGCGCGACTGGGCTGCGGCTGAACGTGAAGGGCGGAGCCTGGCTCCCTTCATCACGCATCTGAATTTGTTCCGAAGAGCGCATCCGGCGCTTCAGGAATTGCGTAATCTACGGTTCCACAGGGTCGACCAGGCGGACATCGTCTGCTTCTCCAAACGACTCCCGGGCGCCTATGACACGGCCACACGAAGGCACGGGCTGGGCGACGTCGTTCTGGCGGTCATCAACCTTGATCCGCACCACACCCACGAGGCAACGGTCGATCTTGACCTGCCCGCCCTCGGTCTCGACTGGAACGCCGAGTTCGTCGTGGACGACGAACTGTCAGGCGAGTCGTACCGCTGGCGGCAGAGCAACTATGTGCGCCTCGACCCCCACATCCAGCCTGCCCACATTCTCACCGTACGAGCCGCGCCACGGTAGAACTGAATTCAGCGGGGAGTCTTCAACGTGTGTGATAGCGCCTCCCTCATGAGCCACCTGCGGGGCGGCTCATGAGCTCCACACCCATTCCCAACACCTTTGACGAGGAAAAGCCGCGCGATCCTTACTGGTACAAGCGAGCGGTTTTCTACGAGGTCCTGATCCGCGGATTCGCCGATTCCAACGGCGACGGGACAGGCGACGTCAGAGGGCTCATCAGCAAGCTCGACTACCTGCAATGGCTGGGCGTCGACTGTCTCTGGCTGCTTCCGCTGTACGAGTCGCCGCTGCGTGACGGCGGCTACGACATCGCGGACTTCATGAAGATCCTCCCCGAGTTCGGCGACCTCGGGGACTTCGTGAAACTGGTCGACGAGGCACACAAACGCGGCATGCGCGTCATCGCCGACCTCGTCATGAACCACACCAGCGACGCCCACCCGTGGTTCCAGGCGTCCCGCCACGACCCCGAGGGCCCGTTCGGCGACTTCTATGTCTGGTCGTCCACCGATGAGAAGTACCAGGACGCCCGGATCATCTTCATCGACACCGAGACGTCCAACTGGACCTACGACCCGGTGCGGGGCCAGTACTACTGGCACCGCTTCTTCCACCACCAGCCGGACCTCAACTACGAGAACCCGGCCGTGCAGGAGGCGATGCTGGAGGTCCTGCGGTTCTGGCTGGACCTCGGCATCGACGGGTTCCGGCTGGACGCGGTGCCGTACCTCTTCGAGGAGGAGGGCACCAACTGCGAGAACCTGCCGAGGACGCACGAGTACCTCAAGCGGATCAGGGCCGACGTCGACCGGCTCTACCCCGACCGGGTGCTGCTGGCCGAGGCGAACCAGTGGCCCTCCGACGTCGTGGAGTACTTCGGCGACCCGGTCGGCGGCGGGGACGAGTGCCACATGGCCTTCCACTTCCCGCTGATGCCGCGCATCTTCATGGCCGTGCGCAGGGAGTCGCGCTACCCCATCTCCGAGATCCTCGCCCAGACGCCGAAGATCCCCGAGCACTGCCAGTGGGGCATCTTCCTGCGCAACCACGACGAGCTGACGCTCGAGATGGTCACGGACGAGGAACGCGACTACATGTACACCGAGTACGCCAAGGACCCCCGCATGCGGGCCAACGTCGGCATCCGCCGCCGCCTGGCGCCGCTGCTGGAGAACGACCGCAACCAGATCGAGCTGTTCACCGCCCTGCTCCTGTCGCTGCCCGGCTCCCCGGTGCTCTACTACGGCGACGAGATCGGCATGGGCGACAACATCTGGCTCGGCGACCGCGACGGCGTCCGCACCCCCATGCAGTGGGACCCCGACCGCAACGCGGGCTTCTCCGACTGCGACCCCGGCCGGCTCTACCTGCCGGTGATCATGGACCCCATCTACGGCTATCAGGCGATCAACGTCGAGGCGCAGCAGAAGAACGCCGGCTCGCTGCTGCACTGGACGCGCCGCATGATCGAGATCCGCAAGCGGCACCCGGTCTTCGGGCTGGGCGGTTACGCGGAGCTGAACTCCTCCAACCCGAGCGTGCTCGCCTTCGTCAGGGAGCTGGGCGACGACCGGATGCTGTGCGTGAACAACCTGTCACGCTTCCCGCAACCGGTCGAGCTCGACCTGCGCAGGTTCGTCGGAGTCTCCCCCGTGGAAACCATGGGAGGCGTACCATTCCCGGCAATTGGCGAACTTCCGTATCTTTTGACGCTTCCCGGGCATGGGTTCTATTGGTTCACACTCCCGCCGGCCATCACCCAGGAGGAGTAAGCCGTGCTTGACGAGCTCCTTGCCGCATGGATCAACCGCCAACGATGGTTCGGCGGCAAGGGGCGCCCGATCGACGACCTGTCGATCGACTCGGACGTCGAACTGACGCCCGGGCTACGGCACCTGATCGTCGCCGTCTGGCAGGAGGGCTCGCGGGACCGCTACCAGATCCTGCTGGGCGAGCGGGACGAGCTTCCCGACCGGCTCACCCACGCCCTCATCGGCACCGTCGGCGACAGTTACCTCTACGACGCCGTGCACGACAGCGAACGCACGAGCTGGCTGCTCGACGGCATGGCCCACGACGAGACCCGCAGCGGCCTGCGCATGCGGCACGTGGACGGCGTCACCATCGACACCACCCCGCGCAGCCTCGTGCTCGGGGCCGAGCAGTCCAACACCTCGCTGGTGTTCGGCGACTCCTACATCTGCAAGCTGTTCCGCCGGCTCATCCCCGGCGTGAACCCGGAACTGGAGATCGTCACCGCCCTGGCCGCCAGGGACGCGCCGCACATCGCGCAGCCGTACGGGTGGATCGAGGCCGACCTCGACGGCGTCAACACCACCCTCGCGATCACGCAGGAGTTCCTCAGCCCCGCCAACGACGGCTGGGACCTCGCCCTGGCCAGCGTCCGCGACCTGTACGCCTCCATGCCCGAGCTGCCCGCGGGCGACGCGGGCGGCGACTTCGCCGCCGAGGCGCTGCGGCTCGGCAGCGCCACCGCCCGCGTGCACCACGAGCTGGCCGCGGCCTTCCCCACGGGCGTCGTGGAGATCCACGAGATCAAGCGCATGGCCGAGGGCTTCAGGCGGCGGCTGGGCCGGGCCGTGTCCGAGGTGCCCGAGCTGCGTGAGCATGTGAGCGCCATCGAGGAGGCCTACCACCAGGTGGAGCTGCTCACCAACGAGGTGCCTGTGCAACGCGTTCACGGCGACTACCACCTCGGCCAGGTGATGCGGACCCCGACCGACTGGATCATCCTCGACTTCGAGGGCGAGCCAGGGCAGCCGCTCGCCGAGCGGCGGGCGCTGTACTCGCCGCTGCGGGACGTGGCGGGGATGCTGCGCTCGTTCGACTACGCGGCCAGGCACCTGCTGGCCGGCCATCCGCAGGCCGACGAGCTGGAGACCAGGGCGCAGGAGTGGGCCGACCGCAACCGGGCCGCCTTCCTCGACGGCTACACGCAGGGCGGCGGCGTCATCACTCCGGCGGACGCGGCGTTGCTGCGGGCGTTCGAGTTGTCCAAGGCGGTTTACGAGGTCGTGTACGAGGCCCGCAACCGGCCCTCCTGGATTCCGATCCCCCTCGCCGCCTTCCGCCCCCGCGCCGCTTAGCACTCCTGGCTCTCAGAGCTCTTCGACCAGGCCTGACAGGCCCTCGTGTCCCAGCCCGCGGGCGGTGCGCTGGTCGATGAGGGCCTTCAACGGCAGCAGCAGATCCGGCTTGACCCCCTGCTCGCGGAAGGCCCGCACCAGGTTCTCCACGCCCGCCCGGTTGATCTCCAGGTTGGACACCTGGGTGCTGTGATCGCCCGACGCCATCTTCTCCGCCCACACAGGCTGCTGCGCGGCCATCGCGTTCAGCCACGGCACGAGCAGCGACGACACGAAGTCCGTGAGCGGGTACCCGGCCGACCTGACCAGCGCGGCGGCCTCCAGCAGCCCGGCGATCTGGCCGTACATGCCGGTCAGCATGGCCAGGTCCAGCAGCGGCGCCATGCCGGGGTCCTCGCCGGTGTAGCGGGCCTCGGCCATGGCGGCCAGCGCCCCCTCGTGCCGGTCGAAGGCCTGCTTGGAGCCGCTGTAGAGGATGAGCGCGCCCGGCTGGGCGATCATCTGGGGGACGGCCATGATGCCGCCGTCCACGTACTCGCCGCCGCGCTCCGCCACCCACTCCGCCAGCTCGCGGGCCTCGGACGGGCGGCCGGTGGTGAGATTGGCGACGACCCGGCCCTCCAGCGGCGCGCTCTCAAGCGTGGGGATCACGGACGGGTAGTCGAGCAGGCAGACGATCACCAGCGGGCTCGCGGCGACGGCCTCCTCGGGGGTGGCCGCCTGCTTGGCGCCCTTGGCGAGCAGGGGTTCGGCCTTGGCGGGCGTCCGGTTCCAGACCGTGACCTGGTGCCCGGCGTTCAGGAGGCTCTCGGCGAGGGCGGTGCCCATGAGTCCGAGGCCCAGCACGGAGATATTTTCCGACATTTCGGTGTTCCTTACTGGATGAGGAGGTTTGTGCGCTTCCACGGTGCTGGTGGGCGGTTATGGTCGGGTTCTGGATTCGTTATGGGGGGCGGATGCGGTACGGGGTGCTGGGGCCGCTCGCGGTGTGGGCACCGGACGGGCAGCCGGTCCAGGTGCCCGAGGTCAAGGTCAGGGCGCTGCTGGCGGGGCTGCTGATCCAGGCTGGGCGGACGGTGTCCGCCGACCGGCTGATCGAGGACCTGTGGGGCGACCGGCCACCCGCCGACGCCCCGGCGGCGCTGCGGGTGAAGGTGTCGCAGCTCCGCCGGGTGCTCGGTGATCGGGAGCTGGTGGCGTACCGGGCTCCCGGGTACGTGCTGCGGGCCGAGCCCGAGTCCGTGGACGCGGGGCTCTTCGAGTCGCTGCTCCTGCGCGCCCGGCGCGCCGGAGACCTGGAGACGCGGGCGTCGCTGCTGCGCGAGGCGCTCGGGCTGTGGCGGGGCAGCGCCTACGCCGAGTTCGCCGACGAGCCGTTCGCCAGGGCCGCGGTGGCCCGGCTGGACGAGCAGCGGCTGGTGGCGCTGGAGGAGCTGGCCGAGACGCGGCTCGGGCTCGGCGAACACGCGCCGCTCGCCGCCGAGCTGGCCGACCTGGTGGCCGAACATCCCCTCCGCGAACGGCTCCGCGCCGTGCACCTGCGAGCCCTCTACCGGGCCGGACGCCAAGGGGAGGCGCTGGCCGGCTACGGCGACCTGCGGCGGCGGCTGGCCGTTGAACTCGGGCTGGATCCTGGGCCCGAGCTGGTGGCCCTCCACCAGGCGATCCTGGAGCAGGACCCGGCCCTGGATGCGCCCGCCGCGCGGCCCCGTACGAACCTGCCCGCGCCCCTCACACCGCTGGTCGGGCGGGACGAGGCGGTGGCCGAGGTGCGGGCGCTGCTGCGCGCCAACCGGCTCGTCACGCTCACGGGGCCGGGCGGCGTCGGCAAAACCCGCCTCGCCCTCGCCGCCGCCGCTGTGCCGACCGAGGGGGCGGTGTGGGTGGTGGAGTTGGCGTCGGTAGGGGCCGGGGCGCAGGTGGTCGAGGTGGCCGAGGCGGTCGCCGCCGTGCTGGGGCTGCGGGACGACGGGCCGGCGTGCGTGACGGAGCGCCTGCCCGGCGTGCTGGCGGCCGAGCCCACGCTGCTCGTCCTGGACAACTGCGAGCACGTGATCGAGCAGGTCGCCACGCTGGCGGCCCAGCTCCTGCGCGCCGCCCCCGGCCTGCGCATCCTGGCCACCAGCCAGGAGTCGCTGCGGATCGAGGGCGAGGCCCTGTGGAGCGTGCCGCCGCTGACGAGGGAGGCGGCGGTGGAGCTGTTCACCGCGCGGGCCGGGATCGAGCCGGACGCCGACGTCGCCGAGATCTGCGCGCGGCTGGACGGCATCCCCCTGGCCCTGGAGCTGGCCGCCACACGCATGCGCACGCTGACCCCGAGGCAGCTCGCCGACCGCCTGGACGACCGGTTCCGGCTGCTCAGCGCCGGGATGCGGGACGCCCCCGCCAGGCAGCGCACGTTGCGGGCGATGATCGACTGGAGCTGGGAGCTGCTGACGGACGCCGAGCGGCTGGTGTTGCGGCGCCTGGCCGTGCACGCCGACGGCTGCACGCTGGAGGCGGCCGAGGACGTCTGCGCCGAGCCCGGCCTGGACGTGCTCGACACGCTGGCCCGCCTGGTGGACCGCTCCCTGGTGGTGCGGACGGCCGGGGCTCCGCGGTTCCGGCTGCTGGAGTCGGTGGCCGCGTACTGTCAGGAGCGGCTGCGGGAGGCGGGTGAGCTGGAGGAGGTGCGGCTGCGGCACGTACGCCACTACGCCGCTCTGGCCGCCCGGCTGGAACCGGCCCTGCGTGGACCCGGGCAGAGTCGCGCGCTCGCGCGGCTCGACGCCGAGGCCGCGAACTTCAGGGCGGCCCTGGACACGGCGGTCCGCGCGAAGGCGGCGGGCGAGGCGCTGGCTCTGGTGAACGACCTGTCCTGGTACTGGGTGCTGCGCGGCAGGCTGGGCGAGGCACGCCGCGCCCTGGAGTCAGCGCTGTCCGTAGCGGTGCCGGGTGGGTCGGCGATGGCGCAGGCGCGAGTGTGGCTGGCCGGGTTCGAGCTGCTGGCGGGTCACCTCGTACCGCTGGACGGCACGCTGTTCGAGGCCGTCGAGGGCCCGCTCGCGCAGGCGCGGGCGCGGTGGTTCGCCGGGTTCGCCCTGTTCGGGTATGAGGATCTGGCGGCGAGCGGGGAGCTGCTGGAGACGGCGCTGGCGCAGTTCCGCCGGCTCGGCGACCGCTGGGGCACGGCCGCCGCGCTCACCCTGCTGGGCAGGCACGCCGCCATGCGCGGCGACCTGGCGGCGCTGCGGGACAGCGCCGGGCAGGGGCTGGCCCTGTTCAGGGAGGTCGGCGACCGGTGGGGCGAGCTGCGCGCGGCGGAGAACCTGGGCACCTGGGCCGAGATCACCGGCGACTACGAACGGGCCACGGAGCTGCGCCTGGAGGTGCTGGCGATGGCCGAGGAGCTGGGGCTGTGGAGTTCGGTGTCCGACGCGCTGTCCCGGCTGGGCCGGATCGCGCTGCTGACGGGCGACCACGTACGGGCGGACGACTATCACGAGCGGGCCAGGCGGCTGGCGGCGGCGCAGTCGAACCGGCCGGCCGAGGAGTTCGCCGAGCTGGGCCTGGCGTTGAGCGCGCGCAGGCAGGGCAGGCTGGAGGAGGCGGAGCGGCGGTTGCGGGCCTGGCTGGGCTGGGTCGAGGACGTGGCGGGCGACCCGGGCGCGGCGCTGATCCTGGCCGAGCTGGGCTTCGTGGCCGAGCAGCGCGGCGACGCGGCGCAGGCGCTGGACCTGCAGCGGCAGGGGCTCGTGGTGGCGCGCAAGGTGGGCGACCCGCGGGCGACCGCGCTGGCGCTGGAGGGGCTGGCGGGGGCGCTGGCCCTGCGCGGGAGGCCTGAGGAGGCGGCGCGGCTGCTGGGCAGGGCCGCCGCGCTGAGGGAGTCGGTGGGCGCGCCGCTGCCGCGCGGCGAGCGGGGCGACGTGGATCGGATCACGGCGGCTCTGCGCACGGCGCTGGGCCCGGACGCGCTCGCGACGGCTCTGGCGGCCGGTGCAGGCCTGACGCTGGAGGACCAGGCGCTCGAAGACCTGACGCTGGAGGACCAGGCGCGGGAAGACCGGGCGCGGGAGGGCCGTCCCAGAGTGGGGTCCTCGCCCGATGACGGCACCGTCATGGGAGTCGCCCGAGCCGTCCCCTAAACCCAAGAACACCACTGATTTTCGCACTTCCCGTGATTGTCCCGGTGAAAGCGGGCAGTGCCTGTGATGGACGGGTCATCATGAGGCACTGTTGGGAGCATGCCGATGAGGACAGAGCTCGACCGCCTGGCGGGCGGCGCGCACCACGATCCCCACTCCGTACTCGGAGCACACCCCGTGAGCGGCGGGGTGGTGTTCCGCGCGCTGCGGCCGCTCGCCGAGCGCGTGCGGGTGGTGCTGGAGGACGGCTCTTCCCACGACATGAGACATCAGGCTCATGGGGTGTTCGAGGTGACGGTGCCGGGGCTGGACAAGGTGCCGACGTACACGTTGAGCGTCAAGTACGCGGGCTCGGAGCCGCAGGAGGTGCGCGACCCGTACCGGCACTGGCCCACGCTCGGTGAGGTGGACCTGCACCTGATCGGCGAGGGGCGGCACGAGCGGCTGTGGGAGGTGCTCGGGGCGCGCGTGCTGGAGCACGAGGACGTCCAGGGCACAGCGTTCGCCGTCTGGGCGCCGAACGCGCGCGGCATCAGGGTGGTCGGCGACTTCAACCACTGGGACGGCGTCGCCCATCCGATGCGGTCGCTGGGCCGGTCGGGCGTGTGGGAGCTGTTCGTGCCGGACCTGGGCGCGGGGCAGCGGTACAAGTATCAGATCCTGGGCGCCGACGGGGTGTGGCGCGACAAGGCCGACCCGATGGCCAGGCGCACCGAGGTGCCGCCGATGACGGCGTCGGTGATCGACAAGTCCGACTACAGCTGGCAGGACGACGCCTGGATGGTCGAGCGCCGCGAGCGGCAGGCGCAGACCGGGCCGATGAGCATCTACGAGGTGCACCTGGGCTCGTGGCGGCCGGGCCTGTCGTACGTGGAGCTGGCCGACCAGCTCTCCGAGTACGTCGCCGACCTGGGCTTCACGCACGTGGAGTTGCTGCCGGTGGCCGAGCACCCGTTCGGCGGGTCGTGGGGCTACCAGGTGACCTCCTACTACGCGCCGACGGCGCGGTTCGGCACGCCCGACGAGTTCCGTCACTTCGTGGACCGCATGCATCAGCACGGCATCGGCGTGCTGCTCGACTGGGTGCCCGCGCACTTCCCGATGGACGACTGGGCGCTGGCCCGCTTCGACGGCACGCCGCTGTACGAGCACGCCGACCCGGGCAGGGGCGAGCACCCCGACTGGGGCACGTACGTGTTCGACTTCGGCCGCAGGGAGGTGCGCAACTTCCTGGTGGCGAACGCGGTGTTCTGGCTGAAGGAGTTCCACATCGACGGCCTGCGGGTGGACGCGGTGGCCTCGATGCTCTACCTCGACTACTCGCGGCGCGAGGGCGAGTGGACGCCGAACGTGTACGGCGGCAGGGAGAACCTCGACGCGGTCGAGTTCCTCAAGGAGATGAACTCCGTCGCCTACCGTGAGGCGCCCGGCATCTCGACCGTGGCCGAGGAGTCGACGGCCTGGCCGGGGGTCTCGCGCCCGGTGCATCTGGGCGGCCTGGGCTTCGGCTTCAAGTGGAACATGGGCTGGATGCACGACACGCTCAAGTACCTGAGCCGCGAGCCGATCTTCCGCCAGTACCACCACCACGAGATGACGTTCTCGCTGCTGTACGCCTACTCGGAGAACTACGTGCTGCCGCTGTCGCACGACGAGGTCGTGCACGGCAAGGGCTCGCTGCTGGGCAAGATGCCGGGCGACGAGTGGCAGCGGTTCGCGCAGCTCCGGGCGTTGCTGGCGTTCATGTGGGCGCATCCGGGCAAGCAGTTGCTGTTCATGGGCGGCGAGTTCGGCCAGGGCTCGGAGTGGTCGGAGAGCCGCGGGCTCGACTGGTGGGTGCTGGAGTTCGACGGGCACCAGGGCGTGCAGCGGCTGGTGCGCGACCTGAACCGGCTCTACCGCGAGACGCCGGCGCTGTGGGAGCAGGATTCGCGGCCGGAGGGCTTCCGGTGGATCGACGCCGACGACGCCTCGGGTAACACGCTGTCGTTCGTCCGGTTCGCGGCCGACGGGTCCGCGGTGGCGTGCGTGGTGAACTTCAGCGGCGGGCCGTACGAGAACTACCGGCTGGGGCTCCCGTACGGGGGCCGCTGGACGGAGGCGGTCAACACCGACGCCTACGACTACTGGGGCAGCGGCGTGGGCAACCTCGGGGCGGTCGAGGCCGAGGGCGAGCCGTGGCACGGGCTGCCGTACTCCACGACGTTGCGGGTGCCGCCGCTGGGCGCGGTGTGGCTCACGCACGCGGGAAGCAGGCTGAACGGTTGAGGTGCACCCGCTGAAAGTTCGGTGAGAAACCCCCCGGGGGCCTGTGCCTCTGGGGCAAATCGCCCTAAACTCCGAGATCATCCCCCTCGGAGGACGCGTGCGATTCCGCCCACTGATCGTCAGCACGATCGCCCTGGCCCTGCTGCCGCTTTCGGGCCCCGCTTACGCGGAGGATCCGACGCCGACGCCGACCTCTGTGCAACAGCCGCCGGCGGAGGATCCCGCCGACCCGGGCAGCAAGGTCGAGGACGGCTTAGGCGTGGACGGCGGCACCGAGCGGGCCATCGTCGAGCTGACCGACCCGGCCGAGACCGCCCCCGTGGCCTCCCAGGCCGCGGCCGAGAGCGTGGACGTGGTGCTGCAGCCGCAGAGCCAGAGTTTCATGGTCGTGGAGGGCACCGCGGAGGAGCTGGCCAAGCTCGCCGAGGACCCGCGGGTCTCCTCCATCCACCGTGACCGCACGTACACGCCGGCGGAGGTGGCCCCCAGCCTTTCCCTGATCGGCGCCGACAAGGTGCACGCCGCCGGGAACGCGGGCGCGGGCCAGGCCGTGGCCGTCCTCGACACCGGCATCGACGTGGACCACCCGTGGTTCGCCGGCCGGATCGTCGCCCAGGCGTGCTTCTCCGCCACGGAGGACAGCGGGGTCGTCTCGCTCTGCCCGAACGGCCAGAACCAGCAGACGGACGGCAACGCGGCGGACGCGATGACCCCCAACTGCCTGCTCGACGGCGTGAACCTGTGCGACCACGGCTCCCACGTCGCGGGCATCGCGGCCGGCACCGGAGGCGTGGCGCCGGGCGCGGGCATCGTGGCGGTGCAGGTGTTCAGCCGGCTCAACGACGAGGACAGTTGCGGCGAGCCCTCTTGCCTGGTGGCGTACGAGTCGTCGCTGCGCCAGGCCCTCGACTACGTGGCGGGCCTGAGCCAGCCCGTCGCGGCGGTGAACATGAGCCTCGGCGGCATGCTGTACGACGCGAGCTGCGACGCCACCGAGGAAGGCGCGATCTTCAAGGAGAAGTTCGACGCGCTGCTGACCAAGGACATCGCGACGGTGGTGGCCGCGGGCAACGAGTACTACGAAGGCACGGCCCACCCGGCCTGCGTCTCCACGGCGGTCGCCGTCGGCGCCAACGACAACTCCGACGTCATCGCCGACTGGTCGAACCGCGGCCCGCTGCTCGACCTGTTCGCGCCGGGCGTGGACATCGAGTCGTCGGTGCCCGACAACACCACGGTCGCCTACAGCGGCACCTCGATGGCGACCCCGCACGTGGCCGGCGCGCTGGCGCTGATGAGGGCGGCCTCGCCGGACAAGCCGATGACCGAGCTGATCGAGACGCTGAAGACCACCGGCAGGCCGTACGTCTACGACGTGGCCGGCACCCAGGTCACCACCCCGCGCCTGGACCTGGCGGCGGCCCTGACCGGCGGGGCCGTGCAGCCGCCCGTCACGCAGAGCCCGTCCCCTGTGACGGACGACACCACCCCCGAGCCCGACCCGAGCGACAGCAGCGGCCCCACCCCGGAGCCCGAGGACCCGGCGGAGCCCGAGCCCACGCCGTCGTCGTCCTCCACCCCGGTGCCGCTGCCGACCGTGACGGTCACGGTGACCGTGACGGAGACGGCCAAGCCGCCGGCCACGGTGTGCACGCGGGGCACCTCCGCCGAGAAGCTGACGGCCAAGAAGTGGGCCGTGGAGCTGCACCGTTCGACCGGCACGATCTCGGACGAGACGCTCACCTGCTACCTGAAGCTGGTCGGCAAGTCGAGCAAGGTGTTCCCCGAGCTGACGAAGGCCTCGTCGCTGGGCAAGGCGTACCGCGTGCTGAAGAGCCCCAAGACCCGCAAGGCCAAGCTGGACGCCGCGCTGCTGACGGCCTGGCTGAACTGGGCGAACGGCACGAACGGCACGACGGCTCTGGCCTCGGCCGAGAAGGTCAGGCTCAGCAGCAAGCCGTCCGCGGCGGCGCTGAAGAAGGCCACCACTAACATCCTCAAAACCGTCAAATAACTCGATTTCCTGAAAAGGCCGGTCACTTCAGACCGGCCTTTTCTCTTGTGTCCCTACTAAGCAAAAACGCCTCCAACGTTTAATCGGGTTACATACGTCACTGACATCACAGTTGTCGCAGGTGGGGATGTAAGCGGCTGTACGCAGCCGGGAGCCGCAAAAGCTTCACGGCTTCCAGCCTCCGGGAGGAAAAGTGAGGCTACGGTCTCTACTGGTCGGCGCGACAACGCTGGCCATGACGTCCGGCGCCCTCTGCGCCGGGCCGGCTCTGCAAGCCGACACCACCGACACTGGTGACCCGATCATCAGCCCCGCGCTCGTTTCGGAGATCGCCGAGAAGAGCGCGGTCCGCTCCATCATCCAGCTCAAGCCAGGCCAGAGCGTCGAGGCCGTGGCCGCCGATCTCGAACAGGCCTCGGAGGGCAGCCGCGTCCTGGAGGCGGCGGAGTCGCCCAACTTCTTCGTCGCCGAACTCGACGGCGCGACGCTGGAGAAGCTCAAGCAGGACGCGCGCGTCCAGTCGGTCTACAAGGACGAGCTGAGCGCGCCCTTGCTCGACTCCAGCACCGCCAGGATCCGCTCCGTCCAGGCGAACGCGGCCGGCTGGAACGGCACGGGCACCACCGTCGCCGTGCTCGACACCGGCATCGACAGCGACCACCCGTTCTTCACCGGCCGGATCGCGGACGAGGCGTGCTTCTCCTCATCCTCCGGCCGGGACGGCGCCGTCTCGCTCTGCCCGAACAATCAGCCCAGCCAGACCGGCCCAGGCGCCGCCAACGTCGAGATCCCGCAGTGCACGGTCAACGGCCAGAACGCCTGCTCGCACGGCTCGCACGTGGCCGGGATCGCCGCGGGCAAGATGGTGACGGGCGCGCCCGCCAACGGCGTCGCGCCCGAGGCGCGCGTGCTACCGATCCAGGTGTTCAGCCGCATCGACAACCCGCTGACCTGCGCGATCGGCGGCTCGACCGCGCCGTGCTTCCTCAGCTACACCTCCGACCAGAAGCTGGCGCTGGAGTACGTGACGCGGGTGGTGCGGACGTTCAACGTGGCGTCGGTGAACATGAGCCTGGGCGGCGCCCGCGGCTACACCGAGGCCTGCGACACGGACGCGACCGCCGCGGCGGTCAAGCCGGAGTTCGACGCACTGGTGGGGCTGGGAGTGGCCCCGGTGGTCGCGGCGGGCAATTCCGGCCTGCCGAACGCCGTCTCCTCGCCCGCCTGCATCTCCACGGCCGTGGCGACGGGGGCGACGGACGACGCCGACGCGCTGGCCCCGTTCACCAACCGCGGCAACCTGCTCGACCTGTTCGCGCCGGGCGTGGCCGTCAACTCGGCGGTGCCGGACGACGCGTACGGGGAGAAGGCCGGCACCTCGATGTCCGCGCCGCACGTGGCGGGGGCGTTCGCGCTGATGCGGCAGGCGTTCCCGGAGTTCACGGTGGCGCAGAGCCTGCAGCGGCTGCAGGACACCGGCACGCCCATCTCGTTCGACTCGTCGGGCACGGCGGTGATCAAGTCGCGGATCGACATGGAACGCGCCACGACCACCACCCGCGCCCCCGTCAACCCCGGCGTCTGACCTTTGAGGGGCCGGGGGCTGTTCCCCGGCCCCCTTTGACGGCTATAACTCTGACATCAGTTGTTGAATCACCACACTCCCGTAGAAATCACCCCCCGGAGGAGCAGTTGAGACTGTCGTCTCTGCTGGCCGGCGCCATCGCGTTAGCCGCCACCTCGGCGGCCCTGGTCGCCACACCCGCCCTCGCCGACCCGGAAACCAAGATCGACCCCGCGATCACCGCCGCCGGCGAACACCGCACGATCGTCCACGTGCGCCGCCCCGCCCAGGTCGCGACCGCGCAGTCCAGCGCCGAAGCGGTCAAGCAGGACAGAAGGAACGTCGAGCCGGCCCCGCCCCTCGACCTCGGCTTCTTCGTCTACCGCGGCACCCGCGCCGAGTTGGAACAGATCGCCCAGCAGTCGGACGTGGTCTCCATCCGCAAGGACAAGCTCAACGAGCCCACCCTCGTGGAGAGCATCCCCCTGATCGGCGCCGACAAGGCACACCGCGTCGGCTACACCGGCAAGGGCACCGCCGTCGCCATCCTCGACTCCGGCATCGACAACGACCACCCCGCCTTCGGCGACCGCATCGTCGCCCAGGCCTGCTTCTCCGCCACCGACCCTGTAGACGGCTCCACCCCGCTGTGCCCCAACGGCAGCCAGTTCCAGATCGGCGACGGAGCAGCCGACGCCGACACGCCCGCGTGCACCACCGGCGCCCCGCAACCCCAGTACGGCCTCTGCTACCACGGCACCCACGTGGCGGGCATCGCAGCCGGCCAGCGCACCCCCGAATTCCCGGCCCCCGGCGTCGCCCCCAAAGCCAAGATCGTCGCCGTCCAGGTCTTCAGCCGCTTCGACAACTCCCCCTACTGCCCGGGCCGCCCCGTCTGCGTCCTGGCCTACGACTCCTCCATCCTGACCGGCATGGCCTACGCCGACCTGCTCGCCGACCAGCACAACATCGCCTCCGTCAACCTCAGCCTCGGCGGCGGCCAGTACGACGAGGCCTGCGACGCAGGCGACGGCGCCGACTTCAAGGCCGAGGTCGACAAACTCCTCGCCAAGGGCACCGCCACCGTCGTCGCCTCCGGCAACAACGGCTTCGAAGCGGCCGTCTCGTGGCCGGCCTGCGTCTCCAACACCGTCGCCGTCGGCGCCACCTCCAAGCAGGACACCGTCGCCACCTTCTCCAACCGCGGCCCCCTGCTCGACCTGTACGCCCCTGGAGTCGGCATCACGGCGGCCATCGCCGGCAACACCTACGCCAGCCTGAACGGCACGTCCATGGCGGCCCCGCACGTCACGGGGGCTCTTGCGCTGCTGCGGCAGCAGCGCAAGCATGCGACGGTGGAGCAACTGGTGGGGGCGTTGCAGCGGACGGGGAAGCCGATCGCTTACTTGAGCGGGGACACGGAGATCACCACGCCCCGCATCGACGTCTGGTCCGCCCTCCGCAAGGGGTGACCCTTTGCACGATGGGGTAGTTGCCCGCCCCGAAAGGGCTTCGCCGGAGGCGCTTCGCGCACACAGCTCAGGCGCTTTTATTCAGGCGCCTCCGGCGCACCCCAGGCGCCTCCGGCGCCTCTCGCCCACCCCAATCCCATTTACCGGGTTGGCCGTTGGGAGCCCACCCCGAAACAAGGGCTTCGCGAGAGGCGCTTCGCGCAGTCGAGCTCAGGCGCTTTGATCAGGCGCCTCCGGCGCAACCCCAGCGCCTCCGGCGCCACTCGGCCCGCGTCCTTGCCCGTCTCCCAATCCCCGCAAGGGCTCCCACCCAGGTTGTCCCACCCAGGTTGTCCCACCCAACATCACCCCAGCCCTCACCCCGTGGGCTGGGTCTGCTGCCAGACGTCACGTCCCCCACTCCACAATTCGGACGCGTGGTAAGCGAACCGATCGAACAACCCATCGTCCTGACACCGCCGCAGATGCAACATCGGCGAGTCGTGCCCGACGAGCTTGGCCAGGTGAGGCGTGACGAGCATCTCCGCGTCGAACCGGAACACGCTCATGGCGATGTGCTCGTCACCGTACCGGGCCTCGACTCCGGGGACGTCGCGTAGCCGCTCGATCTCCGACAAGGTGATCCGGATCCGCGTGGACACGGTCAGCGGGACGTTCTCCACTTCCTCGCGGCGCCGGGTGATGTCGCTCTCCGGGTCACCGACGAGGAATCGGATCTTGCAGCCCTGCTGTGCCTTCCGCTTGAGGGCCTTGGCCAGGTTCGGGTGTTCCAGCCAGAGGAAGTAGTTCGTGTAACCGGCGAACACGATCTCATTGCGCGCTGTGTTGATGAGATTGCGCCAGATCGATTTCGGACATGCGGACCTATACGGATAAACCGTCAATACTTCCTTGTCCGGCCCTGTTTTCACTGTATTGCGGATTGCGTCCGGCCAAAGCACGACTGTCTCAACTCCTAGCGCCTCTGCAGCGGCCCATTGGTGTCGAAGGTGCGGAATTCGACTTTCGTCCTGCAGCCAGCGTTCCACCGTCTTGACGTCCACGCCACATCGATCCGCCAAGGTCCGGTTGGTGACCTGGGCGTTCAGCATGGCGCTACGCAGGGAGACGTTGGCCACAGTCACCTCTCAGCGGAGGACGTCAGGGACGTTTTCGAGCGTAATACCAGAACGTCCTGGACGTCTTGATAACGCGGTGTGTTTGTCACGCCCGGGTAAGCACGCTGGCCTCATGCCTACACCGGTCATTCTCGAAGACCTCCAGGACGCCTTTCCCGGTTGGTGTATATGGCGTAGTTCTGCCGGGCGCCTTTGGGCCACCAGAAACGGCAGGCGGCTATCCCGGGCGGAGGTGAATCATGGCCTGTGCCAGACGCTCGACGCCGACGACGTCGCCTCGCTCGCTGAGCAGTTGAGGCGGCAGGAAGCAGTGGAGCAGGCACTATGAGTTTCTCCTCGCCACGCATGGGCTGTCGTGCCGAGATCGTGGGCATGCTGCACAGCCCGGCACGCACTCGCGCCTTCGCCGCGTTGCTGCTCGGCCGGCACGGCACCGTCGTGGGGTGCTCCGTAACGAGACCTTGGCCCTGCTCGAACTCGACGGGCAGTGGGACGATCTCCTGATCTGCGGCAACGCGACGGATCTGGGAAGACATACGGCCCGTGGCTACCGACTCGGTCTTTCCGACGAGAAGAGGAACGCCGTACAACATGCCGTACCAGTCAACCGTAAGGTCAGCTTGTGCGGTGAGGTGGTGCGCCCGCTTCCGACTCTCGGCTGGTGCCTGCCGTTCCTGCCCACGGCTACGCGAGCCTGTCCGGCATGCATTCGCCTGTCCGCACAACCTTGAGAAGCGGTGCGACGCATAAATCTGCAGCCCAGGTCCCCCCATGGCCATCACCACCCCACCGTCCGAGTCCGCCAGCGCGCTCAGATGCCCGCCGCGACCTTGAGGAGGACGACGCCCGCGATGATCGCGGCGAACGAGCCGAGCTTGGCACGGGTGATCTTCTCCTTGTAGATGAGGGCGCCGAGCACGACGGTGCCGATGGAGCCGACGCCCGTCCAGATGGTGTAGCCGACGCCGACGTCGAGGGTCTTGAGTGCCAGGCTGAGCGTGAAGATGCCGCCGG
Source organism: Nonomuraea monospora (assembly GCF_039531895.1). NCBI lineage: Bacteria > Bacillati > Actinomycetota > Actinomycetes > Streptosporangiales > Streptosporangiaceae > Nonomuraea > Nonomuraea monospora. The sequence goes on from NZ_BAAAQX010000031.1 coordinate 92,253, forward strand.
CGGCCGAGAGCAGGGTGAAGACGGACGGCCAGAGCCGGGTGAAGCCCTTGGTGGCGTTGGTGCCGAGCGCGAAGCCGATCTCGAAGACGATCGCGACGGACAGGTAGATCCAGGCCATGGTGACGCTCCTACGGTTCAGACAGTGGGCGAGGGACGGGTCAGACGGTGGGTGAGCGGCGGGTCAGACGGTGGGTGAGCGGCGGGTCATACAGTGGGCGAGGGGCGGGTGGAGGACAGGCGGTCGGCGAGTTTGAGGCCGAGCACGCCGCCGATGATGAGGACGAAGGCCAGCGCCTTCCACACGGTCATCTCCTCACCGAAGATCACAGAGCCGAGCACGACGGTGCCGACGGAGCCGATGCCGGTCCAGACGGTGTAGCCGACGCCGACGTCCAGGGTTTTCAGTGCCAGGCTCAGGAAGAAGATCCCGCCGGCCGCGGCGCCCGCGGTGAGCAGGGACGGGCCGAGCCGGGTGAATCCTTCGGTGGCGTTGGTGGCCAGTGCGAAGACGACTTCGAACACTGCCGCGATGAGCAGGTAGATCCAGGGCATCGAGGGCTCTCCTCAGGAATTTGCATGTATATGCAAGTAGTTAAGGTCAGCAAGAGGATGTATGTACATGTATCTTGTTGTCAAGCGGGCACCTCGTTCACTGCGGGAGCGCCCCAGCACCGGGAGGCACCATGACCGCCGCACCGCCCGTCTCCGACGTGGCCTCGATGTGGAACCACGTCCTGCTCCTGCACGCCCGCGTGGAGAGCAAGCTGGGCACGGCGCTCCAGCGGCGGCACGGGATCGGGCTGTCGGAGTACCGCGCGCTCGGCCACCTGGCGGCCGCTCCCCGCAGTGAGCTGCGCATGCAGGAGCTCGCCGACAGGCTCGGGCTGAACCAGAGCTCGGTGACGCGGCTGGTGGCGCGGCTGAACGCGGCCGAGTTCACGTATCGGGATCTGTGCCCGGATGACAAGCGTGGCGTCTACACGGTGATCACCGAGGCCGGGCGCGATCGGTACGGTGAGGCCACCCGGACGTACGAGGACACGTTGCGGGCGGCGCTGGAGGAGGCGGGACAGGCGGACCCGACGCTCGCCGCAGCGGTGACGGCCCTGGGCGCCAGCTTGGCAAGCCCAGGCGCAACCGGCTGAGGCCCACCGAGCCCAGGCGCGTCCGCCTGAGGCCCACCGAGCCCAGGCGCGTTCGGCTCAGGCCCACTGAACTCAGGCACCACCGCCTGATGGCAGGCTCTCGTACCATGATTGCGTGCAGGGCCTTCTCCGCTCGTTGTGGGACGAGCCCCGTCCGCCCCAGGCGCCGCGCCGGGTGTGGCGCGACTGGGCGCTCGTGGCACTGCTCGCCGTCGCCACCCTGCTGGAGGGCACGCTGCGGACCGACCTCCAGTGGCGCCCCATCTCGGTGATCTTCCCGCTGGTGATGGTGCCCACCCTGTTATGGCGCCGTACGCACCCGCTGCCCGCCCTGGCGATCCCCGTGGTCGGCTCGGCGCTGGTCCAGCTCGTCACGGGCGCCGATCCGGCCGAGCTGGCCTCCTCCGCCTACATCCTGATCCTCCTGTACGCGTTGTCCCGCTGGGGTTCGGGCCGGGAGATAGCCGCCGGGCTGCTGCTGATCACCGTCGCGGTGCTGGCCGCCGTGGTGACCGGGCACATCAGGGGGCCGGACACCGCCGGCGCGTACGCGGTGGTGTTCGCGGGGATCGCGCTGGGCGGCACCTTCCGCTACCGGGCCAGGGCCAGGATGCGCGAGCTGGACCAGGTCAAGCTGCTCGAACGCGAGCAACTGGCCCGCGACCTGCACGACACCGTGGCCCATCACGTCTCGGCGATGGCGATCAGGGCCCAGGCGGGCATCGCGACCGCCGCCTCCGACCCGGACGCCGCCGTGGACGCGTTACGGGTGATCGAGGCGGAGGCGTCCCGTACCCTCGCCGAGATGCGGACCATGGTGCGGGTGCTGCGCCGCGACCACGGGGCGGCGATGCCGGACCTGGCGCCCAACCCGCACCTCGCCGACCTGCATCGGCTCGCCGGACGGGGGCGCGTCGGGCCGGTCGTGGACGTGCGGATCGACGGTGACCTCGACGGCGTGCCCGCGTCCGTCGGAGCCGCCGTCTACCGGATCGCCCAGGAGTCGGTCACCAACGCGCGGCGGCACGCCAGGCACGCCACCCGGATCGAGGTCAGCGTGGCCGCCGACGACTCCGCCGTGCGCCTGCGGGTGAGCGACGACGGCGACAGCACGGCGGGGCGGTCCGTCACCTCGCCCGGGTACGGGCTGCTCGGCATGATCGAACGTGCCGGGCTGCTCGGCGGCACCTGTGAAGCCGGTCCCAACCCCGGTCGCGGCTGGACCGTGACCGCCGTACTGCCTCGAACGGGAGCCTCCAGATGACCACAGCACCGACGGGGCACCCGGGCCAGGGCGAGGCCATCCGGGTGATCGTCGCCGACGACCAGGAGATCGCCCGCACCGGCCTGCGGATGATCCTCGACGCCCAGCCCGGCATCGAGGTCATCGCCGAGGCGGCCGACGGTCACCGCGCCGTCGAGCTGGCCAGGCGGCTGCGTCCGGACGTGTGCCTGTTCGACATCCGCATGCCCCGCTGCGACGGCATCGAGGCCACCCGCTCCCTGGCGGGCCCGGACGTGGCCGACCCGATGGCCGTGGTCGTCATCACCACGTTCGACCTGGACGAGTACGTCTACGCCGCGCTGCGGGCGGGCGCCCGCGGTTTCCTGCTCAAGGACGCGGGCCCGCAGCTCCTGTCCCAGGCGGTCCGGGCGGCGGCGGGCGGGGACGCGCTCATCGCCCCCAGCATCACCGCCCGCCTGCTGTCCGCGTTCGCGGGCACGGACCCGGCCCAGCCGCGCGTGCAGCCGATCGAGCCGCTGACGGAGCGGGAGGAGGAGATCCTGCTGACCGTGGCGCGGGGGCGGACCAACAGCGAGATCGCGGACGAGCTGCACATCTCGCTGTCCACGGTGAAGAGCCATGTCGCGAGCCTGATGACCAAGCTCGGCGTCCGCAACAGGGTCGAGATCGCCATGTGGGCGTACGAGACGAACCGCGTCAAACCCCGCTGACGGGACCCGGGCGCGACCAGCTCAGGCGGCGCTGACCCGCCACCCCCGCCGCCGGATGATCACCTCGGCCACGACGGCGTTGACGGCCCAGCCCGCCCCCAGCAGCATCGCCCGGGTGAAGTGATCAGGCTCTCCCACGGCCCCGATCCACACCGCCTGTGTGAAGGCCTGCGTGCCCGCCCCGAGCCCCATCGCGTACGCGCGCATCATCCAGGCCCGATGCCGCCGCACGTCGCGCCGGCGAATGGCGGCGAGGCCGAGCACCAGGGAGCCGAGCATGACCGTCCCCGCCACCCACCGGAACACCCCCACCAGCCCTTCGTCACCGGGCGGCAGCTCGGCGAAGGCGGTCATCCACAGCCCGGACCCCGCCGCCACCAGCCCGAACCCGACCAGCGCCCGCCCCGCCGCCCGGTGCCACGCGCGCCGGCGCCGCCGGAACCGGGGCGCGAACTGGAACGCGCCCACCACGCTGTAGACGGTCACGGCCACGATGTGCGCGACGATCGGCCCCGGCGAGGCGAAGAACCGGCTGTTGGCGGCCGTGATCTCGGCTCCCCCGGCCAGCTCGGTGAGGCGGACGCCGCCCGCCAGCACGGGCACGAAAGCGAGCAGGATCAGCCCGGCGGGTACGAGCCAGCTCGTCCTGGGGGCCGCGAGGTCGTTGGACATGCCCCGATGGTGACCGCCGGGGCCGCCCCCGCTCATCGCCCTGACGGCCCGTCCTGGATGAGCCGTTCGGCCAGTCCGGAGATCGTACTTTCGACCGTTGAGCCTTCCCGCGGGCCGCTCGCACACTGAGGCCCATCGACCCCGGAAGGAGACCCCGATGAAGGCCTACGTTCTCAGCTCGTACGGCTCCCCCGACGCTCTGGAGCTCAAGGACCTCGACCAGCCCGTCCCCGGCCCCGGCGAGGTGCTGGTGCGGGTGCGCGCCGCCTCCGTCCAGCCCGCGGACTGGCACCTGATGCGCGGCGAGCCGTTCATCTCCCGGCTCATGCCCGGCCCCCTGGGGCTGCGCCACCCGAAGATCACCGTCCTGGGCGCGGACGTGGCCGGGGAGGTCGAGGCGGTCGGGCCCGGCGTGACGGGGTTCCAGCCCGGCGACGAGGTGTTCGCGATGGTGGCCGGAGGCGGCGGGTTCGCCGAGTACGTGTGCGTCCCGGAGACGGAGCTCGCCCCCAAGCCCGCCACGCTGTCGTTCGAGGAGGCGGCGGCCGTGCCGCTGGCCGCCTGCACCGCCCTGCTGGCCCTGCGCGACCAGGGCGCGGTGCGGCCGGGCCGGCGGGTGCTGGTCAACGGGGCGTCGGGCGGCGTGGGCACGTTCGCGGTGCAGATCGCCAAGGCGTACGGGGCGCACGTCACGGGCGTGTGCAGCACCCGCAACCTGGACCTGGTGCGCTCGCTCGGCGCGGACGAGGTCTTCGACCGCACCAAGGAGGACTTCACCCGCAGCGGCCAGGTCTACGACGTGCTCCTCTACATCGCGGGCAACCGCTCGTTCGCGCAGTGCCGCAGGGTGATGACGCGCAAGGGCGTCTGCGTCCTGATCGGCGGCGCGGCCAGCCGCTGGCTGCAGCCCGCCGGCCACGTCTTCGCGACGCTCGCCGCGTCGGCGTTCGTCCCCCAGAAGGCGGTCCTCACGGACGTGCTCAGCGCCAGGGGCAACCGGCGGAACCTGGAGGAGCTGTCCGCGCTCGTCGAGGACGGCAGGCTGACTCCGGTGATGGACCGGGTCTACGACTTCGCGGAGCTGCGGGCGGCGGTCAGGTACCAGGAGGAGGGCCACGCCCCCGGCAAGGTCGTCGTCCGGGTGTGAGCCTAGGCGTACAGGTCCTCGATGGTGACCAGCCGGGCGTCTTTGGGAAGGTCCCCTTGGAAGCCCGCGCCGGTGTAGCAGGTGAGGATCGTGCCGCTGGTGTCGTACCCCTTCACGGACAGCAGATCCCTGGCCCGGCGGAGCCGTTCGACATGACCGGCGTTCATGACCTTGTCCCACTTCACCTCGCCCAGCGACAACACCCGGCGTGGCCGGCCGTGCTCCTCCCTGGCGAGTACGGCCACATCCACCTCGATCTGCGTACGGTTGTGGGGGTCGGCCACCGTGCCGGCGGCCACCTCGCTGGGCAGCTCACCGAACACGTCCGCGTCCACCGTCCACACCCACTCCCGGCACAGGGCCTCGAAGTGCGGCCCGACCACCTGGGACAGGAAGGTCGCACGGGAGTCGCGCCAGGCGGCTTCCTGCTGGCCGCGTTCGAGCCGCGTCCACTCGCGGCGCATCACGGCCTCGTAGAAGACGATCAGCGGCTCGCTGATGCGGAAGAGCGACCTTCCCTTTCTGAACGCGTCCGCCTCACGGGTGATCAGCTGCGAGTCCTCCAGCACGGTCAGCGGATGGCCGATGTCCGGAGACTTGCGTCCGATGTGATTGGCTATCCCGCCACGCGTGGCGTTGCCGGAGGCGATGGCGTCGAGCACGGCGTGATAGATGGCCGTCTCACGGATGTCCGCCTCCTCCGCCAGGAGGTACCGGGCCTCGCGGAAGATCGGGATCTGTGGGTTGAGCACGGTACGCACCACCCAGTCGTCGAAGTCGTCCACGGACTGCGGCGCGTCATGACCCACGAACTCCCGCCGGTAGGCAGGTGTGCCGCCGACGATCGCGTGGACGAGCACCGCGAGCCGGGGGTCATCGATGCCCCAGAACCTGGCCGCGGCCCGGTAGTCCAGCGGCTTCACCACCAGTTCCAGGCTGGCCCGCCCCCGCAGGGGCGCGTTCCCCGCCAGGAGCCGGCCCATCACCCTCATGGCCGATCCGCACAACAGCAGCCGTGACTTCGCACCTCTCGCGTAGCCGCGTGGATCCAGGGCGAGCTGGAACACCGATGCCAGTGATGGAGACGCCTTGGTCAGGTAGGGGAACTCATCGATCACGATGAGCCCTTGCGGCACGTCGATGTAGAGCCGTTCCAGCGCCTCGTGCCAATCGGCGAACGCGTATCGGCCGCCTCCGGTCTGCGCGGCCAGAGCCCGTCCGAACCGGGCCAACGCCTGGTGCTCCGTCTCGTCCGTCGCGGCGAAGAAGAACCCGCCGACCATCTTGACCAGCTCGTTCAGGAGGAGCGTCTTGCCCTGTCTGCGCCTGCCGCTCACGATGGCGAGCCGCACGTCCGGCCATGGAGAGGTCGCGAATCGCACCAGACCCGCCCATTCACGATCACGCTCGAAGACATGCGCGGGTTTGGCCATGCATCTCATGCAGGAGGTCTACACCTCCTGCCCGAACGGTCTCAGGCGCATTTCCATTTGTGTCGCTTAGGGTGGCTTCTATGGACGCAGGCAAGGCGATCATCGAAACCGTCGAAAAGCTCCGCCAGCGGCGCACCGCCCCGCTGATCCTGGAGCTCGATCTCACCGAGGGCCTCACCGAGGGCCCGCCGGCGGATCCGCTCGCCGCGGTGCTGTCCATGCGCAAGACGCGCCTGGCCGACGTCCTGTCCGGGCTGAAGCGGGCCAGGCAGGACCCCAGGGTCAAGGCGCTGGTCGTGAAGATCGGCGGGCAGCCGCTGGGGCTGGCGATGGTGCAGGAGCTGCGCCAGGCCGTGATCCACTTCAGGGCTTCGGGCAAGCTGACCGTCGCGTTCTCGGAGACGTTCGGGGAGTTCGGCGGCGGGACGGTGCCGTACTATCTGGCGACCGCCTTCGAGCGGCTCTACCTGCAGCCCAGCGGCGACGTCGGGCTGACAGGGGTGGCGCTGGAGCAGCGTTTCGTCAAGGGGGCGCTGAGCAAACTGGGCGTCGGGTTCGAGGCCGGGCAGCGGCACGAGTACAAGACGGCGCCCAACATGTTCACGCAGGACCACATGACGGAGCCGCACCGGGAGTCCATGGCGCGCATCGTCGAGTCGGTCACCGAGGGTCTGGTGGCGGGCATCGCCGACGGGCGGCGGCTGGATCCGGGCAAGGTGCGGGAGCTGATCGACCGCGGCCCGTTCACGGCGTCGGAGGCGCAGGAGGCGGGGCTGGTCGACGGGCTGGCCTACCGGGACGAGGTGTACGACGAGCTGAAGCGGTCGGCGGGTGAGGACGCGCATCTGCTGTACGTCTCCCGCTACGCCAGGGGCGCGGCGGTGCGCAAGCTGCCGCATCCGATGGCCGACGGGGTCGCGCTGGTCCACGCCACCGGCATGATCAGGACCGGCCGCAGCGGCCGCAGCCCGCTGGGCGGGGGCGGCGCGATGGGGTCCGACACGATCAGCGCGGCGCTGCGCGCGGCCAGGCGCGACGACCACGTCAAGGCGGTCGTGTTCCGGGTGGACAGCCCCGGCGGCTCGTACGTGGCCAGCGACACCGTCTGGCGCGAGGTGACGCTGACGCGCAAGGTCAAGCCGGTGATCGTGTCCATGGGCGACCTGGCGGCCTCCGGCGGCTACTTCATCTCGATGGCGGCCGACGTGATCGTGGCGCAGCCCGGCACGCTGACCGGCTCGATCGGCGTGTACGGCGGCAAGCCCGTCTTCTCGGAGCTGCTGGAGAAGGCCGGGGTCACCTCGGAGCTGGTGGCCGAGGGCGCCAACGCCGGCATGTTCTCCACCTCGCGCGCCTTCTCACCTGAGCAGTGGGAGCGCATCAACGCCTGGCTGGACCGCATCTACGACGACTTCGTGGGCAAGGTGGCGCAGAGCCGCGACCTGTCGCGCGAGCGCACGCACGAGCTGGCCCGCGGCCGGGTCTGGACGGGCGCCGACGCGCGGGCGAGCGGCCTGGTGGACGAGCTGGGCGGCCTGGAGGACGCGCTGGCGATGGCCAGGAAGCGGGCGGGGCTGGCGGACGACGCCCCGGTGCGCACCTATCCGCGGCTCAACCCGCTGGAGCGGCTGCGCGGGCCCGATTCGAGCGAGGACAAGTCGGCGGCGCTGGCCAGGATCCGGATGGACGCCTGGGGGCCGCTCGCCCGGCTGTCGGCCGAGCTGGGGCTGCCCGCGGTGGGGCCGCTGATCCTGCCCGGCTGGTACACCATCCGCTGACGGCGAGGCAGTCAACCGACGAGCCGGACAACACTCCAGGCCAGATACCTCTTTTACGGATTTGTCGGACGAAGCTGATCTTGGGCCGGTAATCTTCCTGCGTCGTTCGCCGGGCTCGCCCCCGCGAGCCGGGCGGCGTCTTCAGACTCGACGTAGATGAAGATGAGGAAGGCTCGTGATCCGACCCTCCAGGGCTCTCTTAGCCGCAGCGGCCGTCCTGCTGGCGGCCGGCACGGTGGCACAACCCGCCGCCGCGACCCCCGGCTCCGCCGTCGTCCGGCAGGTCTCGGGTGTCAGCCCGCTGCCCGCCGACTGCGGCCCTCCCCCGGCCGACGGCTACACCCTGAACCCGAACACCGAGGTCCTGCCCATGCTGGCGCGGGACCCGTATCGTGCGGAGCGCCTGGTCACGGTGTTCCAGCAGGACCGCTGGAACCGTTACGGCAGCAACGGCACGGGCGTCGCCGTGTCGGACGACGGCGGCCTGACCTGGCAGCCGTCCAAGAACCGGCCCGCCTTCTCCCTGTGCGACGGCGGCGACTACGAGGTCGCGACGGACCACTGGGTCACGGTCACCCCGTCCGGCACGGCGGTGGCCGCGTCGCTGGCGATGTCCCGCGCGGGCGACGTCACCGCCATCCTGGTGTCCCGCTCCGGCGACGGCGGCGGGACCTGGGAGGCGCCGGTCACCCTGCAGCGCGACGACAACGTGCGCTTCTTCAACGACCGCCCGTCGGTGACCGCCGACCCGTACCGGCCCGGCACGGTCTACGCGGTGTGGGACCGCATCGACGACCAGTCGACCAGCACGGACCCGAACTGGGTGCAGCCGGTCTACCTCGCCAAGTCCACCGACGACGGCCGCACCTGGACCACCAGCAAGGTCTACGACGTGCCGGTGAACAGCGGCGTCATCGGCACCCAGCTCGTGCCGCTCCCTGACGGGACGCTGCTGATCGCCATGCACCACGAGACGATCACCGAGGGCTCGACGCAGGTCATCCGCTCGACCGACGGCGGCAGGACGTGGTCGGCGCCGACGCTGAACGTCCCGGCCCCGCTCGCGGTGGGCCCCCGCATCCCCGACCCCGACGACTCGGGCGACCCGATCCGCAACGCCGCGCTGCCGCTGCTGGCCGCCCAGCCCGGCACCCGCGTGGTCAACGCGGTCTGGCAGAGCCAGGACGCCGACGGCACCTTCCACGTGGCCTACTCGCGCTCGGCCGACGGCGGGAAGAGCTGGTCCAGCCCGGTCCGGGTGGACAAGACGCCGACGGGCTCGGCCGCCGTGCCGGTCGTGGCGGCGTCCAGGACGGGCACCGTGGCGATCACCTACTACGACTTCCGCAACAACACGCCCGACCCCGCCACCCTGCCCACCGACCTGTGGGCGATCACCTGCGAGAGCGGCTGCACCAAGCCGTCGGCGTGGCGCGAGCAGCACGTCGAGGGGCCGTTCGACACCAGGAAGGTGCCGCTGACCAGCGTCGGGCGCCTGCTGAACGACTACACGGGCCTGGTCTCCACGGGCAGCGGCTTCACCGCCGTGTACGGCGTCGCGACCGGCGACGCCGCCAACCCGGTGGACCTGCACAGCGCGACCTTCTGAGCACTCAGGTCATGAGCGGTAGCGCCCGCGCAGGCGCACCAGCGGCGTCAGGGCCGTCTCCACGTAGTCGACGGCCAGCACGGCGGCGATGAAGATCGTGTGGTCTCCGGCCGGGACCACCTTGGTGGTCTCGGCCTCGATCGCGGCCACCCCGCCCTCGATCACGAGCGCCTCGGTGTGCTCTCCCCGGTGGTGCGGGGTGCCCGCCACCAGCAGCCGGGCGCTGGGGCGTCCGGCGGTGGCGAAGCGGCTGGCGACGGCGGCCTGCCCCGACGACAGCAGGGAGGCCGCCCAGTGGTCCTGCCGGAGCAGGACCTCGGTGAGGTAGCCGCGGCTGGCCAGGCTGACCAGCACCAGCGGCGGCTCCAGGGAGACGGACATCAGCGCCGACACCGTGGTGCCGAGGTCGTCGCGGCCGTCGCGGGCGGTCACGACCGCCACCCCGGCCGCGAGCTGCGCCATCGCCTCCGTGAACAGCTCGCTCACCGCGCGGGCCCCCGGGTTGCGGGGGCCCGTGTGGCGCAGGTCATCCGAGGCCGTTGGTGGTCAGCCATTCCTTGGCCACGGTCGCGGGCTCGTCCTTGTTGACGGAGATCTTCTGCATCATCTGCAGCAGCGACTCGGTCGTCAGCTTGGCGGAGATGCCGTTCAGGGTGGTCCTGATCGTGTCGCTGGCCGAGGCCTTGTGCAGCAGGGGCGTCACGTTCTGGGCGGGGAAGATGTTCTTGGGGTCCTGCAGCGCGACGAGGTTGTTCGCGACCATCTTCGGGTCGGTGGTGAAGACGTTGCCGACCTGGATGGAGCCGTCCTTGATGGCGTCGGAGGTGGTCGGCCCGGTGGGCTTCCACTCCTTGAACTCCAGGCCGTAGACCTCCTTGAAGCGCGCCTCCCACCGCTTCTTGAACTCGGGCGGCCCGCCGACGACCATGTCCTTGGAGACCTTGGCGAGGTCCTCGATGGTGTTCAGCGACTGCTTGGTCTGGGTGTCCTTGGAGATGGACAGGCTGTCCTTGTCCTCGGCGGGCGAGGAGTCGAGCGCCTCCAGCTCCGCGGGCAGCTTCTCCTTCAGGGCCGTGTTGACCTCGTCGGTGCTGGCGGCCGTGGCCTTCGGGTCGATGAAGGCGAGCAGGTTGCCGTTGTACTCGGGGACGATCGTCAGCCCGCCGCTCTTGACCTGGTCGTAGACGACCTCGCGGCTGCCGATGCGCGGCTTCTCCTCCACCTGCACGCCCTTGGCCTCCAGCGCCTGGGCGTAAATGGAGGCGAGCAGCACGCTCTCGTCGAAGTCGAAGGAGCCGACGACGGCCTTACCCCCCGTGTCTCCTGCGCCCGAAGCCGACCCGGTGGGGGCGGCGCTCGTGGTGTCGAGCGGGTTGCCCCCTGTGCTGCCGCCGCCTCCGCACGCGGCGAGTGCGAGCATCGCCGTGACGAACACGCCGGCGATGCCGTACTTGCGTCTCATCTTGCTTTTCCCTTCTAAGCCGGGAGGTAATACAGGAGATTATCGGACCTTGAGTCGCTGGCTCACCCCCGGAGAGACCGTCACCCTCTGGACGAGCGCGAACAAGACCTGCACCACGAGCGCGAACAGCACAATCAGTACTGAACCGCCGACCACGCTCGCGTAATCCTTCGTCGCGAAACCATCGATCACGTAACGCCCGAGCCCGCCGAGCCCGGTGTAGGCGGCGACCGTGGTGGTGGCCACCACCTGGATGGCCGAGAGCCGGCAGCCGAGCAGGATCAGCGGCAGCGCCACCGGCACCAGCACCCGGCCGAGCACCTGCCCGCCGCGCAGCCCCATCCCGTACGCCGCGTCACGCAGCTCGGGATCGACCCCCTTGATCCCCTCGAACGTGTTGACCAGGATCGGCGGCACCGACAGCAGCACCAGCGGGATGATCACCGGCCAGATCGACGCCGTGCCCAGCAGCAGCACGAACATCACCAGCAGGCCCAGCGTGGGCAGCGCCCTGGCCAGGTTCGCCGACACCACGACGAGCAGCTCGCCCCGCCCGCTGTGCCCGATCGCCAGGCCCAGCGGCACGGCGATCAACACCGCCAGCACCAGGGCCAGCGCGGAGAACTCCAGATGCTCCAGCAGGCGGGCAGGGATGCCGCCGGACCCGGACCAGTTCTCGGGGTTGCCGAAGAACTCGCCGAGCCAGCTCAGGAAAGAGGTCAGCCAGCTCACGACGTCTGCCCCCTCCGCGCCCGCACCCAGGGGGTGAGCAATCGTTGCGCCAGGACCAGCAGCCCGTCGGCGATCAGCGCCAGCAGCACGATCAGCACGATGCCGACGATCACCGGCGGCATGAACGGGTTCTGGTAGGCCCGGGTGAACAGCCCGCCGAGCCCGCCCTGCCCGATCAGCGCACCGACGCTGACCAGGCTGATGCTGGAGACCGCGACCACCCGCATCCCCGCCAGCACCACCGGCACCGCGATCGGCAGCTCGACCTGCACCAGGCGGCGCAGCGGCGTGAAGCCCATCGCGACGGCCGACTGGCGCACGTGGTCGGGCACCGAGTTGAGCCCGTCCACCACGGCCGGGATCAGCACCGCCATGCCGTAGAACGTCAGCGGGATGATCACCGTGGTCTGCGACAGCCCGGTCACCGAGATGAGCAGCATGAAGACCGGCAGCGACGGCAGCGCGTACACCACGTTCATCAGCCCCGTGGTGGGCTGGTAGAGCCAGCGCCAGCGCACCGAGGCCAGCCCGAGCGGGAGCGCGAACAGCAGCGCGAGCACGATCGGCACCAGCGACATGGTGAGGTGGTCGGTCAGCAGGTTCCTGATGCTGTCGGCCCGGCCGGTGTCCCAGTTGCGCGCGATCCACTCCCAGATGGAAGGAGGCCCGTCACCCATCCGCCGCCTCCGTCAGCGCCTCGTCCAGCGCCTGCCGGGTGGCCACGCCGACGACCTTGCCGCGCTCGTCCACGGCCACCGCGCACCCGGACGGCGACAGCAGCGCCGCGTCGAGGGCCGAGCGCATGTTGTCGCTGCCGTGCACGAAGGTCCCGTACGGCTCCAGCTCGCCCGGCCGGTCACCGGAGCGCCAGCCGAGCGGCCGGCCGTCGTCGTCCACCACCAGCAGCCACTGCTCCGCGGAGCTGCCCTCGAAACCTTCCGGCACCGTCAGGTCGGTACGCAGCCGCAGCCCCGCCGTGGAGACGAAGCGCAGCCGCCTGATCCCCCTGTCCTGCCCGAGGAACTCGCGCACGAAGTCGTCGGCCGGCTCCGACAGCAGCGTCTTCGGGTCGGCGAGCTGCGCCAGCTTCCCGCCGACGCGCAGCACCGCCACCCGGTCGCCGAGCTTGATGGCCTCGTCGATGTCGTGGGTGACGAACACGATCGTCTTGTTCAGCTCGCTCTGCAGCCGCAGCAGCTCGTCCTGGAGGTTGGTGCGCACGATGGGGTCGACAGCGCTGAACGGCTCGTCCATGAGCAGCACGGGCGGGTCGGCGGCCAGCGCCCTGGCCACGCCGACGCGCTGCTGCTGGCCGCCGGAGAGCTGGAACGGGTAGCGGTTTGCCAGCGCGGGGTCGAGGCCGACGCGCTCCAGCAGCTCCATGGCCGTGGCGCGGGCCTTCTTCTTGTCCCAGCCCAGCAGGTAGGGGACGGTGGCGACGTTGTCGACGATCTTCCGGTGCGGGAAGAGCCCGGCCTGCTGGATGACGTACCCGATGCCGCGCCGCAGCGCCGGCGGGTCGATGCCCTGCACCGGCTCACCGTCGAGGAGGATGCGGCCCTCCGTGGCGTCGATCATCCGGTTGATCATCCGCAGGGAGGTCGTCTTCCCGCAGCCCGACGGGCCGACGAACACCGTGATCTCCCCGGTGGGCGCCTCCAGGCTGAGGTCGTCCACGGCGACCGTTCCGTCCGGATAACGTTTGGTGACAGACTCGAATGTGATCACGCGCGAACTCTCGCTTAGGGGCCTCCGGCGGCAGCGCCGCAGCCCCCGTGCCACGACCGCCGCATGATCTGCTGGACCCACAGACTACGGCGACGCCCGCCGCCCTGTCCCCTCGGGTTTTCCTGAAGCGTTTCACCTGAGCTGGGAGATTCCGATGAAATCTCGATCTGGTAGTGCGCCGGACCACGGTGAGTTGGCATGATAACCCTCACAATTCTTGACGCATCAGCTCACAATCTCCTGACGCGCCCCTCACCCCCCAGCGTCCGCATCCAGCAAGAGGAACCGGCCCCGTGTCTCAGTCGCTCACCGATCAGCGCCAGCGCGCCGAACTGATCGCAGAGCTCTACGACCTCCATGCCGCCGGGCTGTTCGCGTACTGCGCCGACCAGCTCGGCGACCTCGGCTCGGCCTCCGACGTCCTGGTGGCCGTGCTCAGCAGCGTCCCCGCCACCGCGCCGCCCCGCGCGGCGCTCTACGCGTTCGCCCGCCGAGAGATCCACCGGCGGGACGTCGTCTACGCCCCGCCCACCGTCGACCCGCTCATCGACCCGGCCACCGCGCTCGTCGAGCGCTCCCTGCGCGAGCTGCGCCCGCACCAGCGCGAGGTGCTCATGCTGTGCGCGGTGTGCGGGCTGAGCAAGCAGGAACTGGCCTGGGTGCTCGACGTCGCCCCCGACACCGCCGAGGAGCTGGCGGTGGGGGCAGGGCACCGGTTCAGGCAGTCGCTGGGAACGGCGCTGGCCTCGACCGGGGTCCGCGTGCCCAAGCCCGTGGCCGACGTCTACGGCGCGCTCGGGGTCGCCCCCCTGCGTGACGTGCTCGGCCGCCTGCCGTGGCCGCAGCCTCCAGGAGCGCTGCGCATCCACTTCGCCGGCTCCCGTACGGCGGCGCCCGCGCCGCTGTTCGTCAAGCCGCGCTGGCCCAGCCCGCCCGTCTGGCCGCAGCCACTGGCGGAGGGCGACCCGGCGACCAGCACGGTGATCTTCCCCACAGAGTTGCTGTCGCCGCCGTCGCCGTCGCGCACCACCGTGCACGAGGCGACCACGGCGCCGATGCCCAAGCTCCGCGACCCGTTCTCGCCGCCGCGCGACGTGCTCGACCCCGGCCCGCCGCTGCGGGACCCGCTGGGCGAGTTCCGTCCGCACGCCGGGCCGCCCTCCGGCTCCGTGCCGTACGCCGGGGACCGGTGGGTCGCCGGGCCGTCCTCCGGGGCGGCTGCCAAGGAGCGGCCGTTCTTCATGGCCGCTCCCGATCCCGGGTCCGCCGAGCCGTTCGCGACGGGTGACGTGATCCTGCCCAAGGACGCGCCGGACCCGTACATGACCGGCGACGTGCTCCTGCACGACGAGGGGCACTCCCGGCCGCTGCCCCCGCCCCGCAGGCCGGGCGCGGAACGCCGCCAGCCACCGCTGGAGCCCCAGCCGACGCCGGAGGAGTTCCGGCGCCCGCCGTCCGCTCCTGAGGAGTTCCGGCGCCCGCCGTCTGCTCCTGAGGGGTTCCGGCCGCCCACAGCGCCCGTCCGGCCGCCCTCAGCGCCCACCCTGCCGCCCTCCGTGCCCGCCCGGCCGCCCGCGGCGTCCGCTCTGCGGCGGCAGCCGTCCCGGGCGGACGAGGCTCCGGTACGCGGCCCCGCGGCCCCGCTGTTCAAGCCCCGCACCAAGCCCAAGCCCGCACCGAAGTCCGCACCGAAGTCCGCTCCCAAGCCCGCGACCGAACCGGTCTACCGGCTGCCCGGCCCGCGCCAGGACGGGCCGCGCCTGGACGGGCCGGCCCAGGCGGAGTCGCTCGGCAGGCCCCTGGAGAAGCCTCTCGAAAAGCCGCTGGACAAGCCCCTCGACAGGCCCCGGCGCCCCGGGGAGCCGCCCAGGAAGGACACCTCCGTCCTGGCGCCCCGCCCCGTCCGTGCCAGGCCCGTCCCCAAGCGGCGCCCCGACACCGCCCGCCCCAAGAAGGTGCGCCGCCGCAAGGACCGGCACTACGACTGGGTCTGGGAGGCCGTCGGGTTCCTGCTCTGCGTGGCGATCGCGATGATCGTCTTCTTCTCCATGCCGGTCTTCAATCACTGACCAGAGCGCCGGGCGGCGGGCCGGGAACCCCGGACCGCCGCCCGGCCGGTGATCAGGCCCGGCCGGTGAGCGCGGCCACGTCGAGGCCGGTCAGTCGCGCCGGGTCGCCGAGGATCTCCATGGTCACGATCTTGCCGTCCGCGACGGTGAAGGACCCCACCGCGGTCGTCCGGCCGTCCAGCACCACGATCGCCCCCGCGACGCCGTTCACCAGCACGGGGCGCGAGAACGGCGCCATCCGCCGGAACATGAGCGCCTGCTGCCCGACCGTGAGCGCCCCGCGCAGCTCGTTCCAGCCCCTGGCCGCCGAGGGCCCCACGTCGGTGCGCAGCACGACGTCGGGGTGCAGAAGCGACACGAGCGTGTCGAAGTCGCCGTCGCGGGCCGCCGTCATGAAGGCGTCCACCACCTCCCGCTGCCGCGACACGTCAGGGTCGGGCGCGGGCGCGGCGCCGCGTACCCGGCGGCGGGCGCGGCTGGCGAGCTGCCTGGTGGCGGCGGACGTGCGGTCGATGATCGGGGCGATCTCGTCGAACGGCACGGCGAACAGGTCGTGCAGCACGAACGCCAGCCGTTCCGTCGGCTCAAGCTGCTGCAGCACCACGAGCAGCGCCAGGCCCACCGAGTCGGCCAGCAGCGCCTCCTGCTCCGGGTCGGCGCCGTCCGCCGAGCTGACCACCGGCTCGGGCATGCGCTCCTCCAGCGGGTCCTCGCGGCGGTGCTCGCGGGAGCGCAGCATGTTGAGGCAGATGCGGGACACCACCGTGGTCAGCCATCCGCCCATGTTCCGCACCTCGCCGGTGTCGGCCCTGTTGAGCCGCAGCCACGCCTCCTGGACGGCGTCGTCGGCCTCGCTCACCGACCCCAGCATCCGGTAGGCGACAGCTCTCAACTGGCCGCGCCGCGCCTCGAACAAGCTGGTCAGGAACTCGTCGTCCATCCACAATCCTTCCGCGTCATTGCTGTGACCCATGAAAGCGGTTGGATGTGACGTCGCTCGCGGCGGCCCCCGCGACCGCGTCGAAGGGGCCGCGCGGGCCTAACCGGCCGACAGGATGAGGCCGCTGGTCGGCACGCCGGTGCCGGCCGTGACGAGGACGTTGGTGACGTTCTGGAGCTGGTTGACCGCGGTGCCGCGGATCTGGCGGACGGCCTCCGCGATGCCGTTCATGCCGTGGATGTAGGCCTCGCCGAGCTGGCCGCCGTGCGGGTTGACCGGGAGGCGGCCGTCCAGCTCGATGCCTCCGTCGGCGAGGAAGCCGGGCGCCTCGCCGCGCCCGCAGAAGCCCAGCTCTTCGAGCTGGGTCAGGACGAACGGGGTGAAGTGGTCGTACAGGATGGCCGTCTGGATGTCGGCGGGCGTCAGGCCGGAGATCTCCCAGAGGCGGCGGCCGACGACGGACATCTCCGGCAGGCCCGTCATGTCATCGCGGTAGTAGCTGGTCATCATGAGCTGGTCGGCGCCCGCCCCCTGGGCCGCGGCGGCGATGACGGCGGGCGAGCGCCGCAGGTCGCGGGCGCGTTCTGTGGAGGTCACGACCAGCGCCACCGCGCCGTCGCTCTCCTGGCAGCAGTCGAGCAGGTGCAGCGGCTCCACGATCCACCGGGACGCCTGGTGCTCCTCCAGCGTGATCGGCCGCCCGTGGAACCAGGCTGCCGGGTTGGTGGCCGCGTGCCTGCGCATGGCCACCGCGACCCGGCCGAAGTCCTCGGAGGAGGCGTCGTAGACGTGCATGTAGCGGCGCGCGAACATGGCCACCCACGCCGCCGGCGTCATCAGCCCGTACGGCACGTGCCAGCTCATCTCCAGCCCCTGCGAGCTGGGCTGCCCGGTGAGCCCCGCGTTCGGGCGGCCGAAGCGGCGGCCAGAGCGCTCGTTGAACGCCCGGTAGCAGACCACCACGCGCGCCGCGCCGGTGGCCACCGCCATGGCGGCGTGGGCGACGGTGCCGCAGGCCGCGCCGCCGCCGTACTCGACGCGGGAGAAGAAGGTCAGCTCGCCGATGCCCGTCTCCCTGGCGACGGCGATCTCCTGGTTGGCGTCCTGGCTGTAGGTGACCAGGCCGTCCACGTCGCCGGGTGAAAGGCCGGCGTCGTCCAGCGCCGCCAGCACGGCCTCGGCGGCGAGCCGCAGCTCCGAACGTCCCGACTGCTTGCTGAAGTCGGTGGCGCCGATGCCCGCGATGGCCGTGCTCACGGGCCCTCCAGCGTGACGGTGCCGGTGGCGTGCTCGCCCAGGCTCACCCGGCCGCGCACCTCGACGGTCAGCCGGTCGCCCGCACCCGCCACGACCGTGCCGCTGAAGGTCAGGCGGTCGCCGGCGTACGCGGGGACGCCGAGCTTGACGTCGATGCTCCTGATGACGGCCGCCGGGCCCGCCCAGTCGGTGACGTAGCGCTCGACCAGGCCCATGGTGGTCAGGATGTTGAGGAAGATGTCCTTGGAGCCCTGGGCGCGGGCCAGCGCCGTGTCGTGGTGCACCGGCGTGTAGTCCATGGTGGCCAGGGCCGTGGAGACCACCATGGTGGGCGTCAGCTCGATCGACAGCTCCGGCAGCGCGGTCCCGATCATGCCGGCGCCCACATGGGCAGCACCAGCCGGTCGTCCATCCGCCGGTACGTCACGCGCAGCGGCATGCCTATCCTCACTTCCTCGACGGGGCAGTCCACGACGTTGCCCACGATCCGTACGCCTTCCGGCAGCTCCACCACGCCCACCACGAACGGCGCCGCCCTGCCCGGCACGGGCGGATAGTGGTGCACGACGTAGCTGAACAGGGTGCCCGTGCCCGCGGCGAGCCGGTACGCGCGCTCGGTGGAGCGGCAGCGCGGGCACAGCGGGCCCGGCGGGTGGCGCAGCTCGCCGCAGTCGGCGCACGACTGGACGCGCAGCTCACCCTTGTTCACGCCCTCCCAGAAGAACGCGGTGTCCTGGTTGACGGCCGGCTGGAGGGGATACGGCTCGGTGGCCTTCCTCTCCGGCGGGCGAAATTTCAGTACCCGGAACATCATGTCGGCGACCGGCTCGTCGTCCTCCGTGTACCAGGTGATGTTCCAGGTGGCGAAGTAGCCGACGCCCAGAGCCGTCCGCTTCGGGCCCGCCAGGCCCGAGAACCTGGTGGCGGGCGTGAGCAGCTCGCCGACCCTGACGTAGCGGTGGTAGGTCTGCTCGCAGTTGGTCGCCACCACGCCCGTGTAGCCGCTGCCGTCGAGCGCGGCCATCATGTCGTCCACCGGGGAGCGCTCCTTCGGGCCTCTGCGCAGGCCGGGCATGGTCCATACCTGGGCCATCGCGGGCGGGGCCAGGCTCTGCTCCAGGTAGCGCGGGTTGTCGTCGCCCATGGCGGTCAGCCAGTGCCTGATCATGGGGACGTTCACGGGGTCGGCGGCCGGGGCGCCGCGTACCTCGCCGAGCGCCACCTGCTTGCCCGCCAGCTCGTGCAACTCCTCGTCCGTCATTGGACGTGAGGTGTTCCCCGTCATCGCGGCGGCCTCGGCAGGTTCAGGCCGAGCATCGCGATCAGCTCCCGCTGCACCTCGTTCACGCCGCCGCCGAACGTCAGCACCACCGCCCCCTTCACGCCGTGATCCAGGCGTTCGAGCAGCTCGGCCGTCTCCGGGTCGGACGGGTCGCCATGCCTGGCCAGGACGTCCCCGACGATCCTGCCGATCTCCTGCATCCGCTCGGAGCCGTAGATCTTGGTGGCCGACGCGTCGGGCGCGCCCAGCCAGCCGAGGTCCATGTTCGCCGCGACCTGCCAGTTGAGCAGCTCGTTCGTACGGAAGGCCGCCCACACCCGGGCCAGCGCCCGCCGCACGTCGGGCTCGGCGTCCAGGCCGGTGCGGCGGGCCCAGGCGCGGAAGCGGTCGTAGGTCTGGCCGAGGTTCCCGGCGGGGCCGAGCGTGACGCGCTCGTGGTTGAGCTGGTTCACGATCAGGTCCCAGCCCTTGTCCACCTCGCCGACCACCATGTCCACCGGTACGCGGACGTCGGAGTAGTAGGTGGCGTTGGTGTGGTGGCGGCCGTCCATGGTCACGATCGGGGTCCACGAGAAGCCGGGGTCGGCCGTGGAGGCGATCATCATGGTGATGCCCTTGTGCTTCTTCGCCGTGGGGTTCGTGCGGGCGGCGAGCCAGATGTACTGGGCGTAGTGCGCGCCGCTGGTGAAGATCTTCTGGCCGTTGACGACGTAGTGGTCGCCGTCGAGCACCGCCGTCGTGCGCAGCGAGGCCAGGTCGGTGCCCGCCTCCGGCTCGCTGTAGCCGATCGCGAAGTGGCACTCGCCCGCCAGGATGCGCGGCAGGAAGTGCTCCTTCTGCTTGTCCGTCCCGTACTGCATGATCGTCGGCCCGACCGTCTGCACCGTGATGATCGGGTACGGCACCCCGGCGCGGGCGATCTCGTTCGCGAAGATCTGCTGCTCCAGGGGGCCGTAGCCGCTGCCGCCGTACTCCTTGGGCCAGCCCAGGCCGAGCTTGCCGTCGCGGCCGAGCCGGCGGCAGTGCTCCATGTACGCCTCGCCGAACGGATCCTGGGTGATCTTGGCGCGGTCCTCCGCGGTGAGGCAGCCCTGGAAGTACTCGCGCAGCTCGTCACGGAGGTTGCGCTGCTCGGGCGTGAGGTCGATGAGCATCAGACGAGCGCTCCGATCAGGTCGAGCTGGGCGTCGGCACCGCCGAGCGCCTGGGACAGGTGCCTGGCCTGGGCGAAGTAGCGGTGCAGCGGGTAGGTGACGTCGAGGCCGAGGCCGCCGTGCAGGTGCTGGCAGGTGAACAGCGCCCGGTACGCCTCACTGACGTGGTACGCGGCCAGCGCCAGATCCTCCTCCGCCGGCAGCCCCCCGCCCAGCCGCCATACGCCCGACCACATGGCCACGTCCAGCGCCCTGGCGGCGATGTAGACGTCGGCGATCTGCATCGTCACGGCCTGGAACTCGGCCAGCGCCCGCCCGAACTGCCTGCGCTGCTTGATGTAGGCGGTCGTCAGCTCCAGCGCCCCGGCCAGGACGCCACTGGCCTGCGCGGCGACGGCCGCCGTGAAGACCCGCCGCGCGTCCGCGACCGCCTCTGGGCCCGCCACCCGCTCCGCCGGGGTGCCGTCGAGCACGATCGTGGCCGCGGGCTCGCCGGTCGAGGTGAACTCGGCCGCCGCCCCTGGCTCCGTCACCAGGAACAGGCCCTCGTCGGCGGTCACCAGCACCGCGCCTCCCGGATACGGCACCGACACCTTCCTACCGCTCACCCTCCACCCCAGCTCTCCTGCCGTGCCTTGTGCGTTCGGAGTGGCGGTGGTGGTGGGTGGGTCGGTGAGGGCGCGGCCTGGCTCGCGGACGGCGAGCGTGAGGCGGCCCGCATGCCGGTCCGCGTGGCGGCGCTGCTGGTCCGGGGTGCCGTGACGGGCCAGGAGCAGCGTGGCGGCCAAAGTCGGCAACGCGGGCACCATGGCCGCCCGCGCCCCCACCTCACGCAGCACCACGGCCATCTCCACCGGCCCGAGCCCGGCCCCGCCCGCCTCCTCCGGCACGCACACGCCCATCAGCCCGGCCTGCCACAGCCGCTCCTCGTCCCCTTCCCTGGCGAGGACCTCGGCGGCCAGCTTCTTCAGATCCTGCTGGGTTTCGTCCAGGTTGAAATCCACTACGTCTCCAAGAGGTGTTGCCTGCCGTGCCGTACGAACTCCTCCTCGATCCCCTTCACGTCCGCCTCCGTCAGCCGCCGGAACCCGTCGGGACCGCGCACCCACACCGGGTCGGCGGTGCGCCAGGCGTCCCTGGCGAGGTGCCGCTTGATTACCTTGTGCGAGGCCGTCTGGGGTAACTCCCGGCAGATGCGGACGAAGCGGGGCAAGGACTTGACGCCGAGGTCACGCCGCCCGTCCAGAAACGCACCGAACGCCCCCGGATCGAACACGCCCGGACCGAACGCGCCCCGCTCAGAGCCGCCCCGATCGGACGCGTCCGGGCCAGAGCCACCTCGATCGGAGGCACCTGGATCGGATGTGCCCTGCTCTGAGGCGCCCCGGTCTGAGGCGCCCCGGTCTGAGGCGCCCTGGTCTGAGGCGCCCTGGTCTGTGGTGCCCTGGTCTGGGGTGCCCTGGTCTGGGGTGTCCTGGTCTGGGGTGTCCTGGTCTGGGGTGTCCTCCAACACCAGCGCCGCCATGACCTGGTCGCCGGCCGCCGGATCGGGCACCGGGTAGACCGCCGCCTCCACCACCCCGCCGAACTCCCGCAGCGCCGCCTCGATGGGCGCGACCGCCAGGTTCTCCCCGTCCACGCGCAGCCGCTCGGTCCCCCGTCCGGCGAAGAAGACGAAGCCGTCCGCGTCCATGTAGGCCAGGTCACCGGACCAGAACGCACCGTCCCTGATCCGCTCGGCGTCCGCGTCCGGGTCGTTGTAGTAGCCCTCGAACAGGCCCATCCCGGCCGTGTTGACCAGCTCGCCGATGGCCTCGTCCGGGTTGAGCAGGCGGCCGTCCTCGATGCGCGCGGTCGGGCAGGGCCGGGCGGTGAAGGGGTCGAGGATCCGCACGCCCTCGGGCAGGCGTCCGAGGCAGCCGGGCGGGCCGGACGGGTCGGGGGTGAGAGAGATGGCGGTCTCCGTGGAGCCGAACGCGTCGATGACCAGGCATCCGAACCGCTCGCCGAACCTCTTGACGGCCACCGCGCTGCCCTCGTTGCCGAACGCGATCTTGAGGGGGTTGGTGGCGTCGTCGGGGCTTTCCGGGGTGTTGAGCACGTAGGAGAGCGCCTTGCCGACGTAGTGAAGGTACGTACAGCCGTATCGCCTGATGTCGGGCAGCAGGCCCGAGGCCGAGAAGCGCCGCCGCAACACCAGCGCCGCACCTGACGCCACGGCGGGGGCGTAGGCGGCCATCAGGGCTCCGGAGTGGAACAGCGGCATCGAGCAGTAGACGGCGTCCTCGGGGGTGAGCAGCGCGGCCAGGCTCACCCCTGGGACGGCCAGCTTGCGCTGCGTGATCCGGACGGCGCGGGGGCGGCCGGACGTTCCCGAGGTGAAGATCAGCATGACGAGGTCGCCGGGACCCCGTTCGGCATCGCCCTCCGGCACGAGCGCCGCCTCCTGTGCCGGCGGCATCTCCTGCTGGAGCCACGCCTCCGGCGAAAGGCGACCCTCCGACGCGACCGGCGCCTCCGGTGACAGGTGAGCTTCTGACGCGGCCGACGCCTCCGGTGACAGGCGAGCTTCCGGCGCGGCCGACGCCCCTGATGAGAGGCGGCCATCCTGTGTGGCGGGCGCCCCCGGCGTTGCGGGCGTCCCCGGCGCGGGCGGCACCTCCAGCGTGGGCGGCGGCTCCGGTGAGAGGCGCACCTCCGGCGTGGGCGGCGGCTCCGGTGAGGGCCGCGTCTCGGGCGTGGGGCGCGTCTCGGGCGTGAGTGGCAGTGCCGGGACGTTCAGGGCCTCCGCCACCGCCCGCCCCGTCCCCTCGTAAGGGGCGTCGGCCAGCACCAGGTCCACGTCGGTGGCGCGGGCGTCGCGGATCAGCTCGTCCACCGACCGCGTCGGGTTGAGTGCCACGACCACGTGCCCGGCCAGCGCCGCGCCGCCGATGAGGAAGACCAGGTCGGGCACGTTCTCGCTGAGCACCCCGACGTGCGTCCCGGCGCCTCGGGCGGACAGCCGGGCGCCGGCGGCGAGGCAGGCGGCGACGTGCTCGCGCCACGACCACACCCCGCCCTCGAAGACGAGCCCCGGCCGGTCGTCGTCGGCCCGGGCGAGCAGCAGGGAGGCGAGCGTGTCCGCGGTCATCGCTCCTCCAGCAAGCGCTAGGTAAGCCGATTCGCAAACTAGAACAGATTCTAATAGCTGTCCAGTATCAATCTGTGGAGATAAACCCCGATATATCCGTGTAACGCCGGAGACATGGGCCGATACGCCTCGTTTGTAACTCGCGAGTAACAAGCCGCGTTATCGAGAAATCAGATAACGTGTTCTTATGCGTACGTCGCAGCCCGCAATCCCCGCACCCCCGAGCGAGACCGAGGGATCCTTGGACAGCCACCCCGCGCCGGGCGGCCACAGCGTCCGTACGCGCAGCCAGCACCAACGACGCAAGCGCATCGTCCAGGCCGCCGCCGCGCTCGCCTCGCGCGGGGGCGTCGAGGCCATGCAGATGCGCACGGTGGCCGAGCGCGCGGGCGTGGCGCTCGGCACGCTCTACCGCTACTTCCCCTCCAAGATGGACCTTGTCGTGGCCGTCGTCGGCGAGGAGATCGACCTGCTGGAGAGCAGCATCGAGCGCCGCCCGCCGGGGGCCGCCACCGCGGCGAGCCGTGCGGTCGACGTGCTGATGCGGGCCACCCGGGGGCTCATGCGCGAGCCTGAGCTGGCCGACGCGCTGATCCGGTCGCTCATCCTGGCGGAGGTGCAGACCCCGTTCGGCGACCGCATGACGGGGCTGCTGCTGCGCGTCTCGGCCAACGGGCTGACGCTGCAGGAGGCCAGCGAGGAGCAGATCGACCTGGCGGGGTCGCTGTCCAGCGTGTGGGTGCAGGAGCTGCTGGAGATGCTGCGCGGCCGCCGTACCTACGACCAGATCCAGCGCCGCATCGAGACGGCCGCCGCCAGGCTGCTGTCCGACATCTAGATCGTCTGTACAAAGGCGGCGACGCCCTCGTAGGCGCCCTGGGCGGCCTGCCCCGTGGGCTCGTACTCCAGGAGCAGCAGCCCCTTCGGCGTCGCCTCGTGACGAACCAGGCGCAGACCGGACGCGGGCGCCAGCCCGGACGCGGGCATCGGGCCGGGCTCAGAAACAGGGCCGGACGCGGGCGTCGTACCCGGCGAGAGGAGGCGGTGGCCGGTGCGGAGCACCGTCGGGGCGACCACGAGGCGCAGGACGTCGATCAGCCCCGCCGCCAGCAGCGCGTCCCCCACCCGCGCACTCCCGTGAATCTGGATCTCCCGCCCCGCCCGAGCCTTCAGCTCGTTGACCGCGAGGACGGGATCGCCGCCGAGCACGGTCGTGGGATGCCAGGCCCCCTCGGTGAGGGTGCTCGACACGACGTACTTCGGCAGCGTGTTCATCCGCTCGGCGTACGGATCGCCCGGGTCGGTGATCTTCGGCCAGTCGCGTGCGAACGCCTCGTAGGTGCGCCGCCCGAACAGCAGCCCGTCGGCGAGGCCGAGCCATTCGGAGGTGCGCCGGACGAACGTCTCGTCGAGGTGGGGCACCAGCCAGCCGCCCCGGGTGAAGCCGCCACTGGTGTCCTCGTCGGGCGAGCCCGGCCCCTGGCTGACCCCGTCGAGCGTGACGAACTCGGTGAGGGTGATCTTCACGCGGCGCCTTCCACGATGGCGGCGAGCTGGGCGGCGACCAGGCCCCAGCCCTCGGCGAAGCCGAGCTTCTCGTGGCGGGCGCGGGACTCGGGGTCGCCGTGCCGCACGATGATCCGGTAGTCGGTGCCGTCGGGGTGGTCGTTCAGGGTGACGGTGGCGGTCAGGGCGACGGGGGCGGGGTTCGCGGGCCGCCAGGCGCTGGTGACGGCGTTGGTGAAGACGAGGCGTTCGAGCTGGTCCACGACGAGGAAGCAGGCGTCCAGGTTCGGGACGAACACGGCACCGTCCTCGCTGATGTGCGTCACGAACGCGCCGCCAGGCTTCGGGTCGAGCCGGTCCACGCGGCAGCGGGACGGGGCGGGGACCCACCACCGCTCCAGCTTGGCCGGGTCGGTCCAGGCGTCCCAGACGGTGGCACGCGGGGCGCGGATGATCCGCTCCAGGACGAGGTCGAGATCGGGGTTCACGGGCTGCTCTCCTCCGGGCCGGTGACGAGTTGTTCGAGGCGGTCGGTGCGCCCCTCCCAGATCCGGCGCTGCTCCGAGAGCCAGTCGTCGACGAGGACGAGGCGCTCGCGGTTGAGCACGCAGGTGCGCACCCGGCCGGACTTGACGGTGCGGATGAGGCCGTTCGACTCGAGTGTCCGCACGTGCTTCATGAACGAGGGCAGCGTCATCGGGAACTCGCGGGCGAGGTCGCCGACGCTGGCGGGCCCGAGGCCGAGCCGCCGGACCACGGCGCGCCGGGTCGGGTCGGCCAGGGCGACGAACACGCCGTCCAGTTGGGCCGAATACTGTGCCATGCGGCTAAGTATTTCGGCGCGCGATGGTTAGCGCAAGGGCTAAGTGTTGGGCCCCTCGTCCGGGAGTCCGGCTTTCTGTCGGTGCCGCGAGCTATACAGGGGGGTATGACCGACAAGCCGACGAACGAGGATTTCCTCCGGCTGGCTGATCCGATGCGGCGCGAGCTGCTGGCGCACTGCTACCGCATGATGGGGTCGGTGCACGACGCCGAGGACCTCGTGCAGGAGACGTACCTACGCGCGTGGCGCGGCTACGAGAACTTCGAGGGGCGCTCGTCGCTGCGCACCTGGCTCTACCGCATCGCCACCACCACCTGCCTGACCGCGCTCGACAACCGCGCCAAGCGCCCGCTCCCGACCGGGCTCGGCGCGCCGAGCCTCGACGCGAGCGCGCCCCTGGTGCAGGACAACGAGGTGCCGTGGCTGGAGCCCGTGCCCGACGCGCTCGCGGGCGTGGGCGGCGACGACCCCGCCTCGATCGTGACCTCGCGCGAGAGCATCAGGCTCGCGCTGATCGCCGCGCTGCAGCATCTGCCGCCCCGCCAGCGGGCCGTGCTGATCCTGCGCGACGTGCTCAAGTGGCGGGCCGCCGAGGTGGCCGAGGCCGTCGGCACCTCCGTGGCGGCGGTCAACAGCATCCTGCAGCGGGCCAGGGCGCAGCTCAGCGAGGCGTCGCCGAGCCTCGACGACCCGGTGGAGCCGCTGACGCAGGAGCAGCGGGCCCTGCTCGACCGCTACGTGGCGGCGTTCGAGAGCTATGACGTCGACAGCCTGGTCGACCTGTTCACCAAGGACGCGGTCTGGGAGATGCCGCCGTTCGTCGGGTGGTACCAGGGGCCGGAGACGATCGCGGAGCTCACCAGGACGCAGTGCCCGGCCGAGAAGCCCGGCGACCTCAAGCTGGTGCCCATCGCGGCCAACGGCCAGCCGGCCTTCGCGCTCTACTTCCGGCGCGGCGACGTGTACGAGCAGTTCGCGATCGCGGTGCTGACGTTCTCGGGCGAGCGGATCGGCCACGTCGGCATGTTCTTCGAGGAGGGCCTGTTCGAGACGTTCGGGCTGCCGTCCAAGTGGGAGGGTTCCGAAACAAAGTAGAACGCGTTACAGTCGCGCCAGAGCGTCGTTCTGGAGGCGGCCATGAGCACACCGGTAATAGTGGAAGCCGTTCGCACGCCCATCGGCAAGCGGGCTGGATGGTTGTCGGAGCTCAAACCGCAACAGGTTCTGGCCGCGGCGATGAACGGGCTCGTCGAACGGTCAGGGCTTGATCCGTCGGCGGTGGAGCAGGTGTTCGCCGGCTGCGTGACCCAGGCCGGCGAGCAGGGCGGCCACGTCGGCCGGCACTCCTGGCTGTACGCCGGGCTGCCGTACCAGACGGGCGTCACCACAGTCGACGCCCAGTGCGGCTCCTCCCAGCAGGCGGTGCACCTGGCCGCGGCGATGATCGGCGCGGGCGTGATCGAGGTCGGCATCGGCTGCGGCGTCGAGGTCATGAGCCGCGCGCCGCTGGGCAGCAACGTGCGCCCCGCCCGGCCCAGGCCGGACGACTGGAGCATCGACCTGCCCGACCAGTTCACCGCCGCCGAGCGGATCGCGCGGCGGCGCGGGATCACCCGCGAGCGGCTCGACTGGTTCGGCGCGCGCTCGCAGCAGCGGGCCGGGAAGGCGTGGGCCGACGGGCGGTTCGAGCGCGAGATCGTGCCCATCGGCGACGTCCGCAGGGACCAGGGGTTACGCGAGACCACTGTTGAGAGCCTGACCGCGCTCAAGCCTGTGGTCGAGGGCGGGCTGCACACGGCGGGCACCTCGTCGCAGATCTCCGACGGCGCCGCCGCCGTGCTGGTGACCAGCGAGCAGGCCGCGCGGCGGCACGGGCTGCGGCCCAGGGCCAGGATCCTGGCGCAGGCGCTCGTCGGCGCGGAGCCGTACTACCACCTGGACGGGCCCGTGGACGCGACCGCGCGCGTGCTGGCCGCGTCCGGCATGACCATCGGCGACATCGACAGGTTCGAGGTGAACGAGGCGTTCGCCTCGGTGGTGCTGTCCTGGGCGAGCGTGCACGAGCCCGACCTCGACCGGGTGAACGTCAACGGCGGCGCCATCGCCCTCGGCCATCCCGTGGGCGCCACGGGAGCGCGGCTGATCACCACGGCGCTGCACGAGCTGGAGCGGTCGGACTCGGCGACCGCGCTGGTCACCATGTGCGCGGGCGGCGCGCTGGCCACGGCGACCATTCTCGAACGCATCGGCTGACCAGGTATCTGCGCGCCGTTCCAGGCGCTCGGAGAGCACATGCACTTTTCTCGATCGGGGGGCAGATGAAGTCCAGGCGCAGGCCGTACGCAGAGCAGCGCCCGCAGGAGCTCGGCGGCGGGGTGTGGAGCGTGCCGGTGCCGATACCGGGCAACCCGCTCGGGTACACGCTCGTCTACGCCATCGAGTCGCCGCGCGGCCCGGTGCTGGTCGACGCCGGCTGGAACCACCCCGACGCCTGGGCGGCGCTCAGCGGCGGGCTGGCCGCGCTCGGGCTGGACGTGAGCACGGTGAGCGGGGTGGTCGTCACCCATTTCCATCCCGACCACGCCGGGCTGGCCGGGCAGGTCAGGCAGGCGTCCGGCGCCTGGATCGCGATGCACGAGAACGACGCGGCGCTGGTCAGGCTGATGAACGAGTTCGCCGCCCGCGAGCACGCGGCGTTCCAGACCGACATGCTCAGACGTGCGGGGGCCGGCCCCGACGAGGCCGCGGAGGCCATGGGCGAGCGCCCGCCGCCGCCGGCGCTGCCCGACAGGGAGCTACGTGACGGCGACCTGGTGGACCTGCCGGGCCGCAAGCTGCGCGCCGTGCACACCCCAGGCCACACGCCGGGCCACATCTGCCTGCACCTGGAGGACGCCGACCGGCTGTTCACCGGCGACCACGTGCTCCCCGACATCACCCCCCATGTCGGCATCTACCCCTACGACCGGGAGGACGTCGATCCCCTCGGCGAATTCCTGGACTCCCTGGACCGCGTGCGCGACCTCGGCCCGCTCGACGCCCTCCCCGCTCATGAGTGGATATTTCCTGATGTGGCGGCGCGCGCCGCCGAGATCCGCCACCATCACGAGGAGAAGCTCGAACGGCTGCGCGCCCTCCTGGCCCAGCGGCCGCAACCGCTGACCATCTGGGAGGTCGCCGCGATGATGACGTGGAACAGGCCGTGGGACGAGCTGGCCCCCGCGCTGAGAGGCATGGCGGCCGGCGAGGCCGCGGCCCACCTGCGCGCCCTGGAGGCCAGGGGCCAGGTGCGCCGCGTCGCCGGGGTCGATGCCGTCCGCTTCCACGCTCTAGACTCCTAGACATCCGATGTCTAGGGAGCGAAGCGTGGCGGTCACCGATGCGGCCATCGACAAGATCAAGCAGATGATTCTCTCCGGCGAGCTGGCCCCCGGCGACCGGCTGCCGAAGGAGGCCGACCTCGCCGAACGGCTCGGCCTGTCACGCAACTCGCTGCGCGAGGCCGTGCGCGCGCTGTCGCTGATCAACGTGCTGGACGTGCGGCAGGGCGACGGCACGTACGTCACCAGCCTGGAGCCCGGGCTGCTGCTCGACACCATGTCGTTCGTGCTCGACCTGCACAGGGACGACACGGTGCTGCAGTTCTTCGAGGTGCGGCGCATCCTGGAGCCCGCGGCCACGGCGATGGCGACCGAGCAGATGACCGAGACCGACATCGCCGAGCTGCGGGTGATCCTGGAGTCGCTGCCCGCCCGGCCCACGGTGGAGGAGCTGGTGGCCAACGACCTGGAGTTCCACCTCCGGATCGCGCAGGGGTCGGGCAACAGCGTGCTGTGCTCGTTCATCGAGAGCCTGTCGGGGCCCACCACCAGGGCGCGGATCTGGCGCGGGCTCACCCAGGAGGGCGCGATGGAGAAGACCCGCGAGCAGCACACCGCGATCTACGAGGCCATCGCCGCCCGTCAGGCCGACGTCGCCCGCTCCTGGGCCACCGTGCACGTGGCGGGCGTGGAGTCGTGGCTGCGGCGGGCGCTGGAGATGGACTGAGCGCTCACCACGGGTAGGTGCCGCCCCGTTCGCTGAGGAAGGCGCCGGTCGGGAAGTCGGGCAGGGTGGCCAGGCGGGCGACGTGCGCGCCGCCCTCGTCCGCGGTCAGCACGCCGAGGTGCCCGTTCAGGTCGGTGGCGCAGAAGCCGGGCGACACGGCGCTCACCCTGATGGACGTGTCGCGCAGCTCCTCGGCGTACATGAGGGTGACGGCGTTCAGCGCGGCCTTGGAGGAGTTGTAGCCGAGCAGCGTGGCGTACCTGCGCAGCTCCGGATCCGGATCGGCGAGGAAGGCGGCGGTGCCGAGGCCGCTGGAGACGTTCGCGATGCGGCCGGCGGACGATCTGCGCAGCAGCGGCAGCATCGCGTTGGTGACGGTGACCACGCCGAGCACGTTGGTCTCGTAGACCTCGCGCAGCGCGGCGACGGGCAGCTCGCTGGGCTGATGGTGGTGGTCCAGGCTGATGGCGGCGTTGTTGATGAGCAGGTCGAGGTGACCGTGCTCGCGCTCGACCCGGGCGGCGGCGGCCTCGGCGGTGCCCGGGTCGGTGACGTCGAGGCGGACGTGGCGGGCGTCCAGGCCCTGCGCGGCCAGCTCGGCCGCCGCCTTCGTGCCCCGCTCCTCGTCGCGGGCGCCCAGGTAGACCGTGTGACCGGCCCTGCCCAGCACGCGCGCGGTGGCGTACCCGATGCCCTTGTTCGCTCCTGTGATGACTACGATCATGCGCCCAGCTTCGGCGGGGCGGAGCGGGAGCGGGAGAGACGTGCCGGTGCCCGGAGCGCGCAGCCTCGGACCAGCAGTCCCTGGATAGCACCGCCGCAGGTCAGGCATGCTGAAGAGCATGGACAGGAGGAGCAGGACAGAGCTGGCCGGCTTCCTGCGCAGCCGTCGCGAGCTGGTGCAGCCGTCCGACGTGGGCTTGGAACGCGGCGAGCGCCGGCGCACCCCGGGGCTGCGCCGCGAGGAGGTCGCCCGCCTGGCCGGGATGTCCGTTGACTACTACGCCCGCCTGGAGCAGGCGCGCGGCCCGCGCCCCTCGCGCCAGGTGCTCGGCGCGCTGTGCAGGGCGCTGCGCCTGTCCGACGACGAGCGCGCCTACCTGCACTACCTCACCGGCGAGCCGCCCGGGCCGCCGCCCGGCCCCTCACGCGAGGTCCGCCCCGGGGTGCTGCACCTGCTCGACCGCCTCGACGACACCCCCGCGTTCGTGATGGACGCCACCTACAACGTGCTCGCCTGGAACCCCCTCGCCGCCGCCCTCATCGCCGACTTCTCCGCGCTGCCGCCCGGCGAGCGCAACTTCATCTGGCGCTACTTCACCGACCCGGCCGCCAGGGAGCGCCACGACCCGGAGGGGGCGCGGCGCTTCGCCAGGGAATCGGTGGCCGACCTGCGGGCCGCCGCCGCCCGCTACCCCGACGACCCCGCCCTGCGGCGGCTGGTCGGACGGCTGCTGGAACGCAGCGCCGAGTTCGCCGAGCTGTGGGCCGGGCACGACGTGACCGTCGCGCGGTCGATGCGCAAGCGGCTGCGCCATCCCGCCGTGGGGTGGCTGGAGCTCGACTGCGAGACGCTGCACGTGGCCGATGGTGACCAGTTCGTGGTGCTCTACACGGCGGCGCCAGGTTCGCCGTCGTACGAGGCGTTGCGGCTGCTCAAGGTCATCGGCACCCAGGACCTGCGTGCTTGACGTACACATCGGAGGACTTTCGCGCGGCCGGGGAGGTGTCGGTGATCAGGGGACCACGAACGGGTAGTACCGGTCCTGTGTCCGACAAACTCTCGAAATACCGGAGCAAACGCGACCCGAAACGCACCCCGGAGCCCGTCCCCGACGCCCCTTCCCCATCCCCTGAAGGCAACGCCTTCGTCATCCAGGAACACCACGCCCGTGCCCTGCACTGGGACCTGCGCCTCGAACGCGACGGCGTGCTCGTCTCCTGGGCCGTCCCCAAGGGCCTGCCCGCCGACCCCGGCACCAACCACCTGGCCGTGCACACCGAGGACCACCCGATGGAGTACCTCACCTTCCACGGCGAGATCCCCCAGGGCGAGTACGGCGGCGGCACCATGACCGTCTGGGACACCGGCACGTACGAGACGGAAAAGTGGTCGGACCGCGAGGTCAAGTTCGTCCTGCGCGGCGAGCGGGCCTCCGGCCGGTTCGTGCTGTTCCAGACACGGGGCAAGAACTGGATGATCCACCGGATGGGCGCCGCCGTCCGCGACCCGTTCCCGTCCGTGGAGCCCATGCTGCCGACGCCGCGCGCCAGGCTCCCCAAGGACGCCTCCGCCTACGCCTTCGAGTTCGCCTGGGGCGGGCGGCGGCTCCTCGTGCCCATCGACGGCGGGCGCACCGACGCGGCCCGCGAGCACCCGTGGCTGCGCGGGCTCGCCGAGTCCTTCGGCAGCCGGACCGCCGTGCTGGACGGGGAGGTGGCCACGCTCGGCGGGGCGGAGATCCTGCTCTTCTACGACCTGCTGTACGACGACGGGCGGTCGTTGCTCGACTCGCCTTACACCGTGCGGCGGGCCGCCCTGGAGGCGCTGGAGCTGACCGGCCCGCACTGGCAGACCGCGCCGTCCTGGCCGGGAGAGGCGGGGGCGGTGCGGCAGGCTGCTCGGGAGCAGGGGTTGCCTGGGGTGGTGGCCAAACGGCTGGACTCGCCGTACGAGGCGGGGCCGTCGAAGGCTTGGCTGTTCATCGAGTCGTGAGCGGTGGCGACCGTCGCGGCACGTTCATGAGCGACCATTGCGTCACACGACTGGCCACCAACGCGTCACGATGCCGACGGCCAGCACGTCACACAACTGGCGGCCAACGCGTCGCAAGGCCAGCGGCCAATCCGTCAGGATAATCGCGGCCAACGCGTCACAGATCCAGCGGCCAACGCGTCACGCCACTGGCGGCCAGCGCGTCACCGACGTGTGTCATGCTGGCCGAGTGGCCAAGTCACCCATGGGTGAGCTGCTGCCCCATCACACGAGCCGAGCTGTGGCGGAAGCGCTCGATGACACCCGAGTCGTCCTGATCAACGGTGCCCGGCAATCCGGCAAGAGCACGCTCGTGCGCCTCCTGGCCAAGGGCCGGACCGCCGAGTGGCGCGATCTCGACGCGACCGCGACGAGGCAGGCGGCCCTCGCCGACCCGGACGGCTTCGTAGCCTTCCCCGAGCTCATGGTGATCGATAAGATCCAGCGGGCTCCCGAGCTGCTGCTCGCGATCAAAGCGCAGGTGGACCACGACCCCAGGCCCGGCCGCTTCCTGCTCACCGGGTCGTCGAGGCTGCTCGGGCTCAAGGACCTTCCCGACACCCTGCCAGGAAGGATGGAGACGATCGAGCTGTGGCCGTTCTCGCAGGGCGAGATCGACGGCACGGCCGACCGCTTCGTCGACGCGATCTTCTCGGAGGGATCCCGGCTGCGGCACAACTCCGACGTCACCCGCACCGGCTACGCCGAGCGGCTGGTCCGCGGCGGCTTCCCGGAGGCGGTCGCCCGCGACACCGCCCGCCGCAGGGGGCGGTTCTTCGACTCCTACGTCGGCGACCTCATCGCGCGGGACGTGCGGCAGCTCACCGACATCGAGCGCGGCCCCGAGATGCGGGCGCTGATCCGCCTCCTGGCCGCCCGTTCCGGTCAGCTTCTGGTCGCCAACGCGCTGAGCAACGAGCTCGGCGTGTCCGCGAGCACGGTCAACCGCTACCTCGTGCTGCTCGAAGAGGTCTTCCTGATCAAACGCGTCCCGGCCTGGTCCAGGAACCTCAGCAACCGTGCGGTCGCCACGCCGAAGATGGCGTTCACGGACTCCGGCGTGGCGGCGAACGCTCTCGGAGCCGACGCCCGCGGGCTCATCCGCCCGGGCGGCGCTTTCGGGCCGCTGCTGGAAGGGTTCGTGCTCATGGAGCTCGCCCGCCAGCTCACCTGGTCGGAAGAGCTGGTGGACCTCTACCACTACAGGACCAAGGACGGCACCGAAGTGGACGCGGTGCTGGAGAACCGGCAGGGCCGCGTGGTGGGCATCGAGGTCAAGGCCGCCTCCACCGTGCGCGCCGAGGACTTCAGAGGCCTCAAGCACCTCGCCGACCGGCTCGGGGACGACTTCGTCGCGGGCGTGGTCCTCTACACCGGCACGCAGACTCTCCCCTTCGGGGACCGGATGAGAGCCATGCCGGTCGGCGCACTGTGGGAGGTCGGGTAGGCCCGCCGAGGCGACGGGCCCGCGCGACCGTCCTCTGGCCGAGGGGCTCGCGCGACCGTCCTCTGGCCGTCACCAACGCGACCCCCCAGGCAGCCACCGCCGACATGACCACCGGGCGGCCACCGCCAACACGACCGCCAGGCGGCCACCGCCAACACGACCATCAGGCGGCCACCGCCAACACGACCATCAGGCGGCCACCGCCAACGCGACCATCAGGTGGCCGCCAGCAGCCCCTCCCTCTCCAGGTCCGCCCACAACTCCTCAGGCACCGGCCGTGACCAAAGCTCGGCGTTCCGCCGGACCTCCTCCGGCGTGCGCGCCCCCAGCACGATCGTGGCGATCGCCGGATGGCGGAGCGGGAACGCCAGGGCCGCGTGCGGCAGCGTGACGTCGTGCCGCTCGCAGACCCGGGCGATCCTGGTGGCCCGCTCCAGCAGCTCCGGCGGCGCCGGCGCGTAGTTGTAGGTGCCCGCGGGCTCATGGGTGGCCAGGATGCCGCTGTTGAACACCCCCGCCGCCAGCACCTGCACGCCCCGTTCGGCGCATTCGTCCAGGAGGGGCAGGCCCGACTGGTCGAGGAGCGTGTAGCGGCCGGCGAGCATGACGACGTCGATGTCGGTCTCCTGGGCGAAGCGCAGCGGCGCCTCCCACTGGTTCATGCCGACGCCGACGGCCCGCACCCGCCCCTCGGCGCGCAGTTCGGCCAGGGCCGGGTACGCCTCGGCGATCGCCTGGTCCACGTGGTCGTCCGGGTCGTGGATGAGAGCGATGTCGACGGCCGGGAGCCCGAGGCGTACCAGGGAGTCGTCCAAGGAGGTGCGGACGCCCGCGGCGGAGAAGTCCCACACCCGCTCCAGGTCGCCGGCGACGTCGAAGACGTCGTCGTCGCGGCCGTCGCCGGACGCCTTGGGCCGCAGCAGGCGGCCGACCTTGGTGGACAGCAGGTAGCCGGAGCGGCCGGCGAGCGCCGCGCCGACGCGGCGTTCCGACAGGCCGAGGCCGTAGTGGGGCGCGGTGTCGTACAGGCGCACCCCGCTCTCCCACGCCGCGTCCACCGTGGCGCGGGCCTGCTCCTCGGCGACCTCGTCGTAGAGGTTGCCGATGGGTGCGCCGCCGAAGCCGTGGCGGGGCAGGTCGATTGCCATCAGTCTTGCGCCTTTCCGCCCGCGAGCCCGCAGGTCACGCCCGCGATTGCCATCAGTCCTGTGCCCTTCCACCCGCGACCCCGCAGGTCACGCCCGCGATTGCCATCAGTCTTGCGCCCTTCCACCCGCGACCCCGCAGGTCACGCCCGCGATTGCCATCAGTCTTGCGCCCTTCCACCCGCGACCCCGCAGGTCACGCCCGCGAGCGCCATCAGTCCTGTGCCTTTCCGCCCGCGATCCGGCTGATCATGAGGGCGATGAGGATGATCGAGCCGTAGATCACCGGCTGCCAGAACCCGGAGACCCCGATGAGGGTGAGGATGTTCTGGACGAGGCCGATGACCAGCACGCCGGTGAGCGCGCCGAGGATGGTGCCCTTGCCGCCGTCCATGCTGACGCCGCCGATGACGGCCGCGGCGAACACCATGAAGATCCAGCCGACGCCCTGGTTGTTGCCGATCGCCCCGAGACGTCCGGTCTCCAGGATGCCGGCGAGTGCCGCCAGCGTCCCGCCCAGGATGAAGACGCCGTACAGGACCCGGTCCACGCGGATGCCGGCGGCGCGGGCCGCGTCGATGTTGCCGCCGATCGCGTACAGCGCGCGGCCGATCCTGAGGTAGCCGAGGCCGAAGATGCCGGCCGCGAACAGCAGGCCGGCGATCCAGATGGCGGCCGGCAGGCCGAGCCACATGGCGCTGCCCAGGTAGAGGATCGAGTCGGGGAGCTGGAACAGCGTCTTGCCCTCGGTCGGGCCCTGCAGGAACCCGTGCACGATGATCAGCATCGCCAGCGTGACGATGAACGCCGAGAGCTGGAACCTGATGATCAGGAAGCCGTTGAACGCGCCGATCGCCGCCCCGATGAGCAGCGCCAGCGGGATCACCAGCGCCCCCGGCAGCCCGATGCCGAAGCCGCCGGCCGCCACCGGGACCACCAGCATCACCGCGATGGCCGGCGCCGTGCCGACCGTGGACTCCAGCGAGAGGTCGAACTTGCCGGCGATCAGGATCATCGCCTCGGCCAGCACCAGCAGCGAGATGGCGGCCTGCTGCTGGAGCACGTTCGTCAGGTTGCCCGCGGTCAGGAAGGTCGGGTCCAGGAACGCGCCCACGATCAGCAGGAGCACGATCACCGGCACGAGCGTCAGGTCGCGGAACCTGGCCAGCTTCAGTCGGGGGGCCGGTGCGGTCAAAGTCGTCACTCTTCCATGCCTTCCATCACGGCCACGAGCTCGTGGTCGGTCCAGCCACGCGGCACGTCCTTGACCACCCTGCCGTGGAACATCACCAGCACCCTGTCGCAGATGCGCAGGTCGTCCAGCTCGTCGGAGACCACCACGGCCCCCGCCCCGC
Source organism: Nonomuraea monospora (assembly GCF_039531895.1). NCBI lineage: Bacteria > Bacillati > Actinomycetota > Actinomycetes > Streptosporangiales > Streptosporangiaceae > Nonomuraea > Nonomuraea monospora. The sequence continues at coordinate 128,828 of NZ_BAAAQX010000031.1, forward strand.
GCCCGACCGCGTCCTCGACGGCGCCGAGCAGAGCCTGCTTGGCCTTGACGTCCACGCCGGCGGTCGGGTTGATCACCACCAGCACGGTCGGGTCGTCCACCAGCGCCCTGGCGAAGACGACCTTCTGCGCGTTGCCTCCGGACAGGTCGCCGACCGGCTGGTCGGGGCCCTCCGTCTTGATGTCCAGCGCCCCGATCATCTGCTCGGCCCTGGCCCGGCGTCTGGCCGGGGAGACCAGGCCGTAGCGGCCGAGCTTGCGGGCGATCGGGAACGTGGCGTTCTCCCCCACCGACAGCAGCGGGACGAACCCCTCGTGGTGGCGGTCTTCGGGCACGAACCCGAGCCCGGCCCGCATCGCGGCGGGCACGTCGCCGGGCCTGACCTGGGTGCCGTTCACCGTGACCGTGCCGGTGTCGGGCCTGCGCAGCCCGACCAGCGTCTCGGCGAGGCCGACCTTGCCGCTGCTCGCGGAGCCCGCCAGGCCGACGACCTCGCCTTCTCTGACGGAGATGTCGATGTTCGCGTAGCGGCCCGTCAGGCTGAGGCCCGCGCCCGCCAGCACCACCCGCTCGCCGGGCGTGTGCTCGCGCGCCTCGTACGCCGCCGTCGCCTCCCCCGTCATCGCGGCCACCAGCTCGTCGTGCGGCAGGTCGGCGACCGGCCTGGTGGTGACGTGCCTGGCGTCGCGGAAGACGGTGACGCTCTGGCAGATCTCGTAGACCTCGTCGAGGTGGTGGGAGATGTACATCATCGTGACGCCCTGCTCGCGCAGCGAGCGCATGCGGGTGAACAGCCGCTCGATGGCCGGGCCGTCCAGCCGCGCCGTCGGCTCGTCGAGGATGATGAACCGCGCGCCGAACGACAGCGCGCGGGCGATCTCCACGAGCTGGCGCTGCTCCACGCTCAGGTCGCCGGCCAGCGCCTGCGCGTCCACGTCCACCTCGTAGGTGTCCAGCAGCTCGCGCGCCCTGCCCCGCAGCCTCCGCCAGTTGATGGTGGCGCGCTGGTCCGACTGGCGGTTGAGGAACAGGTTCTCGGCGACGGTGAGCGCCGGGATGATCGTGGACTTCTGGTAGACGCACGCCACGCGCTGCCGCCAGGCGTCCCGGTCGGCCAGGGCGGGCGCGGCCTCTCCCGAGAACCGCACCTCACCCTCGTCCGGACGCTGCAGCCCGGTCAGGATCGACACGAGCGTGGACTTGCCCGCGCCGTTCCTGCCCACCAGCGCGTGCGTCTCGCCCTCCGCGATCGCGATCTCCGCGCCGTTCAGCGCGGTCGTCGGACCGAAGCGCTTGACCACGTTCCTGGCTTCGACGTGAATGCTCATCTACTTGACCTGGTTGCCCCAGAGGGCCTTGTCGTCCACGTTCTCCTTGGTCACCAGCGGCGCCGGGAGCTGGTCCTCCAGGCCGTTCGGGAGCTGGATGATCGTGCTGTCGTGGTCGGTCGGGCCAGGCTTGTACGTCTTGCCCTCCGCCGCGGCCTTGGCGTAGAAGAGGGCGTACTTGGCGTAGAGGTCGGCCGGCTGCGACACCGTCGCGTCGATGTCGCCCTTGCGGATCGCCTCGAACTCCTGCGGGATGCCGTCGTTGGAGATCACGAAAATGTGCTTGGGGTCGTCCGGCGCGACCAGCAGGCCCTTCTGCTTGAGCACCTGCAGCGTGGGCGCCAGGTGCACGCCGCCCGCATGCATATAGATGCCCTTGATGTCCGGGTTCTGCTCCAGGCGGGTCTGCAGCATGGACGCCGCCTTGCTGCCCTCCCACTCCGTCGGCTCACTGAACACCGTGATGCCGGGGAACTTCGCCTTCATGCACTCCAGGAACGCCTCCGACCTGTCACGGCCGTTGATCGAGCTGAGCGCGCCCTGGAGTTGCACCACCTTGCCCTTGCCGCCGAGCTTCTCGCCGAGGAACTCGCACGCCTTGGTGCCGTACGCGCGGTTGTCCGCACGTACGACCATGTAGACCTTGCCCTTGTCCGGACGGGTGTCCACGGTCACGACCGGGATCTTCTTGTTCTCCAGTTGCTGGAGCGTGTTGGCGATGGCGCCGGTGTCCTGCGGGGCCATGACGATGACCTTGGCGCCCTGGCCGACCAGCGCCTGCACGTTGTTGACCAGCTTGGCCACGTCGTTCTGCGAGTTCGTGGCGGGCATGAGGTCCACCTTGAGCTCGCCGGCCATCTGCGGGACGTACTTGATGTAGGAGTTCCAGAAGTCGGAGTCGGCGCGCGGGTGGTCGATGCCGACCTTCCCGCCGCCGCCTCCTCCTTCTGCCGTGGTGCCTGAGCCACACGCGGTCACGACCGCCAAGAGGGCCGCTGCCGCGACCGCCCGTCCGAACTTCATGGGGGGTACCTTCCTTGAGTTGCCTGGCCCTGGGCCGGAGCCCTCGCACGTTCTAGCTCGTGGGCCGGAGCCGCAGCCCTTGCATGCCGCCGTCCACCGCGAGCGCGGTGCCGGTGGTCGAGGCGGACTCGGGGCTCGCCAGGTAGGCGATCGCCGCCGCCACCTCCTCCGCGCTGACCAGGCGACCCATCGGCTGCCTGGCGTTGAGCGCCGCCCGCTCCGCCTCGGGGTCGTCGGCCGCGTCCAGCAGCCTGCCCACCCACGGAGTGTCGGCGGTGCCCGGATTGACGCAGTTGACCCGGATGCCCTCGCGAATGTGATCCGCCGCCATGGCCAGCGTCAGCGACAGCACCGCACCCTTGGTCGCGCTGTACAGCGCCCGCTGCGGCAGCCCGGCGGTGGCCGCGATCGAGCAGGTGTTCACGATCGCGGCGTGCTCCGACCTCCTCAGGTACGGCAGCGCCGCGCGCGCCACCCGCACCATGCCGAGCACGTTCACGTCGAACACCCGGTGCCACTCGCTGTCCGGGTTGTCCTCGATGGTGCCCTGCGCGCCGATGCCCGCGTTGTTCACCAGCACGTCGATGCCGCCCAGCCGCTCGGCCGCCTCCGCCACCGCCGCGCGTACCTGCGCGTCGTCGGTGACGTCCGCCTTGATGCCGGCGAACGGCTCGCCGGGCGGGTTCAGGTCCAGGCAGGCGACCGTCATCCCGCGCCCGGCCAGCGCCTGTGCCGCCGCCAGCCCGATGCCGGACCCGCCGCCCGTCACGACCGCTCTCAGACTCACGCCGCTCTCCTTCGTGCCTCGTCCTCCGCTCATGCTGTGCCGCCGTCCCTCCAGACCTCGCCGCCGGGGAAGGTGTGGGCGGCGATCGACTCCGCGTGCATCTGCGCGCTGAACCCCGGCAGGGACGGCGCCACGTACCGGCCGTCGCGGATCACCACCGGGTCCACGAAGTGCTCGTGCAGGTGGTCGACGTACTCGATCACGCGGCCGTCCATGGTGCCGGTGACCGCCACGTAGTCGAACATCGACAGGTGCTGCACCAGCTCGCACAGCCCGACCCCGCCCGCGTGCGGGCACACCGGCACGCCGAACTTGGCCGCCAGCAGCAGGATCGCCAGGTTCTCGTTGACGCCGCCGACGCGGGCGGAGTCGATCTGCACGTACGAGACGGCCTCGGCCTGCAGGAGCTGCTTGAACACGATCCGGTTCTGCACGTGCTCCCCGGTCGCCACCGCGACGGGGGCGATGCCCCGGGCGATGGCGGCGTGCCCGAGCACGTCGTCGGGGCTGGTCGGCTCCTCCACCCAGTGCGGCCTGAACTCGCTCAGCGCGGTGACCCACTCGATGGCCGAGCCGACGTCCCAGCGCTGGTTCGCGTCGATCGCGATGGGGAAGCCGGGCCCGCACACCTCGCGCGCCACCCTGAACCGCCGCCTGTCGTCCTCCAGGTCGGCGCCGACCTTGAGCTTGATCTGCCCGAACCCCTGCTCCAGCGCCTCCTTGCAGAGCCGCCGCAACTTCTCGTCGTCGTACCCGAGCCAGCCTGGAGACGTGGTGTAGGCGGGATACCCCTCCTGGATCAGCCGCTCGATCCGCTCGCTCTTGCCCGCCTCGTTCCTCTTCAGGATCTCGAGGGCCTCGTCCTTGGTCAGCGCGTCGCTCAGATATCGGAAGTCGATCAGCTCGACGATCTCCTCCGGCGGCATCTCGGCCAGCAACCGCCACAACGGCCTGCCCGCCCGCTTCGCCTTCAGGTCCCACAGCGCGTTGACCACGGCGGAGATCGCCATGTGCATGACGCCCTTCTCCGGGCCCAGCCAGCGCAGCTGCGAGTCGCCGACCATGTCGCGGTAGAGCGCGCCGAGGTCCTCCACGTCCTTGCCGATGACGTACGGCGCCAGGGCGCTGATGGCCGTGGTCTGGATGTCGTTGCCACGGCCGATCGTGAACGCGAAACCGTGGCCCTCGTAGCCGTCGTCCGTCTTGAGCACCACGTAGGCGGCGGAGTAGTCGGGGTCGGGGTTCATGGCGTCGGAGCCGTCGAGCTCGCGGGAGGTGGGGAACCGCACGTCGTGCGTCTCCATCCCCACAATCCTGTACGCGCCACCCGCTACCTCGTACGCGCCACCCGCGACCTCGTACGCCCCACCCGCGACGTCGTACGCCTCACCGGCGACCTCATCCGCCCCGCCCGCGACCTCATCCGCCCCGCCCGCGACCTTGTGCGTCCCGCCCGCGACCTCATGCGCCCCGCCCGCGACCGCCCCACCGTCGGCTGTGGCGGCGGCCACTCCTGCCCCACCACCAGCGGCGGCGGCGGTCAGATCCGCCCCACCAGCCGCAGCAGTGGCATCGGCGGCGTCCACCCCTGCGCCACCGCCGGGCTCGCTGGGATCCATGGCGGCGGCGGTCATGCCTGCCCCACCGTCTGCCGCTGCCGCCCGAGCCCCTCGATCTCGAGCTCCATCACATCCCCGGCCCGCAGGTACGGCTGGCCAGGCATCCCCATGGCCACCCCGGCCGGCGTCCCGGTGTTGATCACGTCCCCCGGCTCCAGCACCATGAACTGGCTCAGATACCGCACGACCTCGGCCACATCGAAGATCATGTTCTTGGAGTCGCCGTCCTGCCGCAGCTCCCCGTTCACCCAGAGCCGCATCGCCAGGTTCTGCGGGTCGCCCACCTCATCGGCCGTCACCAGCCACGGGCCCAGCGGGTTGAACGTCTCACACGACTTCCCCTTGTCCCACTGTCCGCCCCGCTCCAGCTGGAACTCGCGCTCAGAGACGTCGTTGGAGATCGCGTACCCGGCGATCACCCCCAGCGCCTCCTCCCGGCTGCCGAGGTAACGAGCCTGCTGCCCGATGACGACGGCCAGCTCCACCTCCCAGTCGGTCTTCACGCTGTCCCGGGGCACGAGCACCTCGTCGTACGGACCGACCATGGTGTTGCTGGCCTTCATGAACACGACAGGCTCGGCCGGCACCGCGGCACCTGACTCGGCGGCGTGATCGCTGAAGTTCAGCCCGATGCAGACGATCTTCCCTGGCCGCGCGATCGGCGCCCCGACCCGCACCCCCTCGCTCTCGACGACGGGCAGATCACCACGCTGGAGCGCCTCGCGGACACGCGCCACTCCCCCGGAAGCGAGGAAAGCACCGTCGATCTCGGGCTCTCCGATGTCACGCAGGTTACCGGCGTCGTCCATGACCACCGGCCGCTCCTGACCGACGGGTCCTACTCGCAGCAGCTTCACACCGCATCCTTCTTATCGATACATCGGATGTCTCGTCTCATGATGCTCGTGCTGGGGATGGGAGCATGTCAAGGCCCACAAGACGGATACATCGGATCCGCGACCACGACATCCACCCCCAAACCACCCTCCCTCACCTGTGAACCCACTTCACCGCCCCACCCAACCCTGCCCAAAACCGCCTCTTCGTCCCCTCATACATCGGACCACAAACCCTCCGACCGCCCCCTCCCGCCACCCATCAGCCAGAACCCCGCACCGACGTCACCAACCAGGCCGTGAGGCACCAGAAACACGAGATGCCGCGCCATGACACGCACCACCCGAGGCGCCAATCCGCAACACCCAACACGAGATGGATGAGACGGCAACCAGCACGGGACGGCGGCCCGCACTGGACGGCGACGACAGCCGGGAGAGAACACCACCACCCGCACCGCACCAGCCGCACCAGCCGCACCAGCCGCACCAGCCGCACCAGCCGCACCAGCCGCACCAGCCGCAGGATCCCGATCACGAGGCCCGGAAGCAAGCCAAACAGACGACGAATCAGGAACGATGCATACCCATCCTTGACGCCCGTACAGCTCCGTAATAGAACACGTTTCAGATACGCATAACCAAGCGCTTGATCAAGAGGTGACCCGCGTGCACATCGACCTCGTCGACAGGGACATTTACGCGAACGCAGGACCACCCCACGACCAGCTCGCCTGGCTACGCACGAACTCCCCCATCCACTGGCACGAGGGCGAGCCCGGTTTCTGGGCCGTGACCCGCTACGAAGACGTCGTGCACGTGTCACGGCACTCCGACCTCTTCTCCTCCCACCGCAAACTCGCGCTCTTCGACGACCTCCCCGAGGACCAGATCGCACTCCAGCGCCTCATGATGCTCAACCAGGACCCTCCCGAGCACACGAGACGGCGTTCCCTGGTCAACCGCGGCTTCACCCCGCGCACGATCGGAGCACTCGAACAGCACATCCGCGACATCTGCGACGACCTCCTCGACAAACTGACCGGCGAGATCGACTTCGTCACCGAGGTCGCCGCCCCCCTCCCCCTCTACGTGATCTGCGAACTGCTCGGCGCCCCGGCATCCGACCGGGACAAGCTGTTCAACTGGTCCAACCGGATGATCGGCTCCCAGGACCCCGACTACGCCGCCAGCCCCGAGGAGGGCTCCGGCGCCGCCATGGAGGTCTACGCCTACGCCAACCAGCTCGCCGCCCAGCGCAAGGCGAACCCCAAGAACGACATCGTCACCAAACTCCTCCAACCGGACGAGAACGGCGAAACCCTCGGCGAGGACGAGTTCGACCTCTTCGTCCTCCTCCTGGTGGTCGCCGGCAACGAGACCACCCGCAACGCGGCCTCCGGCGGCATGCTCGCGCTCTCCGAGCACCCCGACCAGTGGGCACGCCTCGTCGCCGACCCGACCCTGGCCAAGACCGCCGCGGACGAGATCGTCCGCTGGGTCTCCCCCGTCAACCTCTTCCGGCGCACCTCCACCACCGACCAGGTGCTGGGCGGGCAGGAGATCAAGGAGAACGACAAGGTCGTGGTCTTCTACTCCTCCGCCAACCGCGACACCTCCGTCTTCCCGAACGCCGGCACCTTCGACATCACCCGCGACCCGAACCCCCACATCGGCTTCGGCGGCGGCGGCGCGCACTTCTGCCTCGGCAACCACCTCGCCAAGCTGGAACTCCGCGTCCTCTTCGAACAACTGGCCCGCCGTCACCCCCGCCTGCACCAGACGGGCGAGGCCCGGCGACTGCGGTCCAACTTCATCAACGGCATCAAGGAACTACCGGTAACCATCGGCTGACCGCCCCACCTCAACGCCAAGGCGGCACGGGCACGACCATCAACACCGACGCCAGCGCCAGCCGTAGCCGGGGGTGCCGGACGTAGCCGAGGTGCCAGCGCGAAGTTCCAGGGTGCCGACGTTTGCGCCAGTACCACGTGCCGGTGCCGGTGCCGGTGCCAAAGGCTGGCGCTGAGTGTCAGTGCCGGGTGCCAAGGCCAGTGCCGAGTGCCAAGTGCCGGTCGGAGCGCCAGCGTCGGATGACAGGGTGCCGACGTCAGCGCCAGTACCGCGCGCCGGTGCAGGGGTGCCGGGTGCCACGCCGATGTCGGCACGGGTGCGGCGCCAAGGGGCAGCGCTGAGCGGCGCCGGATGCGGAGGTTTGGTGCCGTACCCGTACCGGTGTCGCGCCCGTACCGGTGTCGCGCCCGTACCGGTGTCGCGCCCGTACCGGTGTCGCGCCCGTACCGGTGTCGCGCCCGTAACCGTGCCGTGCCCGTGCCCGTACGGGTGTGGCGCCCGTGCCGGTGGCCGGGGTAAGCGGTAGCGGCGGCTGCGGCGGGCGGCGCGGATGCGGCTGAGGATGCGGACCGTGCCTTGGGGGCCTGGGCTCCAGCCGCGTTCGATCAAGGCGCTGGCCACGTGGTGGAGGAGGTCGGCGATCTGGCCCGGGATGACGTCCCGGCGGACGGCGATCACACGCCAGCCACGTCGGCGGAGCTCCTCGCGGCGGTCCGCGTCGTGCTGCTGGTCGGCGGGTGAGGTGTGGTGGGCCTGGCCGTCGTACTCCACGGCGACCTTGAACTCTTCCCAGCCCAGGTCGAGGTAGGCGAAGCGGTCTTCGTCCAGCTCCACCCTGATTTGGGTGGTGGGTCTGGGGAGGCCGCCGTCCACCAGGATGACTCTGAGCCAGCTCTCCCGGGGGGAGGCGGCGCCGCGGTCGGCGAGGCTGAGGGTCTCGCGGAGGGCCCAGGTGTTGAGCGGGCGGTACCAGAGGGCTTCCAGGTCGACGCCTCTGCGAGCGAACTGGTCGAGGACGGCCACGGCTTCCATGCGGGGCAGCCAGCGGGCGCAGTCGAGGGCCGTGCGTTCCATGGTGGTGAGGCGGATGCCTCTGTGCTCCGTGATGTCTTCGGCGGGGAGAGGCACCACGTAGGTGACGCAGCCGGGGATCGCGAGGTGGGTGGGGGCGGTCAGCTCCACCGGCCAGTCGTCCTCTGAGGTGGGGACAGTCTTGATGCCCCAGATGTGGGCGGCGGTTTGACGGCTGATGGTGGCTTGGGGGGCGGCTCGGGTGATGGTGCGGGCGCGCTCCACGAGGGAGGACGTGGGAGACGTATCCGATGAAGGCGGCGTGGAGAGCGCTTGGGAGGGCGAAGGCGAAGTGGAGTGCGCGTGCGAGGGCGAGGGGTGCGGCGGTGGTGAGGGCGAGGGCGAGGGGTGCGGCGGTGGTGAGGGTGAGGGTGAGGGCGAGGGCGAGGGGTGCGGCGGAAGTGATGGTGACAGCGGCGGCTCGGGTGAAAGCGATGGGTCTGGTGAAAGCAGTCGCGGGACCGAAAGCGGTCGCGGGGCTGAGAGGGGTGGGGGCGGTGGCGGCGGCGGGAGCAGTGGCGGGGCTGAGAGGCGTGGCCGGGGTGGGAGCGGTGGCGGGGGTGGGAGCAGTGGCGGGGCTGAGAGGCATGGCCGGGGTGGGAGCAGTGGCGGGGCTGAGAGGGGTGGCCCGGGTGGGAGCGTTGGCGGCGGTGGGAGCGTTGGCGGTGGGGTTGAGGGCGAGGGTTGCGTTGGCGAAAGGCGGGGCGTTGACGGTGTCGCGGGGGTCGGTGGAGGGGTGGGAGAAGTGGGCGGCTTCGATGGTGGGGGCGGGGGTGGAGTCATGGCCTAAGGGTGCCGCTGAGGGGGCTGGGCGGGAGGGGCCGAACGGGGTTCTGTGGATAACGGCGCAGGCGCTGTCGAACGCAGAGGCCGGCGTACGGCTGCGCCGCGAACCCCGTGTCAGGCCAGCCCGGTCTACGCCATGATGACCGGCTTCCAGTCCGGCATCTCCAGGTAGCGCCGCAGCTCTGCCACCCCCGAGAGGAAGCCGCCCCACCCCGCGTACGGGGGATTCGCCTGGTCGAAGCCGCTCTGCACCAGCGTGAGCCGAGTCTTCCCGCCGGACCCCGCCAGCTCCCACGTCCCGACCCCGACATCACCCCAGTCCACGGCGAGCTTCTGGTCGGGCACGACCTCCAGCACCTTGGCCGGGGCGGGGTTGTTGTCGAAGCCGCCCATGGCGAAGCGTCCGCCCTCGTACGGCTCGATCTCGATCTTGTAGCCGAACCACCGCGTCACCGCCTCCGAGTCGGTGATCGCGTGGAACACCTTGGACGCCGGCGCGTCGATCTCGACCTCGACCCGCATGTCCGCGGAGGTGTAGTCCTGCATGGGTGTGAGCGTGCGGCCCTCCAGGTGCTCGGCCAGGTTGGTAAGGACCTGACTCCAGTACGTCTCGAGCACCCCCCGAATGCTCTTGCCCGTGATGACGTCCTGGAAGTCGAAGTGGGTCTGCGACAGGGTGAGGATCGTCCGGTCGTCCCCGTCGGCCTCCACCGACAGCTCGGAGGTGGTCTCCTCACCGTCGAGCAGCCAGGCGAAGCGCACCGTGCGCTCGTCCGCGTGCAGCAACCGCTGGTGCGGCGCGTCGCCCTCCGGCGTCGTACGCCCCCAGAACGCGAAGCGTTCCGGCAGCGCCACCTCGACGTGCTCCGCCAGCCAGACGCGCAGGTCGTCCGGGTCCGTCAGGGCGCGGCTCACGCGTTCGACCGGAGCCGGGATGCTCGCGCGGATGGTCAGAGGCTCAGTGGTCATGTGTCTCGTTCTCCTTCTGGGGCTTGGGCGGCGGCGGTCTGGGGGTAGCAGGCGAGGGCCAGCTTGAAGGCGTCGCCCTCCGCCCCGCCGTAGCGGGTGAACAGGTCTTGGAGCAGGTTCTGCAAGTCGTTCAGGAACTCCTGGCGGTTTTCCGGACGTACGCGGATCTCCCCGGACAGGCCGATGGACGGCAGCTCCGGGGCCGCCTTGTCGAGTGCCGCGATGTCGGCCTGGACCTCCTCCATGAGATCGAGCAGGTAGCCGAGGCTGAGGTGGTCGCGGGTCTTGCGCAGGCCGAGCCGTCCCACCAGGCGGGGCGACAGCCAGTACGCGCGGGCGCCCGCCTGGTAGATGCCCTCGTGGATGCCGCGCACCTTGCGTTCGGAGACCTGGTCGACCAGGCCTGCCTCGACCAGGCGTTTGACGTGGTAGTAGACGCGTTGCGGGGTTTGGCCCAGGCGGTCGGCGATCTCTGAGCAGGTTCGGGGCTCGGCTAGTTGCCGCAGGACTTCTATGCGCTGCGGCTTGAGCAGGGCCTCGGCTTGCTCGATCTCTTCGAGGTACAGGACGTCTCTCATCGCAAAAGCAATTTTTTACGTAAAAATTCTGCTTGTCAATGGGGCCGCGCGAGGCGATGTGTTGTTGGGCGCGAGGGAAGGGCTGAGCTCCACCGGGGCGAGGGGGGGTTGGCGCTGGCCACGAGCGCGCGGAGGCGCGGATGCGGAGGGGAGTGGGCGCGAGGTGTGGGGTGGGGTGGGCGGCGAGGCAACGGGCGCAGAGGCAACGGCGCCAGGGCGAAGGGGCGCGGGCCTGGGTGAAAGGCGGGCGCGGGCGCAGGCCTGAGTGAGGGCGGGGCGTTGGGGGCGCGGGGCATGCGGGGCGCGGACGTGCGAGGCGCGGGAGTGGGGCGCGGCACGAGTGCGGGACGGCGCGCGACGTGCCGGCGAGGGGCTGCAGGCGGACGTGGGCGAGCGGCCGAAGGGCGGGACATGGGCCGAGCGGCGGGAGGCGGGCCGCGGTGGAGAGGGGGCGGGGACGGGGGCGAGGGGGCGGGGCGCAGGCGAGGGCACGGGAGCGGGGGCCGCGGGCGCAGGCACGAGTGAGGGGCGGGGCGCGGGCGCGGGACGTGGCACGAGTACGGGGCGGAACGCGGGGCGCGCAGGCGAGGGGTCGATGCGGGACGTGGGCGAGCGGCGGGGCGGGGCGGGGCGGGGAGAGGGGACGAAGCGGGCGAGGGTGGAGGACAGGAGGGGGCGGAGCACCATGGGCAAGGGACGTGGAGGGCGTTTAACGTCCGCGCCTCAGAGGCCAGCCACCCCAGAAGTGACAGGAATCACAAGCAGGCCGCCCCCTCACGGCCAAGAGCTGTCATCATGCGGATCCCCACCATCCGTGAGCAACCGCAGATCAGCCTCCACCATCATCGCCACCAGCTCATCGAACGAGACCCGAGGCTCCCACCCCAACTGCACCCGAGCCTTCTTGGGATCCGCACAGAGCAGGTCCACCTCCGCCGGCCGATGCAACGTCTGGTCCGTGACGACGTACCGCTCCCACTCCAGCCCAGCAGCGCTGAAGGCCGCCTCGACGAGCTCTCTGACCGACTTCATCCGCCCGGTCCCGATCACGTAGTCCTCGGGCTTGCCGGCCTGCAGCATCAGGTGCATCGCCTTGACGTAGTCGCCGGCGAACCCCCAGTCGCGCCGCGCCTCCAGGTTCCCCAGCCGCAGCTCGGTGGCGAGTCCGAGCTTGATGCGGGCCGCCCCGAGCGCGACCTTGCGGGTGACGAACTCGGCGCCGCGCCGCGGCGACTCGTGGTTGAACAGGATGCCGGACACCGCGTACATGCCGTAGGACTCGCGGTAGTTCTGGGTGAGGAAGTGCCCGTAGGCCTTGGCGACGCCGTACGGGGAGCGGGGGTGGAAGGCGGTGCGCTCGTTCTGGGGGGTCTCGCTGACCTGCCCGAACATCTCGGAGGATGAAGCCTGATAAAAGCGGATCTGTCCGCCGGCGCTCGATGCAGCCCCCCGCGACACGCCCGAGCACACCCGGATCGCCTCCAGCATGCGCAGCACGCCCATCCCGGTCACCTCGGCCGTGAGCTCCGCCTGCTCCCACGACATGGGCACGAACGAGATCGCCCCCAGGTTGTACACCTCGTCCGGCTGCACCCGTTCGACGGCGGAGATCAGCGACCCCTGGTCCAGCAGATCCCCCCGCACCACGCGGACGTCCGTGAGGAGTTTCCGCATCCGGGACACGCGCGGGTTCGCCTGCCCGCGAGCCAGCCCCCAGACCTCGTACCCCTGCTCCAGCAGGTGCTCCGCGAGATAGGAACCGTCCTGGCCGGTGATGCCGGTAATCAGAGCGCGCCTGGCCAAGGGGTCCTCCAACTATCGCCTGCCCTGTCCCTTTGAGACGGGAATGTACAGTCAAGCACCCCGCAAGGACATCAGGCCACATAGAACACGTTCCACCGAACCACGCTCGGTTACAGCAATGTCGCAGTTCGCACGCCCTGCAACGGCCATTGTGAACAATTCCAGCCGACCTACCGAATGGTAGCCTTCTCGGACTAAGGTCATCTTTCACGGTACACGCCCGGATCCGGGCCCTACCGGCGGAGAAAGGGGTGTCCGTGCGGGATCGAAGGCTGCGGATCGCGCTTCTGTCCTACCGCAGCAAGCCCACCTGTGGCGGTCAGGGGGTCTACCTCCGCCACCTGAGCCGGGAGCTGATCGCGCTCGGGCACCACGTCGAGGTGTTCTCCGGCCAGCCCTACCCCGAGCTGGACGAGGGCGTGATCCTCCGGAAGGTGCCCAGCCTCGACCTCTACCGCGACGAAGACCCGTTCAGAACGCCCAAGCTGCACGAATACCGCGACTGGATCGACTGGCTGGAAGTCGGCACCATGTGGACCGCCGGGTTCCCCGAGCCGCTGACGTTCACGCTGCGGGCCCACCGCGAGCTCAAGAAGCGCGTCGGCGACTTCGACGTCGTGCAGGACAACCAGACCCTCGGGTACGGCCTGCTCGGCATCCAGAAGCTGTTCCCCGTGGTCGGCACCATCCACCACCCGATCAGCGTGGATCGCCGCATCGAGCTGGAGGCCGCCAAGGGCGTCAAGAAGCTCACGATGCGCCGCTGGTACGGCTTCGTGAAGATGCAGTCGCGCGTCGCCCCGAAGCTGAGCCCGATCCTGACCGTCAGCGAGTCGTCGCTGGCCGACATCCACCGCGACTTCAACGTCCCGCAGGCCAACATGCGCCTGATCCCGCTCGGCGTGGACACCCGCTACTTCCACCCGCGGCCCGACAAGCCGCGGCGCAGGGGCTCGATCGTGGCCGTGGCCAGCGCCGACTCCCCCATGAAGGGCGTCGCCACGCTGCTGCGCGCGGTCGCGAAGCTGGCCACCGAGCGCGACGTGAACCTGACCGTCGTCAGCAAGCCCACCCCTGGCGGCCCCACCGAGCAGCTCGTGCAGGAGCTGTCGCTGCAGGACCGGGTGCGTTTCGTGCACGGCATCTCCGACGACGAGCTGGGCGAGCTGATCGCCACCTCGGAGATCTCGGTCGTGCCGTCCCTGTACGAGGGCTTCTCGCTGCCGGCCGTCGAGCACATGGCCTGCGCCACGCCGCTGGTCGCCAGCCGTACGGGCGCGCTGCCCGAGGTCGTCGGAGACGCGGCCGTCCAGGTGCCGCCCGGCGACGCCGAGGAGCTGGCCGCGGCGCTGCGCCGCCTGCACGACTCACCGGAGGAGCGCGAGCGGGTCGGCAAGGCCGGCTACGACCGCGTCATGGAGCGCTACACCTGGCACGTCGTGGCCAAGCGCACCGTCGAGGCGTACCACGAGGCCATCGAGAACCACAAGAGGAGAGGCTGACCAGTGCTGACCGTGGACTTCGCCCGGCTTCCCGTCGGCCCGGGCGTGCGCGTGCTCGACCTGGGCTGCGGCGGCGGCAGGCACGCCTTCGAGGTGCTGCGCCGGGGGGCGGACGTGATCGCGTTCGACATGGACCAGTCCGAGCTGGACGGCGTGGCGAACATGTTCGCGGCCATGGACAAGGCGGGCGAGGTGCCGGAAGGGGCCACCGGCGAGACCGTCCAGGGCACCGCGCTGGACATGCCGTTCGAGGACGACAGCTTCGACCGGGTGATCGCGGCGGAGGTGCTGGAGCACATCCCGGACGACATGGCGGCCATGCGCGAGATCTTCCGCGTGCTCAAGCCGGGCGGCACCGCGGCCGTGACCGTGCCGAGCTTCCTGCCCGAGCGCATCTGCTGGGCGCTGGACGAGGACTACCACACCGCTCCCGGCGGCCATGTCCGCATCTACACGCTCGCCGAGCTGTCGGCCAAGCTGAAGTCCATCGGCTTCGTGATCGGCCCCCACCACCACGCGCACGGCCTGCACGCGCCGTACTGGTGGATCAAGTGCGCGGTCGGCGTCAACAACGACGACCACCCGCTCGCCAAGGCGTACCACGAGCTGCTGGTCTGGGACATCATGAAGCGCCCCGCCGCCACCAGGATCGCCGAGGCCGTGCTCAACCCGATCATCGGCAAGAGCGTGGTCCTGTACGTGCGGAAGCCATGATCTCCCGCGAGGAGGTCGTACGGACGGCCGAGAGCATCGCGGCGATCCAGCAGGACGACGGCGGCGTGCCGTGGCCGGAGGGCCACGTGGACGCCTGGAACCACATCGAGTGCCTCATGGCGATGTCCGTGGCGGGCCTGGCCGAGCCGGTCCGCCGCGGCTACGGCTGGCTGGCCCGCCACCAGCGGGCCGACGGCGCCTGGCCGATGAAGCTCGTGGACGGCGTGGCGACGGAGCCGAACGGCGAGACCAACCACGCCGCCTACATCGCGGTCGGCGTGTGGCACCACCACCTCGTCACCGGCGACCGGCGCTTCACCGAGGAGAGCTGGCCGATGGTCAAGGCCGCGCTCGACTTCGTGGCGGGGCTGCAGACCGAGCGGGGCGAGATCGTCTGGGAGCGCGACGCGCACGGCAGGCCGGGTGCGTACGCGCTGCTGACCGGCTGCTCCTCCATCCACCAGGGGCTGCGCTGCGGCGTGCTGCTGGCCGACCACCTGGGCGACCCGCAGCCGCACTGGGAGCTGGCCGCCGACCGGCTGGCCCACGTGCTGTCGGCGCATCCCGAGGCGTTCGCGGACAAGAGCCGCTTCTCCATGGACTGGTACTACCCGGTGCTGGGCGGCGCGGTGCGCGGGGCGCAGGCGTTCGAGCTGCTGGAACGCGAGTGGCCGACGTTCGTGGTGCCGGGTCTCGGCATCCGGTGCGTGTCCGACCAGCCGTGGGTGACGGGGGCGGAGACGTGCGAGCTGGTGCTGGCGCTCGACGCGCTCGGCGACGGCGAGCGGGCGCGCGCGCTCTTCGCCGACATGCAGCACCTGCGGCACGAGGACGGCTCCTACTGGACGGGCTGGCAGTTCGCCAACCGCAAGCACTATCCGCACGAGCGTTCCGGCTACACCGCCGCCGCGGTCGTCCTGGCGGCCGACGCGCTGCTCGGGCTCTCGCCGGGTGGCGGGCTGTTTCGTGACATCGACGGAACCGCGGTGTTCGACCCGGAGGTGTGCGGGTGCGCGGCCGTGCACACTGAGGGCCTCTGAGACGCCCGTACAACCGCTTTTGCGGGTTCTTTGCCCGTACGGGCCGGTGCGCCGCCGTTGTGTCGCTCAGCGGGCTTACTAGCTTCTGAGTGACGTACGAGGCGTCTTCGGGGGAAGCGTGGGCGACACGGGCACACCATCGTTCTTGGACCAGGTCAGGACCGACCCGACACCGGAGCCTGCACTGTCCGGGGCCAGGGGGCTGCGGCGGTTCCTGACCAAGGATCCGCTGGAGTCCGATCTGGGCCGGCGCCGATTCCGGCACAGGGGCGGAGCCTCGCGGACGGTCTTCATGAAGTCCGAGCGATCGTACGTCTTCGGTTACAACGCGGTGATGTCACGAGAAGTCGAGAAGGTCGAGGCGATCCCGGACGACCAGCGTCCCTTCGCCTACGAGGGGGCCGCGGCCGCCTGCACCACGCTCGACCTGCTCACCCTGACCCGGGGCCGGCGCCTTCACGAGCTACTGGCCGGCCCCGCCCAACATCACCGCCACGCCGCCTACCTGGGCGCGGGCCGCGCGTACGCGCTGCTGCGGCTGCGCCCGGTGTGGGGCGCGCGGCGGGCGCACCCGCTGCTGCGGTGGCTGGCCGTGGACGGGTTCGGCTTCCAGTGGAGCCTGTCCAGGGCCGACCGCATGGTGGGCGAGCGCACCATGCCCGACCTGCTTACCAGGGCGCACTGCGCGGTGTTCGACCAGGGGCTGGGGCGGCTGCTCTGGTACCACGAGGGTGGCGCGCCCGACGACGTCTCGGCCCGGATCGGCGGCTTTCCCATCCCGCGGCGGGCCGACCTGTGGAGCGGGGTGGGGTTCGCGGCGGCGTACACGGGCGGCGCGGAGGCGGACGAGCTGTGGTGGCTGACCGAGCGGGCCGGGGCCGACGGCTTCCGCGCGTACCTGGCGCAGGGGTGCGCCTTCGCGCTGGCGGCGCGGCTGCGCTCGGGCGAGCTGCCCGCCCACGCGGCGCAGGCTGCGCCGATCCTGGCGGGCGCCGACGCGGAGGAGGCGGCCTCGTGGACCGACCGGGCGCTGATCGCGCTCGGCCACGAGGCGCACACGCACGAGGACTTCCAGAGCTGGCAGTCACAGACCCGCCGCTCCTGGACCCGCCGACACCGCGACTGACCCAGCAGGGCTCAGATGCCCGGCCCGACCCGTTCCAGGACGCGCAGCGAGCCGGTGACCGCCACCTCCTCGAACGCGCCGGACTCCAGCGCCCGCCGGTAGACCCGGTACGGCGCCTGCCCCCCGTGCGCCGGGTCGGGGTAGACGTCGTGGAAGACCAGCGCCCCGCCCGTCGTCACGTGCGGCGCCCAGCCCTCGTAGTCGCGGGTCACGGGCTCCTCGGAATGGCCGCCGTCGATGAAGAGCATGCCCAGCGGCGAGTTCCACAGCCCGGCGACCCGTTCCGACCTGCCGACGATGGCGATCACCTCCTCCTCCAGCCCGGCGGAGGCGATCGTGGCCCGGAAGGTCGGCAGCGAGTCCATCTTGCCGAACCGGGGATCGACCAGGGTCGGGTCGTGGTGCGCCCAGCCGGGCTGGATCTCCTCCGAGCCCCTGTGGTGGTCGACCGTGACGACCACCGACCCGCTCTGGCGGGCGGCGGCGCCGAGGTAGATGGCCGACTTGCCGCAGTAGGTGCCGATCTCGCAGATGGGACCGAGCTTGCCGTACCGGCAGGCCGTCTCGTACAGGGCCAGCCCCTCTTCTGGAGGCATGAACCCCTTGGCGTGTCTCGCCGCGTGAAGCAGCGCTGACGGCATCGTCATAGGCATGCACCCTAGCCGAACCGAATAACATTCCAACCGCCTCTTGCAGGGCCGTTCTGGAACCTGTTCTACTTGGCAGCGTGAATCAGCGCGCTCGCATCGCCATGTCGGACGACGAGGTCACCGCCTTCCTGGAGGGCTCGCGCAAGCTGCAGCTCGCGACCATCAACGCGGACGGCACCCCCCACCTGGTGACCATGTTCTACGGCCTCGACGAGGGCCGGATCGCCTTCTGGACCTACGCCAAGGCGCAGAAGACCCGCAACTTGGGCCGCGACCCCCGGGTGAGCTGTCTCGTGGAGGCCGGCGAAGACTACGGCGAGCTGCGCGGCGTCCTGGTGTACGGCAAGGCCGTGCGGGTGGACGACCGCGACCGGGTCATCTCCATCGGCCTGGCGATCGCCCGCCGGATGACCCCGGGCGTCTCCGACGACCTGCTGCTCCCGTATGTGGAGAAAACCGGCCGCAAGCGGGTTGCGTACGTCGTCGAGCGCACCAAAGTGGTCTCATGGGACCACAGGAGGCTCACATGAAGGTCAAGGTGGACGAGCTGGTCTGCGAGGCCAACGCCGTGTGCATGGGGCTCGCGCCGGAAGTGTTCGAGGTGGACGACGACGACCAGCTCCACATCCTGCTGCCGGAACCACCCCCAGAGATGCAGGACCGTGTCCGCCACGCGGTCAGGTCCTGTCCGAAAGCCGCTCTGTCCCTCGAGGAATAGCCCGCAGGCAACGAGGAGGAACCCCCATGCGCGCCGCGATCCTGCACGCCGTAGGCAACGACAAGCTCGACATCCGCGACGACGTCACCCTGGCCCCCGTCGGCCCGGCCGACGTTCGCGTCCGGATCAGGGCGACGGGCGTCTGCCACTCCGACCTGTCGGCCATGACCGGCGTGCTGCCCCAGCCCGTGCCGCTCATCCTGGGCCACGAGGGCGCGGGTGAGGTGGTCGAGGTGGGCGAGCACGTCACGTCCGTGAAACCGGGCGACCACGTCGTGATCAGCTGGCGCCCGGCCTGCCAGGAGTGCGAGCTGTGCGTGGGCGGCCAGCCGTTCCTGTGCATGAAGTACGTCATCGAGTCCTTCACCAAGGGCAACTTCCGGCTCGGCGACGGCACGACGGTGTTCGGGATGGCCGGGTGCGGCACCTGGGCCGAGGAGATCGTCGTGCCGTGGCAGGGCGCGATCAAGATCGACGAGGACGTGTCGTGGGAGGCGGCGGCCCTGATCGGCTGCGGCATCACGACCGGCGTCGGCGCCGCGCTCAACACGGCGAAGGTGCGCCCCGGCTCCACCGTCGCGGTGGTCGGCTGCGGCGGCGTCGGCCTGGCCGTCATCCAGGGCGCGCGCGTCTCCGGCGCCAGGACCATCCTCGCGGTGGACCCGCTGGCGTCCAAGCACGAGCTGGCCAGGAAGGTCGGGGCGACCCACGCGGTCACCCCCGAGCAGGTCCCCGACGCGCTGAACGAGCTGACGGGCGGCGGCGGCTTCGACTACGCCTTCGAGGTGGTCGGCAAGTCGGCCACGATCCAGAACACCTGGCAGCTCGCCCGCCAGGGCGGCGACGTGATCGTCGTCGGCGCGGGCGCGATGGACGACATGGTCTCCATCTCCGCCTTCAGCCTGCTGTTCGAGGGCAAGAACCTGCTGTCCAGCCTGTACGGCGAGGCGGACGTCCGGCACGACTTCCCCTACTTCGCCAAGCTGCACAAGTCCGGCCTGCTCGACCTGGAGTCGATGATCAGCGCCCGCATCCGCCTGACCGACCTGAACGACGCCGTGGCGGCGCTCAAGGGCGGCGAGGTGCTGCGCCAGATCGTCCTCATGGACTGACGCGCGAAATTGGGGCCGCCCCCGTTGAGGGACGGCCCCACACTTCTTACTCGGTGGAGAAGGCGGCGTCGAAGGACGTCGCCGGCGGGGTGATGGAGTTGAGCCGGCGGATGTAGCCCAGCGCCTCCTTCGCCCCGTCGAGCCGGTCCATCCCGGCGTCCTCCCACTCGATCGAGATCGGCCCCTCGTACCCGATGGAGTTGAGCGCGCGGAAGCAGTCCTCCCACGGCACGTCGCCGCGGCCGGTGGAGACGAAGTCCCAGCCCCTGCGCATGTCGGCCCACGGCAGGTGCGACGACAGGCGGCCCTTGCGCCCGTCGCCGACCCGCATCCGCGTGTCCTTGCAGTCCACGTGGTAGATGCGGTCCTTGAAGTCGAGGATGAAGCCGACCGGGTCGAGGTCCTGCCACACCATGTGGGACGGGTCCCAGTTCAGGCCGAACGCGGACCGGTGGCCGATGGCCTCCAGGGTGCGCACGGTGGTGTGGTAGTCGTAGGCGATCTCGCTCGGGTGCACCTCGTGGGCGAAGCGCACGCCCACCTCGTCGAAGACGTCGAGGATGGGGTTCCAGCGGTCGGCGAAGTCCTGGTAGCCGGCCTCCACCATGCTGGCGGGCACCGGCGGGAACATCGCGACCGCGTGCCAGATGGACGAGCCCGTGAAGCCGACCACCGTGTCCACGCCGAGCAGCGCGGCGGCGCGGGCGGTGTTCTTCATGTCCTCGGCCGCGGCCTGGCGCACCGACTCGGGGTCGCCGTTGCCCCAGACGCGGGCCGGGAGGATGGCCTTGTGGCGCTCGTCGATGGGGTGGTCGCAGATCGCCTGGCCGACGAGGTGGTTGGAGATCGTCCACACCTTCAGGCCGTGCTTGTCGAGCTGGGCGCGCTTCTGCTCCACGTACGAGGGGTCCGCCACGGCCTGGGCCACGTCGAAGTGGTCGCCCGAGCAGGCGATCTCCAGGCCGTCGTAGCCCCATTCCGAGGCCAGCCTGCACACCTCCTCGAACGGCAGATCGGCCCACTGTCCGGTGAACAGCGTGACTGGTCGCATCAGTCCTCCACGTTCGTGTAGCGGCTGCCCTCAGCCGCGCTGCGCTCGACCGCCTCCAGCACCCGCTGCACCCGCAGCCCGTCGGCGAACGACGGCGACGGGTCGGCGCCGGTGGCGACCGCCTCCAGGAAGTCCTTGATCTCGTGGGTGAAGGTGTGCTCGTAGCCGAGGCCGTGGCCGGGCGGCCACCAGGCGCCGACGTACGGGTGGTCGGGCTCGGTGACCAGGATGCGCTCGAAGCCGCCGCCGTCGGCGCTGAGCCACAGCTCGTTCATGGCCTCGAAGTCGAAGGCGAGGCTGCCGAGCGAGCCGTTGATCTCGATGCGCATCGCGTTCTTGCGCCCGTTGGCGAAGCGGGTGGCCTCGAACGAGGCCAGCGCGCCGCCCGACATCCGGCCGATGAACAGGGCCGCGTCGTCCACCGTCACCTCGCCCCTGGCGGTGGAGCCGGTCGCGCCGAGGCCGGCCGACTCGGTCGCCAGCGGGCGTTCCTTGATGAACGTCTCGGTCAGCGCCGACACGCCCACCACGTTCTGCCCGGTGACGAACTGGGCGGCGTCGACGATGTGCGCGCCGATGTCGCCGAGGGCCCCTGAGCCCGCCTTGTCCTTCTGCAGCCGCCAGACCAGCGGGAACTCGGGGTCGACGATCCAGTCCTGCAGGTACTGTGCCCGCACGTGCCTGATCTCGCCGATCCGGCCCTCCTCGACGTACCGGCGGGCGAGCGCGATCGCGGGCACCCGCCGGTAGTTGAAGGCCACCATGCTCCTGCCCTGCGCGGCGGCGGCGGCCGCCACCATGGCCTCGGCCTCGGCGACGGTGTTGGCCAGCGGTTTCTCGCAGATCACGTGCTTGCCGGCCTGCAACGCGGCGATGGCGATCTCCGCGTGGGAGTCACCGGGCGTGCAGATGTCGACGATCTGCACGTCGTCGCGCTTGACCAGCTCTCTCCAGTCCGTCTCGATGTCGGCCCAGCCGAGTTGCGCCGCGGCGGCCTCGGTGCGCTCCTTGGACCGGCCCGCCAGCACCGCCATGCGCGGCGCCAGCGGCAGGTCGAAGAACGCCCCGACGCTGCGCCAGGCCTGGGAGTGGACGCGGCCCATGAAGGCGTAGCCGATCATGCCCACGCCGATGGTGGTTCTGTCTGACATGCAACCCCCGATCAGGATCAGGATTCGAAGCCGAGTGACAGGTATTGCTCGACGTTATCCTTGGTGATGGTCTCGGACGCGAGCGTGATGGACTGCGGAACCTGCCGTTCCACCAAATCACTCATGCCCTTCGACTGTGCTACCAGACGCGCCAGCTTGATCGCTGAGGAGGCCATGGTCGGCGAGTAGGTGACGGTGGCCTTGAGCACCGAGGTCCCCGACTGGATCTCCTTCATCGCGTTCAGCGACCCGGCGCCGCCGACCATGATGAACTCGTTGCGGTTGGCCTCTTTGATCGCGGCCAGCACGCCGACACCCTGGTCGTCGTCGTGGTTCCACAGCGCGTCGATCTTCTTGTGCGCCTGGAGCAGCGAGGTGGCGACCTCGTTGCCCGTCTCCACGGTGAACTGGGCGTCCTGCTGCGCCGTGACCTTGAACCCGTAGACCTTGAGCGCGTCGGCGAAGCCCTTGCTGCGGTCCTGCGTCAGCGGCAGCGTGGCGATGCCCTGGATCTCCACGATCACCGGGTTGGCCACGCCCTTGGCCTTGAGGTCCTTGCCGATGTAGTGACCGGCCGCGACGCCCATGCCGTAGTTGTCGCCGCCCACCCAGGTCCGGTAGGCGAGCTTGTCGGGGAAGATCCGGTCCAGGTTGATGACCGGGATGCCCGCCTCGGTGGCCTGCAACGCGACCTGGTTGAGCTGCTGGCCGTCGTTGGGCAGGATGACCAGCGCGTTCACCTTGGCCGCGATCAGCGACTCGACGGCGGAGATCTGCTGGTTGATGTCGTTGGTCGGCTCGACCGGCTTGAACTCGATGTCGGAGTACTGCTTCGCGGTGGCCTCGGCGTTCTTGGCGATGGCCGCGATCCAGCCGTGGTCGGCCGCCGGCGCCGAGAAGCCGATCACCACCTTCGTGCCGGGCTGGTCGTTGCCGCTGGCCGCCGGAGCGGGCGCGGGCGCGGCACTGGTGGGGCTCGCCGCGGGCTCGTTGCTGGTGCAGCCCGCCGCTAACAGCGCGGCTCCGCCGAGTCCGCCGATGAGGAATCCCCGGCGCGCGACGTTGTCACTCATGGTGCTCTCTCCTTCAGATTCCGCCGCTGGAGAAGGACGGCGACGACGATGATCAGGCCCTTGGCGATCAGCTGGTCGCTGGTGTTGAGCCCGTTGAGAATGAACAGGTTGGTGATGAGGGTGAAGATCAGCAGGCCCAGGATGGAGCCCACGATCGTGCCCCGGCCCCCGGTGAGCAGCGTGCCGCCGATGATCACGGCGGCGATGGCGTCGAGCTCGTACAGGTCGCCGTGGGTGGAGGAGCCCGTGGTGGTGCGAGCCATGATCAGGATGGCCGCGATGCCGCAGCACAGGCCCGACAGCGCGTACAGCAGCATCGTGTGCCTGCGTACGTCGATGCCTGCCAGGCGGGCCGCCTCGGGGTTGCCGCCCACCGCGTACGTGCGCCGCCCGAACGTGGTGCGGTTGAGCACGATCCAGCCCAGCACGACGACCAGCGCGAAGATGTAGACCAGCAGCGGGATGCCGAGCCACCGGGTGGTCGACAACTCCACGATCGCGGAGTTCTCCGCCTGGATGAGCTGGGTCTTGCGGTCCGACATGCGCTGCGCGAGCCCTCGGGCGGCCACCAGCATGGCCAGCGTGGCGATGAACGGCACCATCCGCCCGTAGGCGATCAGTAACCCGTTGACCAGCCCCGCTCCGGTGCCGACGAGGAGCGCGCAGACGGCCATCACGACCGGCCCGTACGACTGCGTGGCCAGGGTGGTGGCCCACACGCTGGCCAGCGCCATGATCGCGCCCACCGACAGGTCGATGCCGCCCCCGATGATGACGAACGTCATGCCGACCGTGATGACGCCGATCGTGGCCGCCAGCGACAGGATGCTCACCAGGTTGGACGCCGTGAGGAAGTTGTCCGGCCTGGTCACCAGGCCGACGACGACCAGCAGTGCCAGCGCGCCGACCAGGCCGAGGTGCCGCATCTCGCTGACGCCCCGGATCGACGGCAGCGCCGGTGCGGCCTTCGTCGTGGGTCCCCCCATCACGCCGCCCTCCCATTCATGATCATGTCCAGTACGCGGTGCTCGTCCAGCTCGGCCGCCTCTCCCTCGTGAATGACGGTCCCCTCGCGCAGCACCAGCACCCGATCGGCCAGGCCGAGCACCTCGGGCACCTCGCTGGAGACCAGCAGCACGCCGATGCCCTGCTCGGCCAGGTCGTGGATGACCGCGTACAGCTCGGCCCTGGCGCCCACGTCCACGCCGCGGGTGGGCTCGTCGAGCAGCAGCAGCTTGCGCCCGCCGAGCAGCCAGCGGGCGAGCACGGCCTTCTGCTGGTTGCCGCCCGACAGGGTCCTGATCGGGCGTTCGGGGTCGGGCGGGCGGATGTCCAGCATCTCCGACAGCCGTTTGGCCTCGGCCCGCTCCCGCTTGCGGTCGAGCCAGCCGAATGTGGCGAAGCCCGGCAGGCTGCCCAGCGTGATGTTGGCGGTGACGCTCTGGTCGAGGAGCAGGGCCTGGGCCTTGCGTTCCTCGGGGGCCAGGCCCATGCCGTTCCTGACGGTGCCGACCACGCCGCGGCGCACCTGGCGGCCGTCGAGCAGCACCTTGCCGCTGGCGGAGCGGGCGCCGTACACGGCCTCCAGGATCTCCGAGCGGCCCGAGCCGACGAGCCCGGCCAGGCCGACGATCTCGCCCGCCCGCACGGAGAACGAGACGTCCTTGAAGACGCCCGGCGAGGTCAGGGCCTCGACGCGGAGCACCTCCTCGCCGAGCTTGCGCCCGCCCCTGGGCGGGAAGACGTACTCGACGTTGCGGCCCGTCATGAGCGAAACGATTTGCGTCGTCGGCGTGTCACGGGCGGGCAGGCCGACCGCGACCGTGCGGCCGTCCTTGAGCACCGTGACGCGGTCGCCGATCTCGCGGATCTCCTCCAGACGGTGGGAGATGTAGACGACGGCCACACCCTGGGCGGTCAGCTCGCGGATGATGCGGAAGAGGTTGGCCACCTCGTCGTGGGCGAGCGCGGCCGAGGGCTCGTCCATGATGATCAGGCGCGCCTCGTGGGAGAGCGCGCGGGCCATCGAGACGACCTGCTTGGCCGCCGGGGACAGCCGCCCCACCTCAGTGGAGGGGCGGATCTCCGGGTGGCCCAGGCGCTCCAGCACCTCGCGGGTGGCGCGCCGGCCCGCCGCCCTGTTCACGAAGCCGAGGCGGGCGTGCTCGTGGCCGAGAAAGATGTTCTCGGCCACGCTGAGCCCGTCGACCAGGTCGAGTTCCTGGTAGATGGTGGCGAAGCCGAGCTTGATGGCGTCGATGGGGCTGCCGGGGCGCACCTCCGTACCGTTGAACGAGATCGTGCCCTCGTCCGGCTGGTGCACTCCGGCCAGCACTTTGATCAAGGTGGATTTGCCGGCGCCGTTCTGGCCGAGCAGGCAGTGCACCTCGCCCGCCTTGACGTCCAGATCGACCCCGTCCAGCGCGCGCACGCCGGGGAACTGTTTGACGATGCCCTTCATGACCAGCATCGGGCGGTCCCTTTCAGGCGTTGACGATGCGGTTGATGTTGTCGGGTGACAGGTAGTGCTCGATGGCGAGGATCCCCGCGCCGAGCGCGGCGGCGTTGATCCCCGTACGGCTGGGGGTGATCGACAGGTGGTGCGTGGCCAGCGGGAGCGACCTGCGGTAGACCGTCTCCCTGATGCCGGCCAGCAGGTGCTCGTGCACCCGCGACAGCGCGCCGCCGATCACGATGACCTCGGGGTTGAAGAAGTTGACCAGGCTCGCCAGCACCTCGCCGATGAGCCGGCCCGCCTCCCTGACCAGGCGCAGCGCCTGGGTGTTGCCCGACTGGACGAGCGCCACCACGTCGGCGCCGGTCTCGGCCGCCAGGCCCAGCTCGGTCAGCCGCCGCGCGATGGCGGCGCCGCCGGCCACGGCCTCCAGGCAGGCGCTGTTGCCGCACCGGCAGCCGGCGTCCTCGTGGCCGCTGACCCGGATGTGGCCGATGTCGCCGGCCGAGCCCTGCGCGCCCCTGTGCAGCTTGCCCTCGGCCATGATGCCGCAGCCGATGCCGGTGCCGACCTTGACGAACAGCAGGTGCCTGGTGTCGGCGAAGGCGCCCCGGTGCTCGCCCAGCGCCATCACGTTGACGTCGTTGTCCACCAGGACCTCGACGCCCTCGAAGTACTCGGGGACGGGGTAGTCGTTCCAGCCGGGCATGATCGGCGGGTTGTTCGGCCGTCCGGTGGCGAACTCCACCGGCCCAGGCACGCCGATCCCGATGGCCCGCAGGGCGCCGCGAGGCCGCCCCGCCTGGCCGAGGAGCCGGTCGAGCCGCTGGTCCACGTGGGCGAGCACCTTCTCGGGGCCCTCGCCGATCAGCAGCCCGTCCTCGCACTCGGCCAGCACGTTGCCCGAGATGTCCATGAGGACGACCCGGCAGTGGGTGGCGCCCAGGTCCACGCCCGCGAAGGCGTGGTCCTCGGTGTGCAGGCGGAGCTGGCGCGGCGGGCGCCCGCCGGTGGACTCGCCGCTCTCGGTCTCCTCGACGAGGCCGCGCTCGATCAGCGCGTCCACGCGCTGGGAGATCGTGGATCTGGCCAGGCCGGTGAGCCTCGCCAAATCGGAACGGGTCGTCGCGGAGCCCGCGCTGATCAGCGTCAGCACGTCGCCGGCGGAGCCCGGCTGGGGGGTCATGCCGCGACAATAAGATCACCGAAGAGGCAAATCAAGAGTGAGGATCGACCAAACTCCCCCAACTTCCGCCGAAGATCGAACAAAGACCGCTTATTACCCGATTTGTCCTAGAACGCGAAAGCGCCGGCCCCCGTTCACCCGGGGACCGGCGCGTCACCTTCCGCCGATCAGGCCGACTAGAGCATGGCCTTCATGGAGTCGGCCGCCGTCAGCACGTACGGCTGCTCGGTCATCACCGACCCCCAGTTCTCCGCGATCGCCTCGGGCGTCAGGTCGTCGCTCTTCCAGCCCGGCCCCTCGGCCACGAACACCCGCGCCACCTTGCCGCCCCCGACCGTGAACACCTCGCCGCTGGCCTCGCACGACTCGTGCACGAGGAAGGCGACCAGCGCGCTGACCCGCTCCGGCGTGAACTTGGCCTCGAACTCGGCGGGCAGCAGCGCCTCGGTCATCCTGGTCCAGGCGACGGGCGCGATGGCGTTGGCCTTGATGCCGTTGCGCGCGCCCTCGATGCCGAGCGTCTTGGTCAGGCCGACCAGGCCCATCTTGGCGGTGGAGTAGTTGGCCTGGCCGAAGTTGCCGAACAGGCCGGCGGGGCTGGAGGTGTTGACGATCCGGCCGTAGCCGGCCGCCTTCATCAGCGGGTAGGCGGCCTGGCTGACGAGGTAGGAGCCGCGTACGTGCACGGCCAGCACCGCGTCGAACTCCTCGACCGTCATCTTGCCGAACGACTTGTCGCGCAGGATGCCGGCGTTGTTGACGACGATGTCGACCCTGCCGAACGCGTCCGCGGCGGCCTGCACGACGGCCTTGGCGCCCTCGGGGGTGGCGATGTTGTCGGCGCTGGCCACGGCCTGGCCGCCGTTCTTGACGATGAGGTCGGCCACCTCGGCCGCCGGGCCCGCCGAGGCGCCGGTGCCGTCGAGCGCGCCGCCGAGGTCGTTGACGACGACCTTGGCGCCCCGTTCGGCCAGCAGGAGCGCGTGCGATCTGCCGAGGCCGTGCCCGGCCCCCGTGATGATCGCGACCCTGTCATCGAACCGAAGCATCGAACCTCCCAGGCGAGGAGAACAACATTCTAGTCCTCGCTACGATAACCGCCCTCAGGGCAGATGCCACAGGTCCGGCTCGCCCGCCTCCTTGACCACCCGCCCCTTGGCCTCCAGCCACACCAGGTGGGCCAGCGTCTCGTTGTTGGCCGAGCGCCGCATGAACGACGGGATCGTCTCCCACGGCCGCGACCACGTCAGCCGGGTCGCCACGTCCCAGCAGGTCACCCCGCCGGCCGCGGCCACCACCTGCTCGATCTCGGCCAGCCGCTCGTCGTGGTGCGCCATCACGGAGTCCACCCGCTCGGTCAGCTCAAGGAACCGGTACTCGTGCGCGGGCAGCACCTCCTCCACCTCCAGCTTGCGCACCGCGTCGAGCGAGTCGAGGTAGTCGGCCAGCGGGTTCGGCGGCGACTGGGGGTGCACGGCCACCATGGGCGTGATCTTCGCCAGGACGTGGTCGCCGGAGAACAGCACCTTGCGCTCCGGCGAGACGAAGCACAGGTGACCGGGCGAGTGGCCGGGCGTCCAGATGGCCCGCAGGTCCCAGCCCGGCAGGTCCAGGTCGTCGCCGTCCTCGACCAGGCGGTCCGGCTTGGCCATCGAGACCATGTGCCTGATCCGCATGGAGGCGCCCGCCAGCTCGTCCAGCGACAGGTCGGGCACGCCGCAGCGGCGCAGCAAATCCCGCTCGCGCTGGACGAGGGAGTCGATGACCTCGTCGTCGTAGCGCTCGCGGACCAGGCGGGCGTCCGCCGGGTGCAGCGCGATCCAGGCGCCCGAGCTCTCCCTGATGCGGCCCGCCAGGCCGTAGTGGTCGGGGTGGATGTGCGTGACCAGGACGCCCTTGACGTCGGTGATCGCGTACCCGGCCACGCCCAGGCCGGCCACCAGGGCGTCGTAGGCCTCGTCGGTGTTCCAGCCTGCGTCGATGATGACCACCCCGCCGGGCAGCTCAAGGACGTAGACGAGCACGTACCGGAGGGGGTTGATGGGGATCGGCACGGGGACGGACCACAGGCCGGGGCGCACCCGTTCGACGTCGGGGTACGCTCCGCCGACCCACGCCTCCCGCTGCGCCGGGTTGGCCGGGGTCACCACAAATTTCGCCACATGCCCGAATATAGTTCTGCGTCCGAATCATGTTCTACTTGGGTCATGAAGCTGAGCCGCGAGATCTCCGACGATGGCCGCTTCGTCCGGCAGCCGAACCGTTTCACGGATCGGCTCGGCCCTCCCGAGCCCGGCCGCTACCGGGTCTACGCGTCCTACGCCTGTCCGTGGGCGCAGCGCGTACTGATCGTCCGAAAGCTGCTGGGCCTGGACGACCTGCTGGACGTCACGATCGTCGACCCCATCCGCGACGAGAAGGGCTGGCGCGTCCCCGGCGGCGATCCGGAGTACCTGTCGGAGCTGTACCACGCCACCGATCCCGGCTACGCGGGCCGCTACACCGTGCCGTGCGTCTGGGACACCCAGGACAAGCGGATCGTCACCAACGACTTCCCCCAGATCACCCTCGATCTGGAGACGTCATGGGGCACTTCGCCCAACCTCTATCCGGAACGCCTGCGCCCCGACATCGACATCATGAACGACCGCCTCTACCACGGGCTCAACAACGCGGTCTACGAGGCGGGCTTCTCCCGTGACCAGCAGGTCTACGAGGAGGCGGTGGCCCGGGTGTTCACCACTCTCGACTTCCTGGAGGTGCGGCTGGCCGAGTCGGAGTTCCTCTTCGACTCGCTCACCGACAGCGACGTGCGTCTCTACACGACGCTGGCCAGGTTCGACTCCGTCTACTACGCGCACTTCAAGTGCTCGGTGCGGCGGCTGACGGACTATCCGGCGCTGTGGGCGTACGCGCGCCGCCTGTACGCCATCCCGGCCTTCCACGAGACCACCGACTTCGACCAGATCAAGCGCCACTACTACGTCACCCAGACCAACATCAACCCGAGCCGGATCGTGCCGGTAGGGCCTGAGCTGGACTGGAGCCTGTAGGCGCCGGCATCCGCACGAACAGCAGGGCAGAGGCCAGCATCACCACGGCGGCGACACTCCAGGCGGCGGCGAGGCCCGCCTGGGCGGCCAGCGAGCCGAGTGTGAGATTGGCCACGATGCCCCCGGACTGCAGGGACAGCGAGCTCGTCGAGGTGACCGTGGTCCGCTCGGCCGCGGTCACCGCGTTGTGCGTGATCTCCAGTGACAGCACGGCCGTGACCGCGCCGCCGACGAAGAGGCAGACGTAGGCGAGCCCGGCGCCGGCCACGCCGGGCAGCCCGTCCAGGCCGGCCGTCGCGGCCAGCGCGCCGATGGACAGCGCGGTCAGCGTCGTGCCCGCGATCGCGCCCCTGGCCGACCCGCCCGCCAGCCGCGCGGCGCGGGGCGCGAGGGCGCTGCCCAGCGCGCTGCCCGCGAACCCGAGCGCCGCCACCACCGCATAGACCAGGCTGCCCTCCTCGGCCGTGCCGGCCAGCTCGGCCAGGCGGCCCGGCGTGAGCAGCTCGATGCTCATCAGCACCAGGCCGGACGCGGCGGAGGCGGCCATGAGCCTGCGCAGCACCGCACCGCCCAGCGACAGCCGGACGCCGCCGGCCACGGTGGCGGGCACCTCGCGCAGCACGCCCGCCAGCGAGCGGCGCCCGTGGTCCGGCTCGGGCAGCGCGAACAGCACCACGACCAGCAGCACCAGCGCCGCCACAGCGCCCACCAGGGGCGGCGCGGCCAGCGGGAGGATCAGCGACGGGGGCACCAGGAGCGGCAGCGCGCCGCCCGCCAGCACGCCGAGGCACAGCGCCACGGACTCCGTCGCGCCGCCCCTGGCCAGGCCGGGCCGCAGGTCGGCGTCACGGCCCTCGATGCCGTGCAGCGTGTCGACGTACCAGGAGGTGGCCGGGCCGCTGGACAGCGCCCGCGCGACGCCCTTGAGCACGCCGCTCAGCATGAACATCCAGAACGTGGTGGACACGCTCATCAGCGCCAGCCCCGCCACGGTGAACGCGGCGGAGGCGGCCAGCACCATGCGCCTGCCGATCACGTCGGCCAGCCCGCCCGTCGGCAGCTCCAGGGTCACGGTCACCACCGAGAACACGGTCACCGCCAGGCCGATCTGGGCCAGGCCGAGGCCCCGCTCCGTCATCAGCAGGACCATGGTCGCCATCATGAGCCCCGGCGGCAGCCAGGTCAGGAAGGCGACGAGCAGGTAGCGCCGTAAGGCCGATCGCGCGGTCACGGCTCCTCCCTCCGTTTGCGGGGAAAGCCCCCGGCCCAGACGTGCACGAGCTGGGTGTCGGCGGCGCCCTCGTGCCGGGCTGCCAGCTCGGCCAGGATGTCCGCGGCGCGCGCGGTGAACTCCTCCAGCGCGGCGGGCGGCAGCTCGAAGATGTGGTCGCTCATGCCCGCGGCCGCCATCCACTGCGGCGACCAGTCGCCCTCGTCGAACTCCTCGATGACCCGGCCGAGCAGCTCGGCCTGGAGCAGCCGCATGACCTTGACCGTCTCGCGGCCCTCAGGGGTGACGGACATCTCCCGGCTGTTCCACGAGGTGTAGCGGTGCCGGGCCCGCCAGCGGCGCTCGCGGCCGTCGCGCTGCTCGGGGTCCTCCTCGATGAAGCCGTACTTGAACAGCTCGCGCAGGTGGTAGCTGGTCGAGCCGGAGCTCTCGCCGACGGCGCGGCCCAGCTCGCTGGCGGTGGCCGGGCCGTCTGAGCGCAGCAGCCCGAGCAGCCGGGCCCGCAGGGGATGGGTGACGGCCCGCAGCACCTGCGGGTCGCTGATCTTGTAGTGGTCCTCCACGCCTCCACCGTAGACCGCAAAGACAATTTTGCAAAATGAATTTTGCGGTTTCCGTTCTCCCTAGATGGATGAGTCCAAGGGGTCCCGGCGAAATCAGTGGTCATAGGCGGTCAGCGATCGGTTGACGGGTTGATGAGTCTGGCCGTTGTGCCAGATGGCCGCGGTCAGGGCCAGGATCTTGATGAAC